>CAYWGP010000118.1:0-78057 GCA_964458155.1 uncultured Bacteroides sp.
CGGCTTAGTTCCACCGTTGAGCGGCTATCAGAAATAGCGTTGAAAAACGAAAGGCACTCATAAATAAATATGCATCATCCCACAATTCCTTCGGGCCTCCTTAAACGTTATCTCAATTTGCTGGGCATCCCGAGACGAAAGCCTGGCACCGAAGCTTTATATGAACTTGTCCAAGCCCACTTAGTTAAGGTTCCTTTCGAGAACATATCAAAGCTCTTCTACAAAAAGCATCACTTACTACACGGTTTACCTAGTCTAGAATTCTTCCTGGATGGCATTGAGCGCTTCCATTTTGGCGGAACGTGTTATCCCAATAACTATTATTTTTATTTACTTCTGGCAAATCTTGGATATCAGATCAAGTTGTGTGGTGCAGATATGTCGAATCCAAATGTCCACTTAGTCAGTGTGGTTATGGTAGCTCAGCGAGAATATCTCATAGATGTAGGCTATGGAGCTCCTTTTTTATCCCCGATTCCACGAGATCTGACTACTGACTACACTATTGTACTTGGCAGGGACCAATATGTACTCAAGCCCCAGGATGCAAGGGGTAGTTCACTCATGGAGTTATTCAGAGACGGTAGCCTGGCACATAGTTATTCAGTAAATCCAATGGCCAGAAAGATTCAAGAATTTCATCAGATAATAGCAGACTCATTTCGAGAAGATTCCACCTTTATGAAGGCAATTTTGCTGGCTCGATTCTTTCCTAACCGATCAATAGTTCTTCATAATCTGACCTTGATAGAGTCTGAAGGTACAGTTTCAAATAGCCAATCCCTGAACAGCCGGGATCAAATGATAGAAGCCGCCCATGAATACTTTGGGATTCCAAAGCAGTTCACATTAGACGTTGTGATGGAAATAGGCCAATTTGGCGAGGCATGGAATTGAGACAATGGCATACAGCATCCGGTGTTGGATGCTATCAAGTAAGTAGACTCAACAAATCACAAAAAGCCGACCGCAATGCGTGTCACGCCCTTCGCAGAACCGAGCGAAGCGAGCTCATGAGTCACCTCAGGTGACGAATAACGGCAAATCCCGCGCCACGCTACGGCGGCTTAGTTCCACCGATATATACCATTTTATTCACCTGATATGGATTATATTAAACTGCTTCTAATGTTTATCAGTGCTATTGCCTGGAGCATTGTCTACATCAGCTGCATACGTATTGGTTTTAAACAGAAAACATACTGCATTCCGCTTTGGGCACTATCTTTAAATTTCGCTTGGGAGGTCTGGCACGGATTCTATGATTTGCATGAATTAGGTCCTCAATTACAAGTCATAATAAATGCGATATGGGCATTATTTGATATTGTAATTCTGTACACGTTTTTCAAATTCGGGAGACGGCATTTTCCAAAGAATCTAAAGTCCGGATGGTTTTACACCTGGGGCATAATCAGCCTGATTATATCATTCTTGGTACAGTATGCATTTATATTAGAATTCGGTACTGTAATGGGTGGAAGTTATGCTGCATTTATGCAAAATTTACTGATGTCGATTCTGTTTATCATCATGCTTCATAATAGGCATGGAGCGGAAGGACAGTCGTTGACTATTGCTTACAGCAAATGCATAGGCACGCTTGCTCCTACCATTTTGTTTGGAATTATCGGAAGTGCAGCATTAAATGGACCTAACATATCTATATTAATAATCGGCTTCATCATATTCTTTTTTGATTTGGTCTATATCGTTTTGCTAACAAGAGTCCGGAATTTGAGAGAATTATTACCAAAAATGAATATATAACAAATCACAAAAAGCCAACTGTGACGCGCCTCACATCCTTTGCAGAAAAAGCAAAAACCAATATCGCAACCATTACAACATACGCAAAGCCCGCGCCACGCTAAGGAGGCTTAGACCACCGTTTTACGTACCATAATAATTTGTGGAATAATTAAGAGCTAGGTGAATTAGACAGTAAGCATTTAGCCAAATAGATTTTTTATTATGAAAATAACACATGTTTTGTTCGCTATAATTTTGATTATAGCTTCTTTGTCCTGCAGCCGTCATAACAACGAAGATCAGCATACTGCAGATGTTGTAATTTATGGAGGAACTTCTGCAGGTATAAGCGCGGCCATTCAAACTGCTAGACTTGGGAAGTCTGTAGTACTAATTGAACCTACCAATCGATTGGGTGGGCTCACAACCGGAGGCCTTGGCCAGACAGACATTGGGAATAAGCAGGTTATTGGAGGGATTTCCCGTGAGTTCTATAGGAATATTAAAAAGCATTATTCGGATTCTGCCAATTGGGTCTGGCAACGCAGATCCGAATATATAGATGGGGGACAAACACGTTCTGAGAAAGACGAAGATGCGATGTGGACATTTGAGCCATCAGCCGCTTTGAAAGTGTATCATGATATGATCAAAGATCTCGACATTACACTAGTCTATAACCAGAGGCTCAATAGAGCAACAGGTATATCGAAAGAATCTAATTCCATTAAATCTATTTCAATGGAGTCTGGTGATACCTACTTCGGGAAAATATTTGTTGATGCAACTTATGAGGGTGATCTTTTAGAAGCTGCAGGAATTTCCTATACTGTGGGCAGAGAATCGAATTCTCAGTATGGAGAATCGTTAAACGGAGTTCAGGCCAATGAATTCGGCTCAACACTACTCGGGACAATTTCGCATAATAGTACACACCATAATTTCATCGATGGTGTCGATCCTTACATCGTAAAAGGTGATCCTTCAAGTGGACTTCTACCTTTTATTCATGAAGGTGGTCCCGGAATAGACGGACAAGGTGATAAAGGCATACAAGCTTACTGCTTCCGAATGACCCTGACAGACCATCCAGATAACCGAATACCGTTCAGTAAACCGGAAAAATATAACGAACTGGAATATGAACTCCTGTTCCGTAACTATGAAGCAGCTGTAGGGCCCATAGAAAGAATGTATTCCTATGGTGACCCGCTGGTTCCCTGGATCAATTCTGCTATGCCCAACCGCAAAACAGATACAAACAACCAAAAAGGATATTCCAGCGATTTTATTGGACAAAACTGGGATTATCCTGAAGCTTCCTATGAAGAACGTGAAAGAATTTTAGAACGACATCGTCTGTATCAGCAAGGATTAATGTGGACACTGGCCTATCATCCTCGTATTCCGAAAAAAGTAAGAGATGAGGTATCACAATGGGGAACATGCAAAGATGAATATGAACGTCGAGATGGCTGGCAGCAGCAGTTGTACATAAGAGAAGCCCGGCGCATGATCAGCTATTATGTAATGACCCAAAAAAACTGCGAAGGAATTGAAATAGTCCCTGACCCAATTGGCATGGCTGCCTACGGTATGGATTCACATCATACGAAACGTTATGTAAATTCCGTGGGCTACGTTTCCAATGAGGGCAATGTTGAAGCAAGTGTTCAAGCTCCTTTTCCAATAAGTTATCGCTCCATTATACCAAAAAAAGAAGAATGTTCTAATTTGCTTGTACCTGTATGTCTCAGTGCCACACACATAGCATTTGGATCTATTCGTATGGAGCCTGTATTCATGGTGTTGGGTCAAAGTTCAGCTGTCATAGCTTGTTTGGCTATTGTAGAAGGTAAAGCTGTTCAAGATTTGGAATACAATAAAGTACGAACAGAATTAATCAAACAAGGACAAATAATAGAGTAAGATTTACTTGCTAAATAGTGTATAGAAGCAGTTAAATGCCTTATATATTTTGCCTTTTCACATGATAATGCTCATGAGGCAATGGATAAATTTTATGGGTAAGATTAACTAAAGACGTAGCACAAATCACTAAAGCCGACCGAAACGCGTGTCACACTATTTGCGGCAAGGGCAAAGTTCCCGCCACACCACGGTGGCTTAGTTCCACCGTTAGGTTTTGTATTTAGCAGGATCTAAGTAAATTAGGAGAAAAAGACTTATGAAAGCAATAGTATGCACGAAATACGGACCACCGGAGGTGCTTCAACTGAAGGAGGTGGAAAAACCCGTTCCCAAGAATAATGAGATATCCATAAAGATCCATGCGACAACAGTTACATCAAGTGACTGTATAGTTCGGAATTTCAACATCCCTAAGTGGCATCCGATGGGACTAATGATGGGAATTGCAATGGGCTTCAGGAAACCTAGAAATCCCATCCTGGGAATGGTGGCTGCAGGAGATGTCGAGTCTGTGGGAAGAGATGTAAAACGGTTCAAGATCGATGACCAGGTTCTTGCATATACTGTCTTGTCACCGACCAAGACTAGATTTGGAACCTATGCCCAGTACATATGCATTCCGGAAGACTGGATTGTGTTGTCAAAACCATCCAATATTACTTATGAGGAGGCTGCTGCGATCCCATACCCAGGAGAGCTGGCAATGTTCTTCCTGAAGAAGGGGAACATCCAAAAACGGAAGAATGTTCTCATTGTAGGAGCCTCAGGATCAATCGGTACCACTGCTGTTCAGATTATAAAGCATTATGGGGCTATAGTTACGGGGGTTTGCAGTACTGCGAACATGGAATTGGTTAAGTCCCTGGGAGCCGATACGGTAATTGACTACACAAAAGAAGACTATTCGAAACGGGGCGAGCTTTATGATCTGATACTGGATGCTGTTCCACAGCAAGTTGCAGATAGGAAGAACTTGAAATCACAAGCGAAGAACTCCCTCACTACCGACGGAAAGTACATCTCAATAGATGATGGATTAGCCAAAGTAAGCTATGATGATCTTGTTCTCTTATTGGATCTTACAAAGTCTGGTGAGTTCAAACCGGTGATCGATAGAAGCTATCCATTGGAGCAAATGGTAGAGGCTCATAGATACGTAGAGACCGGACACAAAAAGGGAAATGTGGTAATAAGTGTGGAACACCACAATACCTAACAAATCACTAACGCCGACTGAAACGCGTGTCACGCTCTTCGCAAAATCAGGCAAAGCCCGCACCACTTATCGCGGCTTAGTTCCACCCGTCTGCCATCTATAATACTGATTGCATCAATATGAGAGCTACGTTTATATAGAAGAAAGATGCAAGTATTTTCAACTAAAAGATTATACCATGGGAATATTCAGAAAGATTATTTTACCAATATTAATCACAGGAATCTGGATCAATATATCTGAAACTGTTAGATGGATGTTTTTGGTTGAATCCTATTGGCTTGAAAAATACCAGACTCTCAACCTAACATTCCCAAATGAGACAATTAATATGATTGCCTGGATGATATGGGGATTCTTTCACGCAACTGTGATTTTTATCCTTTCAAGAAGATATACCCTGTTTCAAACAACAGTATTATCCTGGTTTGTAGCTTTTGTGATGATGTGGTTAATAGTCTGGAATGTTGGTGTTTTACCCACTGGGATGCTTTGGTTCAATATTCCCTTGAGTTTTTTAGAGGCATTTATAGGAGCATATATATGTGTAAGATTTTTTAAACCAGGGAAAACTAGCGCCTAACTATCTCATATGTCATGCTCTTTTCGAAATAGCAAAGCCCGCCCCACGCTATGGCTGCCTAGTTCCACCGTTTGGCGGCAATAATACCATTCCGTATAAAAAACAGTCACATGAGAAAACAAAAAGAAGTTGAGGATTGGCTCAAGAAATATGAAAACCCAATGAAGCCGGTAGTGTTAAAGTTACGTGAAATCATACTTAACGCTGATACCCGAATTGATGAATGTATTAAGTGGCAAGCACCAACATTTACCTACAAAGGCAATATGGCCAGTTTTTTTCCAAAATCAAAAAACCACGCTAGTTTGTTGTTCCACCAGGGTGCCAAAATTCCTGGTTCCCACAAATTGCTAGTTGGAGAAGGTAATACTAGTAGAACAATGAAAATAGCAAGTGTTGAAGATGCTGAAAGGAATAAGCAGAACATTGAAATGATTGTAATAGCATGGTGCGACTGGAAAGAATAGTATTAGAACTCTAATACCTGTTAGCAATTATAGACATTACAAATCCATGACTTTGACAATTCAAGCCTACTGCCTGACAAATCATTAAAACCGACCTCTTACGCATGTTATGCTCTTTGCGAAAAAGCAAAGCCTGTCCCACGTTACGACTGCTTTGTACCACCATTAGCTTCAAATGCATTTCCCAATATTGCATCTTAAGAAAACTCCAAAAATGTTAAATTATGCACGGTCCAGACCCGGATAGCAAAGAACCAATGGATGGGTTTCCCCAAGTCGGTTTTCTAAAGAATTTCATTACCCGGGAAAACATTATAATTGGAGATTACACCTATTATGACGATCCAATGGGCCCAGGCAGATTCGAGGAAAATGTATTGTATCATTTTGATTTTGTAGGAGATAAACTGATCATAGGCAAGTTCTGTGCAATAGCTAGAAACGTTCAATTTATTATGAATGGAGCTAACCATCCACTGAAAGGATTTTCCACATACCCCTTCTACATTTTTAAGAATGGATGGGAACATGCAATACCGGACTCAGATATTCTATCAGATATTGAGGATACAATTATCGGCCATGACGTTTGGATCGGCTATAACGCCACAATAATGCCAGGAGTGAAGATTGGTCATGGAGCAATAGTTGCAAGTAAGGCTGTCGTTACTAAAGACGTTTCTCCATACAGCATAGTGGGCGGAAATCCTGCTAAGGTAATACGTATGCGTTTCGATGAAGAGACTATTAAAAGACTAATGAATATAGCATGGTGGGACTGGCCGGTTGAGAAAATCACTAAGAAGCTGCCTTATATCATTAATAACAATCTGTCCCGATTATTGAAAGCTGATTAAAATTACCACGGTAATTTATACAGAACATGAAGACAAGAAACTAGCAATTCACAAAAAAAACAGAGCATTAATGAAAAAGAGAATATGCCAAATTTCTTATTTGATATTCTTCTTCTTATTCACACTATGGTTATCTGGTTGTGGATCTGATAATAATCATGCTTTAAAAGACAGTAATGAAGTCGTGATATGTGCAGTTTTAGCGCACCCCGATGATGAAACTATTATTAGCGGAACACTTTCTATGCTAACAGGAAAGGGATTTGACATTACTGTAGTGTATGCGACTTCAGGTGATGACGGTCCAGATGAGACAGGTAAAGGTTTGTATGGCAATGCACTCGGAGCGGTACGGGAAAAAGAGTCTATTCAGGCATTGCGGTCAATAGGGATACAGAATCCTCCAGTTTTTCTTGGATATCCGGATGGGCATGTGCACGAATATGCTGATTCCATACAGCATAAGTTAAATGATCTATTCAGGAAAATATCTCCTCAAGTTGTTATAAGTTTCGGTCCTGATGGTATCACAGGCAGCAGAGATCACAAGTTTACTGGACGTGCCACAGAAATGGCTTTTAATCTTTCAGATTCCGTTAGATTGCTGTTACATATGGCCATTACCAAACCCCTTCCACCCTTTTATGCTAATGGTGTTGCAGTTCCTAAGAATACTGTGGATTTGTGTGTGAATGTGTCAAAATATAACACGCAAAGGATAGAAGCTGTAGAAGCACATCCAACGCAGTTTAACAGCAGGATCAGGTCTTCATATAAAGTACTTGTGCACATAATGCATAAAGAAAAATTCATTATTGCCGGTAATCGGAGTGCCGATGAATGGCTGGAAATGTGCTTCTGATAATTCTTTGAATAAATGCAAAGAAGTTATTTTGCAGAATAGCAAAGTCCGCACCAGGCTACGGCGGCTTAGTTCCACCATTCTAAGGCCCTAATTTCTAAAATGGAGAAACCATGAAAAAGTATATTAGATATACCAGTGCAGAATCGATTATTTTTTCTGCAATATTACTCTTATGTCCTATGGGGATTTGGGCTCAGGACACTGATTTAACAAATTATGAACGTGATACTCTTATTACTGCTGCGAAAGAAATAATGGAGACAACTGAGTATTGCGCTCTTATAACTTTAGACAAATCTGGCCATCCACAGGTTAGAACAATGGATCCTTTCTCACCCAATGATGACATGGTTGTTTGGCTGGGTACAAATATAAACAGCAGGAAAGTAAGAGAGATTCGTAATGATTCCAGAGTGACTCTGTACTATGAAGCTCCAAATGGAACTGGTTATGTTGTAATACAAGGTATTGCCTTTTTAATAAATGATCCAGAAAAAATTGTGAAATACTGGAAAGAAGAGTGGGATAGTTTTTACCCGGATAAAAATTCCACATATACGCTTATCAGGGTAATTCCAGAAAAGCTTGAAATCATTGATTATAAGAATGGTATAACTGGTTCGTCAAAAACATGGGCAGTACCTCATGTTGAGTTTAGATCAAATCAAAAATAGTACAGGTGCAGCACGGGCGCCGGTTAATTCTACCGTTCTACCGCGAAGAAAGAAATTAAGAAAGCATGAGTAAAGAAGCAAGAATACTGACTTCAATAGGAAACACACCCCTTATTGAATTAGGTCATGTTGTTCCGGAAGATTGTGCACGTATTCTGGTTAAGCTCGAAAGCCACAATCCAACTGGAAGTATGAAAGATCGTATGGCACATGCTGTTGTCACCGGAGCTGTTTCACGTGGTGATTTGAATCCTGAAGGCACTGTTGTAGAATATACAGGCGGGAGTACTGGCACTTCACTTGCTTTTATTTGCGCCGCGATGGGTTATCATCTGTCAATTGTAACATCTGATGCATTCAGCAGGGAAAAGCGAGATCATATGAGAGCTCTTGGTGCCCAAGTTCTTGAACTTCCTAGCGAAGCGGGGCGCACAACCAGGGAGCTCATTCAACGAATGATTGCTAAAGCAAAGGAATTGAGTTCTGCTCCAAATAGCTTCTTTGCAGATCAATTCAACAATCCCGATGCTGCCTCTGGTTATGTGTCCATGGCTGAGGAAATCTGGGATCAGTCAGGCCAGAGGGTAGATGCTTTTGTTCAATCAGTCGGTACTGCCCAATGTATCACAGGAGTTTCCAGTGCACTACATAAAAGAAACGAAAAGATCATTATAGTGGCAGTGGAACCTGATGAATCTCCGGTTCTTTCAGGAGGGGAACCAGGCCCTCACAAGATAGAAGGCGTAGGTCCAGGATTCATTCCGCCCATCTGGACTGAAAGTCTGGCTGACGAAATTATCCGGATTTCTACAAGTGATGCGAAGGACATGGCCAGGCGTTTAGCAAAGGAAGAAGCACTATTCACAGGGACATCAACCGGAGCCAATGTCCTGGCTGCTATTCAGATGGGGACTCATCTAGGTCCCAATCATACTGTTGCAACAATTGCTTGCGATTCAGGTCTTAAGTATTTGTCAACCGATTTATATAATATTGCTTATTAATTCAGTGATGAGGCCTGACAAATCACTAAAGCCGGCTGCTTACGCGCGTTACGCCTTTTGCGAAAGGGTAAATCCCGCGCCACACTACTGGGGCTTTGCTCCACCCTTATAAGACTTTAAATTACTGCACATTTAATAAATTGAAGATTTGATGAAGGCTTGGATTATTAGAGAACCGGGTGGACCAGAACAGTTTACTCTTGAAGAAATTGACATTCCAAAAGCTCGTCCGGGCTGGACATTAATACGAATTCGTGCATTCGGGCTAAATCGATCAGAGTGGTTTACAAGAAACGGCGATTCTCCAACTGTACAATTCCCGCGAGTTCTGGGTATTGAGTGTGTTGGAGAGCTTGTAGACAGCGGCGGACTAAATCTTGAGCCCGGGACCACTGTGGCTGCGCTCATGGGAGGAATGGGAAGAGAATTTGATGGTTCCTACGCTGAATATACCCTGGTTCCAAATTCTTGCGTATTACCCGTTGAAACCAAACTGCCATGGGAACGTCTTGCAGCTTTGCCGGAAATGCTACAGACCACACACGGATCATTACACGAGGGCTTAGAGATAGACCGGGCGGAATCCATCCTGATAAGGGGTGGTACGTCTTCCATTGGAATGGCTGCTCTGGCTCTGGCAAAAACCGCTGGCATGCACGTTGGCACTACAACTCGAAATCCATCGAAGGTGAGCTTTCTCAAAGAAGCAGGTGCTGACGAGGTTTTGATTGATAATGGCGAGATTCATAAGCAGGTTATAGAGAATAAATTCGGACTTTATGATCGGGTTCTAGAACTTATCGGAACGACCACCTTGCTCGATTCGCTTCGTTGTGTTGGAAAGGGGGGTATTGTTTGTATGACCGGTATTCTAGGCGGAAAATGGACCTTGGACGACTTCCATCCGATGGGAGATATTCCGACAGCCGTTAAGTTAACCTCCTATAGTGGAGAAGCGTCGAACCTAAGTATTGATCAGTTTCAGGAGTATCTTCGACTAATTGAGGAAGGGAAACTGGTTGTTGAAACCGGGCAGGTCTTTGAATTTGAAGAATTGATCCAGGCGCACAAATTAATGGATGAAAATCAAGCTGGTGGCAAAATAGTTGTCCTTGGTAAACAATGAGAACAACAATAGTAACCAACTAAATGCTATTAATCATTAATATAATGGAAATATGAAAGTAGAATTCGAAGTTTCTGATATCCTCTCAGCCACTCCAGAACAGATCTACGCTGCCTGGCTGGATTCCGGTGAGCATTCTGAGATGACTGGCAGCCCTGCAAGGATTTCTTCCATAGTTGGAGGCAAATTTGATGCATGGGATGGATATATCAGTGGCACAAATCTGGAGTTGCAGCCATCGAGCCGGATCCTCCAACTTTGGCGCACAAGCGAGTTTGAGGATTCTGACGAAGATTCTCTATTAGAAATTCTATTGGAAACGGTAGAGAACGGAACCATCATTAAAATCCAACATAGCCAACTTCCGGAGCATGGAATGCAATATCAGCAAGGTTGGAGGGATTCGTACTTCACCCCTATGAAAGCTTACTTTGAGACAAAATCAAAGGCGGGAGACGTTTAACAAGACACAAAAGCCAAGCGAAACACGTGTCACGTCCTTCGCTGAAAAGGCAAAGCCCGCGTCAGGTATAGCGGCTTAGTTCCACCTTTATATGTATTATATTTAATGGGCATTTGCGATGGAGCCTAAAATGGTTGTAACTAACAATAAGGTATATGATCCTGCATACAAAATTGCTGCATTTCTTTTTAAAAATATTTTATGCAAAAAAGATTGCGACAAGAAGTCTTCTAAAACCATCAAGGTCAAAAACATTCAAAATGCCTGTAAGCTTAAGAAAAGGATTGTTAAGCGATCAATTTTTAGTTAAAAATCGAAACGTAGTAACATTTGATCCCCGGAAACCATCGCTAAATAAGCATTTATTTTTTCTTCACGGGGGTGCATATGCAGCAGAAGCGAGACCGAGTCACTGGAGGGTGATAGAGCAATTGATAAAAAAAACATTTTTTAAGTTGAGTTTTATTGATTATCCACTTGCCCCGGAGTATACTTACAAAGAATCACATGAAATGGTTTTCCAGGCATACACTAAATTGCTTGAAAAATATCCAAATGACGATTTCTATTTTGTAGGAGATTCAGCAGGTGGAGGATTTTGTTTGTCTTTCGCTCAATCTCTTCGCAATGTTCACTTCAAAAAAATGCCTGAAAAAATAGTCCTTCTTTCTCCATGGGTAGATATCTCAATGAGCAATCCTGAGATTAAGGAATTGGAAAAGAAGGATTTGCTTCTCAATCCAAAACAATTATTAATCTGTTCACAGAATTTTGCAGGAGGTTTAGATTTAAAGAATCCAATAGTATCTCCGCTATATGGAGATATGGACGAACTAAACAGTATTGGTGTATTTGTAGGTACACACGAAATTCTCCTCCCTGATTGCAGAATACTCAAAAGAAAGATTGAAAAATCCAACACTGGGATTTTCTATAAAGAGTATGAAGCCATGCAACATGATTGGATGATATTTCCAATAAAAGAACGCGAGATATTGTTGAATGATGTCGTTGAATTTGTAATGAATTAGTTGATAGTCCAAAGCCAAAAACCTGACAAGATCTAATATCTGCGCTTAGGTCTTTTGCCGTATTTGAATTTAATAAAAGCATAAAAAAAATCACATGAAAAAGAAATGGTTTGAGGGATCTTGTATAATCGGATGCCGTTTTCAAAGTTTGGAACACTCAATCGAGGATCATGGTAAATTCTATGAAGGTGTTGTAAGTTGCATGTCAGGTATTTCAAGCGTTGAACTCCTTGAACAAGGATCGGATTATTTGATCATCGAGACCAACGAAGGCATAATGAAGAGAACAAATCTCAAGAAAAGTATCAAGCAGGATATTGTTGTGGTAGAGTATGATGAAGAATATAAGGCTGGGAAAATGGTCACAACTCACTCGCATTTCTTAGATGAATTCACATCAAACGAGGATGGAATAAAACTTATGACCACAATAAGTGATGTGAGAGCATCTGGAGTGTTGGGCTTAATATACAGATTGTTTGGCAGTTCGAATATTGGGAAGGCTGTATTGAATTCTCATAAGACATATTTGGAAGCGCTGGAAGACTAATGGAAAGGCAAAGCCCGCGCCAGGCCAAGGCGGCTTGGTTCCCCCGTTCTATGCTAATGAATAACTTATTGCAACACCAGGAGGTAAGTTTATTTATAAGTTGGCAGCAATAAAAAGACATATTTGATTTTTTCTGCCTGCGTATTATCAAAACTATTAAACAATGGGGAGATTTATCAAAAAAGTAACACATCCTCCAAGACTCACCTTCCTGAGAATATTCAGAGCAATGTGGAGGCAAAAATCCAAGAATCCAAAATGTCCTGATCAACCAAGATTGGATGGGAAATTGGCACTTGTGACCGGTGGCAATCATGGAATAGGTTTCGAAACCACCCAAGGACTGGCCGAAAGGGGTGCTGAAGTGATTATTCTTGCCAGAAATGAAGCCAAATCCAGAAAGGCAATGGAGAAAACCCAGGAGGAGATACGTAATAAAGTCCATTTTATTCTCATGGATCTTGGCGACATTGAAAGTATTTTAACTGCTGCGAAGGAAATTGCTCAGGTATTTCCTGAACGAAAAATTGATCTTGTGGTGGCAAATGCAGGAATATCACCGAGTGGATATTCAACATCAGTGCAAGGCTATGAAATAGCCTTTGCCGTTAATGTTTTAGGACATCATGTACTTTTTAAGGCTTGTCTTGATCAATTGCTGCTAAAGGATAATGCACAAATAATATCGCTGGCTGGAGATATATATATCCTGGGAAAGAAAAGCAGACCAGATTACTTTTCCAAAGAAGATAGTGTTACAAATTCATACTGCCAGAGCAAACTCGGATGCATGTGGTGGGCATTTAAATTATCTGAAAAGTATCCAAAGTTTTCAATCAATATAGTGCATCCTGGTGTAGTAGCAACCGGGTTAGGTGGCGAAACCACTGGAGCTTTCAGGCAATTGTTAAGAAAAAATCTAATGTTATCTCCAGGAGAAGGTGCTCAAACTACCCTAATTTGTGCCACACAGCCAGATGTAGTTAATGGAGCTTATTATCACAATACCATGGGCCAGATTATTCTACCCATTGATGATCCCGCAGTAAATTCTGAAAATGCTGAAGAATTCTGGAATATACTGGAAGACATTGCTTCGAAATATATGGCATAGAACAAATCACTAAAACAGACACCAGGGTCCCCTGAATGCAAAGGAGGTGGGGTGGTGGGCGCCACTTGGTTCAAGGGTTATATGAAGGGGAGGAAAGATCACTCGATAAATATGTAAATAGTACGCTATAATAAAGTTGAAACGATGAAGCCCTTCTGTTTACTCCTGGTATTGTTTCTTTCCTGTCAGCGCGGGACTCCTGATAATTCAGCATTAATGACAAACGATGAAGTATTTCAGTATGCTCATCAATTTGTTCGATGGTTTTATAATGATCAGCTAGATTCTCTTAGCCAGCATATAAATAATAAAAACTTCACCCTGGATGATCTAAAGAGATTCAAAGTCCAAGCCGAGGATCAACTCGGGAAGGAGGAAGAGTTACTTTTTGATAGAAATTTCATATATGTAAAGGACGGCAAAACTAATTATGAGAACATTAGAGATTGCAGGTTTTCTAGATCAGCACGTCCAGTTCGTATTCTTTTCGGATTCGATAATCAGCAGACTATCTACAAGTTTGAAGTAAGCATACTTCCCAGGGAGGCACACACCACACACATTAATTATCAAACAAAAACGAAACTCAAATTACCCTTTGAAGGTGAATGGTATGTCGCTTCAGGAGGAAGGACAGTTTTGCACAACGGGCATGCGATTTCTGCAAACCAAAGATTTGCATACGACTTTTTGATTAAGAAAGAAGGATATACCTTTAGGAATGAAGGCAAATACAATAAGGACTATTTTTGTTTTGAAAAAAATGTAGTTGCTCCCGGCAAGGGAAGGGTCTTTAAAGTGATTAACCATATAGAAGAAAACGAGGTAGGTAAGATGGGAGAGGGAGATGGTAATACGGTCGTTATCGATCATGGCAATGGAGAATACTCTGTAATAGCTCATTTCAAAAAGGGTTCGATAGTGGTTGAAGTTGGGGATGAAGTGAATAGTGGACAGTTTTTAGGCCTATGTGGCAATAGTGGCCGGTCATTTCAGCCCCATATTCACTACCATTTACAAACAATGCCAGAGAATGGCCCGGGAGAAGGACTACCACTCCAATTTGCATCTTATAAATTAGATAGTATAAGCCATGAGAATAGCGAGCCAACCTGGGGCCAACGAATCAGAAATCAGTAGTTTGAAAAGATGTCGCTGCGATGCCGGGTCGTATGCAGGACAGGTAAATCCCGCGCCAGGCCAAGGCGGCATAGTTACACCGTTCCGCGATCAATACTAAGGGTTTATTAAAACAGAGAAAAGGATGAATCTAACAATCAATTTAATAATTACCTGTTTGAGTATATCGCTTATTTCATGCACAAGCAATCAAGCAAAGGATGTCGCAGAAAAACCTAATATAATTTTCATCATGTCGGATGACCACGCTTATCAGGCGATAAGTGCCTACAATTCAGGTTTAGTCAAAACACCAAATATAGATAAGATTGCAGATCAGGGTATTAAGTTTAATAATGCCTTTGTTACTAATTCGATCTGTGCCCCAAGTCGAGCAGTGATTCTAAGCGGGAAATTCTCACATTTGAATGGCGTTCCGGGCAACGGTCAGGTGTTTGATGGAAATCAGCAAACATTCCCGAAAATCCTGCAACAAAATGGTTATCAAACAGCAATGATTGGCAAGTGGCATTTAAAAAGCCATCCAACAGGATTCGATTACTGGAACGTATTACCCGGTCAGGGTGACTATTACAATCCTGATTTCATCAAGCAGGGAAAGGATACTACTTATAATGGATACGTAACTGATATTATCACAGAGCTTTCTATTGACTGGTTAAAAAGAAGGGATAAGAACGAACCATTTTGTTTACTGATGCACCATAAGGCGCCACATCGAAGTTGGATGCCGGCCTTAAAGAACCTGGAATTATTTGATGATGCATATTTTCCACTGCCCGAAAATTTTTATGACGAATATGAAGGTAAAGAAGCCCTAAAAGTGCAAATGCTAACAGTAAAAGATCACATGGATGTACGCATGGATTTCAAGATTCCGTGTGATACTTGCGATACAGTTTCGGTTAACTCCTGGGCACCAGGTGAGTATTGGAGGAGACTTGATCGTTTGTCACCTGATGAACGGCAAAAATGGGATGAGGCCTACAAAAAGGAAGAAAAGGAGTTTTATGAAGTAAAAGATGAGGAACCGGAATACGACCTTTGGAAATTCAGGCGATATATGGAGGATTATCTGCGCTGTATTGTTTCGGTGGATGAAAGCGTTGGACAGGTCCTTGAATATCTTAAGGAAAACGGACTGGAAGAAAATACCATTATCGTTTATACTTCTGATCAAGGATTTTTTCTAGGTGAGCATGGATTGTTCGACAAACGATTTATGTATGAAGAAGCGATGAGATCTCCGCTGATGATTCGGTATCCAAAAGAGATAATGGGTAATTTACAGACCGGGCTGCTGACTCAGAATCTGGATATTGCTCCCACAATTCTTGATGTGGCCGGAATTTCTATTCCAGATGATATGCAGGGAATATCATTGCGTGATATTTGGCTAAACAGTGATACTCCATGGAGAGATGCAATCTACTATCATTACTACGAGAAAGGATTTGGAGCTACCCCTCATTATGGAGTCCGTACGGATCGCTACAAGTTAATTCACTTTTACGATGTAGTTGATTCATGGGAATTTTATGATCTTGAAACAGATCCAAATGAAATGAAAAATTTATACAATGATCCCGGGTATGAACAACAAATTAAAGAGTTAAGCGACAAATTGGTTGAACTGCAAGATTTATATATGGATACAATCTGATAATTTTGAATAGATTCAAATCAAAAACAAATCACCTTAGTATGAAAAAAACTATCATTTTATTATTAATCATTTCTGCTTGTAATTCAACTGAGCAGCAAGTCAAAGATGTGGTACCCCTTTTTTCTTATGATGTCGAAGAAAGAATAAGAGAGCTGGGAATAGAATTAGGAGAACCTTACAAACCTGTTGCCAACTATGTGAGCTCTGTTAGAAGTGGGAATTTAGTATTTATGTCTGGTGCTGGCCCACAAATGTCTGACGGGGAATACCTTACAGGTAAGGTAGGGAGTGATCTAACTTTAGAAGAGGGCTATGAGGCAGCCAGGTTAACCGGTATTGTGCTGTTATCAGCCTTAAAGGATCAGGTTGGAGATCTAAATAAAGTAGAAAGGATAATTAAAGTAAAAGGCATGGTAAACGCAGATCCCTCTTTCACACAGCATCCTGCTGTAATAAATGGAATCTCAGACTTGATGGTTGAAATATTTGGTGAAAGAGGAAAGCATGCACGTGCCGCTGTAGGTATGGGATCGCTTCCAATGAATATTGCGTGTGAAATTGAAATGATAGTACAAGTTAGCGAATGATTATTCTCTACAATGCTACGGCGGTTTAGTTCCGCAGTTCAACATTAACAAAGAAGAAGGTGCCAGATAGACGACATTTGCTAGTTTCAATTTGTGCCGCTGCCCTGGTGGCTGGCATAGCCTTGCTTCTTTTCAGGGCTGGTCAGGAAAGAAAGCCAAATATTATTATCATCCTTGCTGATGATTACGGATATGGAGATGCTGGGTGCTACGGAAGCAAGCGATTCCTTACGCCCCACATTGATGCCCTGGCAGCCGGAGGGCTGCGTTTTACGGATTTCCATTCCAATGGAGCGGTCTGTAGTCCGACGCGGGCAGCATTGCTGACCGGCCGGTATCAACAGCGTACGGGTATCACCGGTGTGGTCACAGCCGCAGGTCACCGTCACACCGGGCTGGATATAGGAGAGACCACCTTTGCCGATATTTTGAAAACCGCCGGCTATACTACAGCCCTGTTTGGGAAGTGGCATCTCGGCTACCTTCCGGATTATAATCCCATTCACCAGGGTTTCGATGAGTTTGTAGGATACGTGAGCGGTAATATAGACTACCATGCTCATCTCGATCAAACAGGCATGGAGGATTGGTGGAAACAGGACGAATTGAATCCGGAGTGCGGATATACGACAGATCTTATTACAGACCATGGAGTTGACTTTATCCGGCGCCACAGTGAGCATCCCTTTCTGTTGTATATTGCTCATGAAGCACCACACTATCCTTACCAGGGCCGCAATGATCCACCGCGCTATACCCGGGATGATGGCAGGACCGAGGATCCGGTCACACTGGAGGTTTATAAAGAAATGATTGAGGTAATGGATGAAAATGTGGGTCGGATCCATCAAGCTCTTATAGATGCAGAGCTGATCGATAACACACTCATCTTTTTTTTCTCGGACAATGGACCCTCAGCACCCGGATCGGCCGGATCACTACGGGGGCAGAAAGGGCAGATTTGGGAAGGCGGACATCGGGTTCCGGCAATTGCCTACTGGCCAGGGAAGATTGAGGCAGGACGAGTGTCGGATCTGACTGCTATGGGCGCTGATTTACTGCCAACCATGGCGGCTATTAGCGGCGCAGTGTTAGCCAGAAGCCTCAGGTTGGATGGTATTAATCTCCTGCCACACCTGATCGAAAACAAGCAGCCAGCACCCAGGCCTCTTTTCTGGGCATATAAAAATCAATTGGCCATCAGGCAGAGTGATTTCAAATTGATTACCGATATTTCCTTTTCCGATACTTTATTGTATAATTTGAAAATTGACCCCGGAGAAAAGAATAATATAGCGGCACAACATCCGGATTTGGTTCAGGAACTTTTAAGATTACTGATAGCCTGGCAAACAGATGTGACAAAAGATGTAAAGAAACGAACATGAAAAAACTATTTATAGGCATTGTCTTTACTATTGCTGCGATCAGCATTTATGCTCAGGAATACTACCTGTCATCACCAGACGGATTCCTGAGGGCAAAAATCTCAATCCATTCTGATGCCAGTGTGGAACTTTCAAAACGGAATGAGCTTATATTGAATCTGGATGAAATTGATTTGCTGGCAGCTGATGATCGATTGGAAGGAATGAAAATAAAGAAGTCCACCACTCAGTCTGTAAGTAAAACTGTTATTCCTGTAATCAGAGAAAAGAGTGCCAGTTATATTGAAAATTATAACGAGCTGTCCATTGATTTTAAATCGAATAAAGGACTTACTTTCAGACTTTATAATGAAGGTTTAGCCTACCGGTTCACGACCTCGGCAAAAGACAGCATGACCATTAATAATGAAAGCCTGAGCATCCAACTCCTTGAAAATGATTCAACACGCTATCAGTCATCAACATCATTCAATTCATCCTACGAAACGCCATATGAGCATGATCGCATTGGCGACATGACCCCGGGCAAGCAATGTAATTTGCCTTTACTTGCAGAAAAGTATAATGGCCCTTTGCTTATGATTACCGAGTCTGATCTTTACGATTATCCGGGATTGTGGCTGGGGAACAGGGGAAGTGCCGTTTTAGAAGGAATGCACCCTCCTTATCCAAAAACATATAATTATTCAGGTAATATATACGGGCATGGTCAAATTCTGGAAACCTATGACTTCATTGCCAGGGTGAAGGGTGCTAGAACCTATCCATGGAGGATTTTTGCAGTTGCGGACAATGAGGAAGAACTGGTACAGAATGATATGGTTTACCTTCTGGCAAGCCCAAGTGAGTTGGACGATGTATCGTGGATCAAGCCGGGTGTGGTGATGTTTGACTGGTGGGCTAAAAAATACATATATGGAGTAGACTTCAAATCGGGTATAAACACCGAAACGGCCAAGTACTTCATTGATTTTTGTGCAGCCCAGGGCTTCAGGTATTTTTTGTTTGATGATGGCTGGTGTCCCAAGGATGACCTGTTGTCGGTAAATCCTGAACTGGATATGGAAGCAGTTACTTCATATGCAGCTGAGAAGAATGTGGATATCATGCTCTGGGTCATATGGCATGCACTTGAGAGGCAATGGGATGAAGCCTTTGACCAGTTTGAAAAGTGGGGCATCAAAGGCATCAAGATGGATTTCATGAACAGGGATGATCAGAAGATGGTCCGGTTTTATGAATCTGTTGTCGATAAGGCAGCCGAAAAAAAAATGGTGGTGAATTTTCATGGTGCCTACAAGCCCTGTGGCCTGAGAAAGAAATACCCCAACTTACTTACAAGGGAGGCACTTATTGAGTTTGAATACAACGGATGGACCGATTACGTAACACCTGAGCACCATAATCTACTTCCATACATTCGCATGTTTACAGGTCCGATGGATTACATTCCTGGTACTACAAGAAACTCAACCAAAACCAGCTTTCGAAAATCAGGCAACTATCCTATGGGACAGGGAACAAGAGCTCATGCAATGGCTTTGTTTGTCATTCTAAATAGCCCAATGACTATGCTTCCAGACTCACCTTCTGATTATTACCGGGAGCAAGAGTGTACCGATTTTCTTGCCGGTATCCCTCTTGAGTGGGATGAAACAAGGCTGTTGAAAGGGAGTATCGGAAAATACACTATCCTGGGGAGACGGGCTGGTGATGAATGGTATGTGGGTGCAATTACAGACTGGGATACCAGGACATTTAAATTGAATTCACATTTTCTTAAGGGGGGTAAGTACCAGGTAGAAATCATTAGTGATGGAATTAATGCCGATACCCGGGCCGAAGATTATATACGATCTACTTTGTATATTCAAAAAGGTGATGATATTGAAATAGCTATGGTTTCCGGTGGCGGATGGTTAGCAAGGTTCACTCCTGTGGAATAAGAGAAAAGAGTGTCAATAAGGTATTAAATTTGCTCAGCTATGATTAAACAACCTGTTCTGGAAACCAGGCGACTTTTGCTTCGCCCTCTCGGCTTAGCTCATAAGGTGGAAATTCAGAAATCTGCTGGTGAACGCGAAATCGCCGATACCATGATTTCTCTGCCACATCCCTATCCTGATGGAGAAGCTGAGCGCTACATCTCTCGAAAGCTGAATGAACGAGAAGCTGGTAGCTCTGTTACCTACATCATCGAGAAGAAGGAGGGGAAAGTGTTTTGTGGTTTAATTGAGTTACGCGATCTGGATTATGAGCATTCCCTGGGGGAGCTGAGTTTCTGGCTGGCCAGGGAGGCATGGGGACAGGGATATATGAGTGAAGCTGTGCAAATGATTGTGCAGTATGCATTTGAGGAGCTTAAGCTGAATCGTCTCTATGCTTATCACATGTTGCGGAACCCGGCTACTGGAAGGGTCCTTGAGAAGAATGGCTTCAGGCAGGAAGGTCTGTTACGTCAGAGAGTGCAGAAGTGGGATAAATATGAGGATGTTACTCTTATGGCCATTCTGAGACAGGATGTATAAATCGCCTGGATCCGGAGCAAGTATTGAAAAAGGTGCAGCTTATGAAGAAAGAGAAGAGTCATTCCCCTGAGAAGAGCGACTCCAGCTGGACAGTAAGCCGGCGAGTCTTCCTGAAGCGTTCAGGGATGCTAATTGTGGGGCTTTCTTCCGGAATTCCCTTTGCTCACGCCGGCAATACCGGCAGCAAAGCGAAATTGTCTTTCGGCATTGTAACAGATGCACATTATGCTGACACAGATCCGAATGGCTCACGCTACTACAGGGAATCATTATCCAAGATGAGTGAGTGTGTCACTCTTATGAATGATAAGAAGGTCGATTTCCTTGTGGAACTCGGAGACTTAAAGGACCAGGATAATCCCGCCAGTGAGGAGAAGACACTGGAATATTTAAGTACCATTGAAAAGGAATTCGGACAATTTGAAGGTCCCCGATATCATGTCATCGGTAATCACGACCTTGACAGCATATCAAAGGAGCAGTTTCTGGCCCGGGTAAATAATACGGGTATTGCCAAAGGCTCCAACTATTATTCATTTGACTCGAAAGGATTCCATCTTGTCGTGCTTGATGCCAATTACAATGCCGATGAATCCGATTATGATCATGGTAATTTCAACTGGACAGACAGCAATATTCCCCTGAAGCAACTTAACTGGCTCAGGGAGGATCTGGCGTCATCTTCCAAACCTGTAATCGCATTTATTCACCAGCAGCTCGATTCAGAAGGCCCCACAGGAGTAAAGAAGAATGCGGCGGAGGTGAGGCAGGTCTTACAGGAAAACAATAGAACTCTTGCTGTTTTCCAGGGGCATCACCACCCGGGTCACTATAGCTTCATCGAAGGAATACATTACTACACCTTGAAGGCCATGGTAGAAGGGGCCGGAGAGATGAATAATTCATACGCGATAGTTGAGGTGCATACCGATAATAGCATCGTTATTACAGGCTATCGTAATGCAGTAAGTAAAACATACTAGTTTCGTAAAGCATTCATTCTAAAGAGATAATTGAATGGACCATTTTCGTGTTAGGATATCGGAGATTGCGCCATGCGGTATGAACTGCCGGCTTTGCATTGGATATGTCAGAGCTAAAAATAAGTGCGATGGCTGCCAGACGCCCGACACAAAATGCAGCAGATCCTGTACTTTACGTTTCTGCACCGAACGTGCCGGTAAATTCTGTGATCATTCCTGCTCGTCATTTCCCTGTAAGCGACTGAAGAACCTGGATAAGCGATATCGTGAGAAATATGGCATGAGCATGATAGAGAATCTGACAGAGATTGAAGAAACAGGCATCCGGCAATTTATCAGGAATGAGAATAGCCGCAGGGCCTGCCCTGTTTGTGGTCATCTTATTTGTGTCCACAGACCCGCATGTTTAAACTGCGGGACAACTAGAAATGCAAAAAATATAAATGCTTTACGAAGAAACTAGGAGTTTCGCAGGGAATAGACCATAAGAACATCTCCGTGCCTCAGGAACATTTTTCCATCAAAGATATAGGGATGGGACCAGTGCGGACCACTACCTTTTTCCACTTCGAATGAACTGATAACCTCAAAGCCGGATGGATCGGGCTTAACAAGGCCCACATTCCCTCTTTTCTCCACATATACGTATAGCAGGCCATCAGCATACACCATTTCCCCTTTGGAGTTCCATTTCTCATCGTACATCACTTCACCCGTATTCCAGTCCAGGCAGGCCCAGGCCCCGTTTCCGTTGTTTATCCAGTATGATCCGTAGAGGTAGCCGTCCAATTCGATAAGCCCATGATGGTGGTTGTCCATTAGCTCATTGGTATAAACCTCTTCTATGGATGTAAGATCGTCACTGACTTTAATCATTTTTGCCGGATAGTTGTATCCGATGGACAAAAAGATCATGTTGCCTTTTACGACCGGGCTGTTGGCCCAGATCATTCCCTTTGGCTGCCATTTCCATATGGAGGAGTCAAAATATTTGTAAGAGCTAAGTAAAGCTCCATTCTCCGGATCTACAATGTACAGGTTGCTGGCAGAAGCTCCTAATATATACTCTTTGCCATTGAAGGTACTCAGGATTGGCGATACATAAGAACGCTGTCCGCTGGTACCTGGCGATTTCCAGATTTCTGCTCCGGTCATTTTATCAAAGGCCACAAAGGTAGCCTGGGCACTGGCAGGGGAACAGATGACCTTGTTGTCCACGATTAGCGGTGATTCGGACACACCCCAGTTATGCCAATCGGCCTGATAATCTTTGTCCACAGCAACCTTCCAGTTAATCTCCCCTGTCCCGGCATTCAGACATACCAGTTCTCCGACTCCGCTGATAATGTATATACGGTCCTCTTCAATGGTGGGGGTGCTCCGGGTATTGGGATAGGACTGATCCCAGGCCTGGCCATAGGCAACCTGCCAGAGTTTTTTACCCTCAAAGTCGATGCATGTTAAATGGTCCAGAGTTTCAATCCTCCCGGAGGCATAGATGTATTTTCCGTTAGTGATGACAGAAGAATACCCGTCTCCAATGCCTTTATACTCCAGCAACAATTCCGGACCGCCTTCCGGCCACTCTTTAAGCAGATTGCTTTCAGGAAACTTCCCATCCCTGTTGGGTCCCCGAAATTGATAGATCTGTGCACTTGTTTCTGAGACAAGTACTGCACACAATATAATAAGGCAAAGTTTTTTCATGGATTTCCTATTTTTGAAATACAAACATAAGAATTCCTGCTGAAAGGCATAAATTTTCAAACAGTGAAAGAAATGCAAAAAACCATCCAAATATCCACCAATTCCCACAATGGCCTCCACGACATCACCCGTCAGGTAGAGGCCATCGTCACTGAATCAGGCGTACAGGCCGGCCTGGTAAATGTCTACGTACAGGGTGCCACGGCCGGGATTATGATCCAGGAAAACTGGGACCAGTCGGTGCAAAACGATGTGGTCACATTATTCAATAAACTGGTGCCGGCAGGAATCTGGGAGCACGATGCCCAGGACAGCAACGGAGACTCTCATCTAAAAGCCGGGATCGTTGGGCCACAGGAAACCATTCCTATCGTTAACGGGAAGATGGGTCTTTCCACCTGGCAGAATATTTTTCTCTGTGAATTTGACGGGCCCCGAAATACCAGGAGCATATTAGTGACAGTACTCGGCAACGAAGGCTGAGCATATTACCTGTCGATCACCGGGAGCCTGATCTGTGAGGGATATTCAGAAGAGTGGTGTATCCTGTTGGTGGCAACCACTCCCTCTGATTCATCGTAATTCCTTCCCCCTGTATTCAGATTTCGCTCAAAACGCGGAAAATTACTGCTGCTGACTTCGATACGAATCCTGTGTCCCTCCTGGAAATAGTTGCTGGTGGACATGGGGCTCATTTCGATTTTATAGACCTGTCCGTCCTCCATAAATACCTCCTTGTCAAATCCTTCCCTGAAACGGGCGCGAAATATAGTCTCATCCAGGTTATAGGCACGTCCGTCGGGATACACATCAATCAGTTTAATGGTAAAATCAGTATCCTTTGCATCCGATGAAACATAGAGGGTAGCCTCGATAAAACCACTGACTTCCATACCTTTTTTAAGTTGTTCAGAAGTAAAAACAAGAATATCCTCCCGCTCTTCATTCTTCCGCTGATCAAAGGAACCGGGTTTAATGGCCCCGCCTGTGCAACAGACATTGCCTCCCCAGGAAGGAACCGGATCGGCGGGATCGTATATGAAAACATCAGGAACAGCTTTTTTTAATGGTTTGCTGACCAGGGCCCCGTCCCCATGCAGGGTATTGGCATTGCCTTTACTGGAGAGGTAAAATGTTTGCATTTCCATCCCTTCAGGGGGCCAGCTTTCTGCGGTTTGCCATTTATTCAGTCCCATGGTATAATACCGGACCCTGGGAAGATCTTCGAGGAATTCCGGATCCTTGCCCAATAGCCAGTAATCCATCCATCCATTCGTAATCCGGTCATAGTCCAGGCGCGCATCACCCAATTCGCGTTCTCCAACGATAGTATTTTCTGAGGCCCTGGAATACCCGCAATGACCGGTTGGTGCAATGATCAGGTACTGGTTTTCCCGTACCACCGGATCCGAAGCATTCTTCCTGACATGATTGAAAAGTTCCAGGTTCGGACTGATGGATACATCATACCAGGTACAGATCCACAGACTGGGTACACCGAAATCCATATCATCATGATATAATCCACCCTGGTGCCATTCCGGATCGTTGGGTTGGCGTTCGATCATTCTTTCATAGGCACCGATGGGACCATCCACATTACGGAGGATATCTTTTACCGGCAAATGCCAGAATGCCTCTTTCCACTCTACCCTGGGACGCTCAGGCGCCAGGTCAAAGGATCTGGATACCCTGATCAGCTCTTCCTGAGTGGCATCATCAGGGAAGGTCGGCCTGATACGGTCGTTTTGCACTCCGTACAACCAGGAGGTAAACAACATTTGCTGAGCTCCTCCCCTGTACCAGTTTCCCTGTTCATAAAACCTGCCCACACGTCCAACCCCGGCCCCATAACCTGCAGGGATCATCGCTGCATGGGCCGGATGATCCAGGGCAGCCACAGCCATCTGCCATTCTGCTGTGGATGAGCAGCCTGTGGTTACAATTTTCCCGCTGCACCATGGCTGACTCTCCAGCCAGCTGAAGGCATCATAGCCATCGCTAAGTGGAACACCCAGTATATCCCATTCGCCCTGGGAGAAATATCGGCCTCGCTCATTCTGGATCACGTAAGCATAACCTCTTTTAACAGCATTTAATGCTCCCCGATAGGCGCGGGTTCGTAATTTACCATCGCGCCAGGAATTAAAATTGTAAGGTGTTTTCACAAAAATCACGGGTACAGGCTGATCAGTTTTGGGACGGAAGATGTCCGTTGCAAGTTTGATCCCGTCGCGCATGGGCATCATGACTTTCTGATCAATGATGGCGATTTCTTCCAGTTGGTCCAGGATGTCATCCTGGGATGCCGCCTTGAAAACGAAAACACCCGGCAGGAGGAGAATGAGTAGAAGCTTGTAATGTTTCATGTCTGGAGCAATTTTGCAATTGGATAAAGATATCAAAAAGAGCTATGCATATAAGTTATATATTGGGCATAGAAAAAATAAAACCATGACCAATACCTTCATTACAATACTGATAATCCTTGCAAGTGGCTATGTCTCTCCTTCCATGGAAAAGCCCGGCCTTGTTCCAATAGGGAAGGCCTGGGCGAAAAACTCGGTAAATGCCAACATATTAAGGCATAACTCTGTAGTGAGTCATGGAAGCTATCAATATGTAGCCTACTATGATGCTGAGGCACATGTCACCCTGGCCAAAAGAGCGCTGGGGTCAGAAGACTGGGAGATAAAAAGAACCCGATACAAAGGCAATGTAAAGGATGCCCATAATTCCATCAGCATTATGGTCGATGGAGAGGGCTACCTGCATATGTCCTGGGATCATCATGGGAATCCCCTTCGTTATTGCAAAAGCACTGCTCCCGGTTCACTTGAATTGACCGGGAAGATGCCCATGACCGGTATGAAGGAAAAAAACCTGACCTATCCGGAATTCTACCGATTGCCCGATGGAGATCTACTTTTCCTTTACCGGGACGGAGCATCGGGCCGTGGCAATCTCATGATGAATTACTACGATGTAAAGACGAAGAAGTGGACCCAACGGCAGGATGCTTTTATCCATGGTGAAGACGAACGAAATGCATACTGGCAGATGTGTACTGATATTCATGGGACCATACATATTTCATGGGTATGGCGGGAGACTGGAGATGTGGCCACCAATCATGATATGTGTTATGCCAAATCTGAAGACGGAGGAAAGACCTGGTTAAAATCCAATGGAGAGCCATACCAGCTTCCTATCACAGCATCCAATGCAGAATATGCCGCTCATATCCCTCAGGCACACGAACTGATCAATACCACCGGCATGTGTGCAGACGGAAAAGGACGACCCTATATTGTGACTTACTGGAGACCGGAAGGAACTGAGGTTCCCCAGTATCACCTGATTTATCACGATGGATCCTCCTGGCAAATCTCTCAGATCACTGATCGTAAGACGCCTTTTACGCTTAGCGGGGGAGGTACCAAGAGAATACCCATCAGCCGTCCACGGATTGTTGCTGACTCAGATGGCGCAGGCGACAGGGCATATATGATGTTTCGCGACAGCGAACGGGGCAACCGTGTATCTGTAGCCATATGTGAAGATCTCAGCCGGCCGGACTGGCAGATCGTGGACCTGACAGACTTCGCTGTTGGCATGTGGGAACCCAGCTATGACACGGAATTATGGAATAGGTCCAAAATGCTGCATATTTACGTTCAGGAGGTCGGGCAGGGAGACGGGGAGACTACCGAAGCACTTCCACCTTCACAGGTATATATTTTAGAGTGGGAATGCACAGAATAGTTCAATCTATTTCTGTACCTCTTAGCAGCATCATATTCCTGTAAGAAGCGGACATAAGATTGTATAAATCAGACATTAGCTCATAAACAGGGAAAAAAGGTGGTAACTTCTGTCTAAACCACTAATTGTATGTTTATGAGATATTTTAGAATTGCTTTTGTTTTCGGCCTCGCGCTGATGATCTTTGCAGGTTGCTCCAAGGAGGAGATCCAGCCTGACTCTCTGAATGTTGATGATAGTGCTCTAAAAAGCAAAAGTGTTAAAAAGAAACCCGATAAACTTGTACCTCTAAAGGGTGTGTTTGAAGTCAAAGTAATTCAAGTAATTCAAGAGAAAGGGCCAAGAATTCAGATTGTTGCGGGTGAGGGAAACCTTAGCCATTTGGGAAGAACGGAAGTCTCGATGACACAATACTGGAGAGGGCCAAATCCCAATTTGCCCGATGGTGCGATGCGTGGTGGCTCTGGTGATGGTGAAATCACTTTTGTTGCTGCCAATGGGGATATTTTAAAGGCTTCCTATTACGGGACAAGCATTCACTGGTCACTAACCAGTGTTGAAATCGATTTTGTGTGCACCATAGTGGGTGGTGAAGGTCGTTTTAAGGATGCGAAGGGCGACTTTTCATGGAAAGGGCAATACACCCCCTTGCCGGTGAATATTGGAAATGCAGATGTCGATGGTGGTATTAACTATTAGGCAGTCTTCTATTTGAGTATGAAAACCCTTCAACTCAAGGGTTTTTCTTGGTAATCACTAGATCAGTGAAATATTTAAGTGCATTGTGCTCTTTGCTTTTTAGAAACTTGTTGGGGGTTATCCCAACCAGTTCCTTGAAGCGATGATCAAAATGTGACTGGTCATAAAAATTGGCACTGTAGGATATTTCTTTGATGGAGGAAAATCCTTTCTGGTTCATCAGGTAAATCGCATAGTGCAATTGCTGGAGCTTGGCATATAGCTTGGGGGCTACCCCTACCATTTTTTGAAATTGCCGGTTGAATTGTCTTTCGCTTTTATTTACGGTCCTGGCAATATCTTTGACCTGGATATTGCCATGATTCTTATCCATGATGCCAATTCCTTCTTCTATGTAGTTGCTGAATGGCAATGCCCAGAAAGACATCTCAAGCAAATGATCCTGAAGTATGTCGATCTGCCTGTCTGGATTGTCAGTTGCAAGTAACTGTCCTGTAAGGCTCTCAACCGCATTAGAAGTTAAGAACTGAGATAAGTTAACAAGTTCGTTTAAGTGATTTGCCGGGGAATCATGGAAGAGATAATAGAAACCCGCAGGAGTGAATTCAATCAGGATTTGTTGAAGTTCACCATCATATTTAACGCAGATATTCTGCTCTGTTTTGGGCCCGGTAATCTGTAAGCGCTGGGCTGGTTTTACCTTTTTGGCATTAATGAAAGTGGGGATATCTTTATGATTGTAGGAAAGATAACTGCATCCACTCGGTATTAATCTGTGTTTGTGTTCAACCCTGCAATGACACTTAAAAACTGAAATCTTCCGGATATACCTGGTCAGTGAATTACGGACTTGTTTCTGCTCAATTCTGATCATGCAGATGAAATTGCTGGGTGTGCATCGAAATGCCTCTATTAAATTTCCGAAATATTATGTGAAAATGCAACATGAGTGATGGCGATCGAACCTTCCTGAGGGGAAAACTGTTCTATTTAAAACCCTTATGATGAATCACCAGCTTAGAGTAAAAAAGACCATTGAAATTACCGCATCCCTCATGGAGGTATGGGAAGCCCTGACCGACGGGGAAACAATTAAGAAGTACTTTTTCGGAACCGAGGCCATCTCCGAGTGGGAGGAAGGCAGTTCGCTTATATTCAGAGGCGAATGGGAAGGGAAGAGCTATGAGGATAAGGGGACCATCCTGGAAGCCATTCCCGGAGAAATGCTGAGCTATGACTACTGGAGCGGCTTTTCCGGCCTGGAGGATAAGCCGGAGAACTATTCAAAGGTAAGCTATACCATGGAGCAGACAGTTGATGGGACCATCCTGGACCTGAAACAACAGGGATTTGCCAGTGAAGAGGCGCGGGACCATGCAGACGGGGGCTGGACCATGGTCCTTCAGAATCTGAAGGAGCTACTGGAAAGTCAGCAGTAAGCTCCTGGAAGAAGACCTCATGTGCTGATCAAAGCTGGGCAGTGATGTGGAGCTGATCGATCCCTGCGACCCCGGCCAGGTTTTCCAGCAGGTCACTTTCCATGCGACCGCGCACATGTACCAGGACATTTTCATCGCCACCGACCACAACAATCAGGTCCCTGAGTTTGCCGTTCTTTTCCCGGGCAGCAATCAGCACATCCTCGTCTTCTTCATGTACCTCCATTAAAAGCTGATAATGATCAGCGGAAAGATTAATTTCGTCGGTAAAGTTTACTCCCGGGTACAGGTCCTGTTCCTCAATGGTAAGCACAGTTACGGAACGTATTGATTTCAAAAGGGCCTTCTCTTCGCGGTCAAGGTCTGCAATAGCCCCGGCCAGCTTCATTACAAAACCAGGGATCTTCAGGGCCACCACGCCTTCTTCGCCTTTATATTGATAGTAGAGCCGGTCAAATCCTGCAGGTTGAGCAAAGAGGGTCAGTCCGAAAGAGACAATCAGCAGGGATAGTATCAGTTTTTTCATGGTGTTCGTCTTTGGGTTTCTGTATGTAGGACGAACGAGCGGAGAATGTGTTACAGGAAAGTGCTCAGGAATCCGGATTTTTTTGCATGGAGGCCATGGTGCCCATCAATTTCAGGTATCCGGCCCTTTCTACAGGCGATTGATGAAACAGGGATGTATATGTTTCCCTGCTCATGTTTTGCCATTCCTCTCCGGACATTTCCATTAACTCCCTGCCCGGTTCAAAGGCAGGTTCCCGGTGAACCAGGACCTTTCTGTTCCAGGGGCAGACATCCTGACAGATATCACAGCCAAATACCCGTCCCGACAGCCTGCCTTCCAGCTCAGGGGAGATTTCCCCTTTGTTTTCAATGGTCTGGTAGGAGATGCATTGCTCCGAATCCAGGGTGCGATTATCCAGGATGGCCCCGGTGGGACAGGCTTCGATACAGCGGGTACAACTTCCGCAGAAATCACTCTCCGGGATATCATTATACGGCAGTTCCAGGTTCAGGATAATTTCCCCTATAAAGACAAAGGATCCTGCCCTTCGGGATATCAGCATGGAGTTTTTTCCAATCCAGCCCAGTCCGGCCTCCCTGGCCCAGGCGCGATCCAGTACCGGGGCCGAATCCACAAATACCCTGCCCTCTGCTTCCGGATGGATCGATTTGATAAAATCAAATAGCATGTGCATTTTGTCCTTCAGCACAAAGTGGTAGTCACGCCCGTAGGCATATTTTGAAAGAACGGGTGCCTCCGGATCTCCCTGGACCCTGTCGGTGTAGTAGTTATATAGCAGGGAGATAACTGTTCTGGCTCCTTCCACCAGCCTGGTGGGATCGCTTCGCTTCTCAAAGTGATTGGCCATATAAGCCATGCGGGCATGATGGCCCTTTTCCAGCCATTGGGTCAGCCTCCGGGAATCTTCGATCAGGGATACTGCCTTTGAAAAGCCGCATCCTGCAAATCCAAGTTCCAGGGCCTTTTTGTGTATGGCCTCCGACAACTCTTTTATGGAATGGTCTGTTTGCACAATTAAGGGAGCTCCGCCTCTTACAACAGGCCCAGTTCCAGTTTGGCTTCTTCCGAGAGCATGCTTTTATCCCACTGGGGTTCAAAAACCAGGTTGATATTGGTCTTCTCCACCTCCTCCAGGGCGTTGACAGCATTTTCCACATCCATCATCAGCATATCCACCATGGGACAGTTGGGTGCGGTCAGGGTCATCTCTATATTTGCCTCTTTCTGATCGGTATAGTCAATTTCGTATATCAGTCCAAGGTCATATACATTTACAGGGATCTCCGGATCGTACACCGTTTTCAGTGCCTCCACGATCTTACCTTCTATCTCTAAAAAATCCAGTGGTTCACTCATGATTACTTGTTTTGGATCTCTTTTGCCTGGTAGGCCATGGCATACAGTCGCATTTTCTTCACCATGGCCAGCAGTCCGTTGGAGCGCGTGGGGGAGAGGTTCTGCCTCAGCCCGATATCGTCAATAAAAAAGAGTTCGTTCTCAAGGATCTCGGCCGGCGTACGACCACTCATCAGCTTGACCAGGAGGGCCACTATGCCTTTGACGATAATGGCATCACTATCGGCATTGAATTCCAGTCTGCCATCCACCATATCGGCATGGAGCCAAACTTTCGACTGGCAACCATTGATCAGGAACTCGTTGCTTCGGTATTTGGGATCGATGGCGGGAAGGTCGTTCCCCAGTTCGATCAGGTAGTTATACCTGTCCAGCCAGTCCTCAAACACCGAAAACTCATCCACAATGTTCTGTTGTATTTCATTGTATTCATTCATAGCATTCTTCTTATGAAAGCATCATTATAGTCCTCCGGATCCCTTCGGCAAGAGAATCTACTTCCTCCCTGGTATTATAGAACACCAGAGAGGCCCTGATGGTTCCGTCAATTCCAAAATGATCCATAACAGGCTGTGTGCAATGGGTACCGGTGCGCACTGCAATTCCCATCTTATCCAGGATCATGGCCGCATCGTAGGGATGAATCCCATCCAGCAGGAAGGAGAAGACCGAAATCCGCCTGGCAGCGTTTCCGTAAAGCTTCAATTTGTCGATTTCTCCCAGTTTTTCAAGGGTATAGGATGTAAGTTCTTTTTCATAAGTGCCAATAGTCTCAATTCCGATGGATTGCTGGTATTCAAGCGCTGCCCCCAGGCCAATGGCCCCAATATAGTTCATGGTCCCGGCTTCAAATTTAAAGGGCAGGGTATTGTAGGTGGTACGGTCAAAGCTCACCTGGTCCACCATATCCCCGCCACCCTGGTAGGGAGGCAGGTCCTCCAGCAGGTCCTCTTTTCCGTAAATTACACCTGATCCGGTGGGGCCGAAAATCTTATGGGACGAGAAGACGTAAAAATCACAGTCCAGCTCCCTCACGTCCACCTCCCCGTGTTGGACCATCTGCGCCCCATCCAGCAGTACCGGGATTCCCCTGGCATGCGCTTTCCGGATCACCTCTTTGACAGGGTTAATGGTTCCCAGGGTGTTGGAGGCATGGGTCAGTGCAACGATTCTTGTTTTCTCGCCAAGCAGGTCATCCAGTTTCTCCATGTCCAGCTCTCCATTATCCAGAAAAGGGATCACCTTAAGCTGCGCTTCCTTTCGCTGGCAAAGCATCTGCCAGGGTACAATATTGGAGTGGTGCTCCATTTCTGAAATCAGGACCTCGTCCCCGGCATCCACATATTTTTCTCCAAAGGAAAAGGCCACCGTATTAATGGAACCTGTAGCTCCGCTGGTAAAGATGATCTCGTTGCCGGACTCAGCATTCAGAAAGGCGCGAACCGTCTCCCTGGCCGCTTCATAAGATGAGGTCATCTGCTCACTCAGGAAGTGGATTCCCCGGTGAATGGAACTGTTCCGGGCCTCCTGCAGCTCCCTGATGGTGTCGATCACCACTCGGGGCTTTTGAGTGGTGGCCCCGTTATCGAGATATACCAGGGGTTTTCCGTAAACCTTCTGCTGCAGTATTGGAAAATCGCTCCTGATTTTTTTAATATCGAGGCCCATGGTCATTTCTGTTAATCCTCGCAATGCATGGCACAGTTGTTACACCTTGAGAGTTCTCCCCGAAGCCTTTTGCCTACAAGATCAGTGATTCGCTCCTGCAGCGAAGTTTGTTTGATTTTTGAGATCACATCCCAGGTAAAGGCATCCATAAGCATCAGCCGGCTTTCATCTTTGGGAATGCCTCGTGATTGCAGATAAAAGAGGGCCTCTTCGTCCAACTGTCCAACCGTGGCTCCGTGACTGCATTTTACATCATCGGCATAAATCTCCAGTCGTGGTTTGGTATGCATCCTGGCCGTATCTGTAAGTAAAATGTTGTTATTTGTCTGGAAGGCTTCGGTCTTCTGCGCATCTGGATGCACATGTATCTTCCCGTTGAAGGCACCTGTTGAGGAATCGTCCAGCACCCCTTTGTAATACTGGTTGCTTGTACACTGTGGTTTACTGTGTTCAATAACCGTATAGCTGTCCACATGCTGCATCTTGTCTGTCAGGAAGAGTCCAAGTGCGCTGGTTTCAGCTCCCTCTCCCTCCATATTGATGCGAAGATTGTTTCTTACGATCCCCCCGTGCAGGGTAATGGTACCATGCTGACAACGGGAATCTCTTTCCTGATTGATCCAGGTGTTGGTGACCTGACAGGAGTTGTTGTGTTCGTTTTGCAGTCTAAGAAGGTCCATGTCGGCATTCTCACCGGTATGGACTTCCGTAACCGAATTGGTGAGGAACATATGGGGACTCAGGGTATGGTCGCAGATAATCACCTGGGCTTCTGCATTACGCTCCAGCACAAAGAGGTTACGGTGTTGTACCATCTGGTTCTTGTCGGATAGCAGCAGATTGATGATCTGGATGGGACGCTCCAACCGGGCCCCTTCCGGGACATACAGAAATATTCCATCCTGTGAAAAGGCAGTGTTCAGGGCCACAAAGGGCTCATCATGGGTAGGGGCGTTTTTCCCAAGGTATTTCTCCACCAGGCCGGGATATTGAATCATGGCCTCTTTCAGGCTCCCGTATATGATGCCATTATCCAGGATTGTCAGGGGCTCCTCCCCGGGATGGTGGTAAAATCCATTTAAAATCGTGAGCACATTGGAATCCAGGAGCGGAACGTCGCAGCGAAAAATATCTGCTTCATCGAAAAGGATGGGTCTGGGTTTAAAATCCACTGCAAGTTCATCGTCAAATACGGGTTCCAGATGGGTATATTTATACCGTTCCTCCTTGCGCAGGGGGAAGCCTGCCTGCTGAAAGGATGCAAGGGCCGTATCGCGCAGCTCTTTCATGTAGGGCGAATCGTCCTTCCCGATCTTCTCCCTGTTTTCATGAAACAGCTCCAGGTATTTATTAAGCGTCTGCATCTACCTCTTGTTTAATCCAGTCATATCCGTGCTCTTCCAGCTCTTTGGCCAGTGATTTACCGCCCGATTTCACAATGCGTCCCTTGTAGAGGACATGCACCACATCGGGAACAATATAGTCAAGCAAACGCTGGTAGTGCGTAATCACAATGGTGGCATTTTCGGGCGAACGGAGATTATTTACACCCTTGGCAACAATTCGCAGGGCATCGATGTCCAGTCCCGAGTCGGTTTCATCCAGTATGGCCAGCCTGGGCTCCAGGAGAGCCATCTGGAAGACCTCATTTTTCTTTTTTTCGCCCCCCGAGAATCCTTCATTTACAGAACGGTTGGTCAGATCGGAATTGATCTCAACAACATTTTTCTTTTCCCGCATCAGCTTCAGGAAATCCCCGGCAGGCATCGGCTCCAGGTTCCTGTATTTACGCTGGGCATTGATAGCCGTGCGCAGAAAATTGACCATACTGACCCCGGGGATCTCTACAGGGTACTGGAAACCAAGAAAAATCCCTTCACGGGCCCTGTCCTCCGGACTTAACTCTGTCAGGTCCCTTCCTTCATACAGGATCTTCCCTTTGGTGATATTTAAATAATCCCTCCCTGCCAGTGCAGAAGCCAGGGTACTTTTACCGGAACCATTGGGTCCCATGATGGCATGCACCTCTCCGGCCTTTACCGACAGGTTGATCCCCTTCAGGATCTCTTTATCTTCAATGCTGACTCGTAAGTCTTTTATATCTAGCATGTTATATACTTTCTTCACATTAATAAGCATTATCCTTACCCCACACTCCCTTCCAGGGTGATGGCCAGTAATTTCTGGGCCTCCACCGCAAACTCCATGGGTAATTTATTCAGTACTTCTTTTGCATATCCGTTTACAATCAGGCTGATGGCATTTTCGGTATCAATGCCCCGCTGGTTGCAATAAAATATCTGATCCTCCCCGATTTTGGAGGTGGTTGCCTCATGTTCCACTACGGCGGTCCGGTTGTCCACTTCCAGGTAAGGGAAGGTATGTGCCCCGCAGGTATCCCCCAGCAGCAGGCTGTCGCACTGGGAGTAATTCCGTGCATTATGGGCTCCTTTTAACACCTTTACCAGTCCGCGGTACGAGTTTTGACTTTTCCCGGCGCTGATCCCCTTTGAAATAATGGTGGAACGGGTGTTTTTCCCGATATGGATCATCTTGGTGCCTGTGTCTGCCTGCTGGTAGTTGTTGGTTACCGCCACAGAGTAAAACTCACCCACCGAGTTATTACCCCTGAGGATGCAGCTGGGATATTTCCAGGTTACCGCAGAACCGGTTTCCACCTGGGTCCAGGAGATCTTGGAGTTGTCGCCTTTACAGATCCCCCGCTTGGTCACAAAATTGTAAATGCCGCCTTTCCCCTCCTTATCGCCCGGGTACCAGTTCTGTACGGTTGAGTATTTAACTTCGGCATTTTCCATGGCCACAATCTCCACGATGGCTGCATGCAGCTGGTTTTCATCTCGCATGGGAGCAGTACATCCTTCCAGATAGCTCACATAGGAGTCGTCTTCGGCAACGATCAGTGTGCGTTCGAACTGACCCGTATTGGCTGCATTGATCCGGAAGTAGGTGGATAATTCCATTGGACAGTGTACTCCCTTTGGGATGTAACAGAAGGATCCATCGCTGAAGACAGCCGAGTTGAGGGCTGCAAAATAGTTATCGGTATAGGGAACCACCGATCCCATATATTTCTTAATCAGATCGGGGTGGTTCTTTACAGCTTCACTGAAGGAGCAGAAAATAATACCCTTGTCGGCCAGGGTATCCTGAAAGGTGGTTTTTACCGAGATGCTATCCATCACAGCATCCACGGCCACCCCGGCCAGCTGTTTCTGTTCTTCCAGGGGTATGCCCAGCCGGTTAAAAGTGTCCAGCAGTTCAGGATCCACCTCGTCCATGCTCTCATATTTGGCTCCCTGTTTGGGTGCTGCGTAGTATATAGTATCCTGGTAGTTAATCTCCGGGATCTTTAAATGTGCCCACTGGGGCATAAGCATGGTCTGCCAATGCCTGTAGGCCTTTAGCCTCGATTCGGTGAGCCATTCAGGCTCCTCCTTTTTGGTAGAGATTAAGCGGACCACATCCTCATTAAGACCCTTGGGAATGGTTTCGGTTTCTATATCGGTTTGAAATCCATATTTGTAATCGCTACCCGTTACCTCATTTAATATCTTCTCCTGATCTGTCACTTTTCCTCTTTTTTTGGGTAATGATGGTTCTATCTAATTGTAAATAAGATTAATTTAAAATAGAGCCCAAATATACAAAAACTTGTTCTTACATTTGTATTACAACAGGGCAATTGATTTGTTCGGGAAATAAATTCTTCTTATGAGTGCAAAAAAGATCAGGACCATCGAGGAAATGGGGGAATTCGGACTCATCGATCACCTCACTTCAAATTTTAAAAACAAACAGGAAAGTACCCATGTGGGAGTGGGCGATGATGCCGCCGTGATCAATCATGGAAGCTATTTTCAGGTGATTACTACCGATATGCTGCTGGAAGGAGTCCATTTTGACCTGGTTTACACTCCTTTGAAGCACCTGGGATACAAGGCTGTTGTGCAGAATCTTTCAGATGTTTATGCCATGAATGCGGCTCCACGCCAGATCATGGTCTCTCTGGGGATTTCGGGAAAATTCTCTGTAGAAGCACTGGATGAGTTTTATTGGGGTGTTAGACATGCCTGCGAACAGTTTAATGTGGACCTGGTGGGGGGTGATACCTCCGGATCTATGACAGGACTGGTGATTTCGGTGACTGCCCTGGGAACCGTTCTGAAAGAAGAGTTGACCCTGAGAAGCACTGCTGAGAATAACCAGTTGATTTGTGTTAGTGGAGACCTGGGGGCCGCTTATATGGGCTTAAAGATCCTGGAGCGAGAGAAGCAGCTGCATGCAGAGGATCCGGAATTTCAGCCCGACCTTTCTGGTTATGATTACATCCTGGAGCGCTACCTGAAGCCTCAACCACGGGTAGATGTATTACTGGCGCTGAAGGACTCTGGCATCGTTCCCGGCGCCATGATTGATATTTCTGACGGACTGGCATCAGAGCTGCTTCACCTCTGTAAGGCATCTGAGTGCGGATGCCAGGTCTATGATGAACGCATCCCCCTGGCCGATGAAACCAAAGAGGCAGCTGCAGAGTTTCAGATGGAACCCCTGGTGGCAGCCTTACATGGGGGAGAGGACTTCGAATTACTTTTTACGGTTCCGCTTTCTGCTTTCGATAAGGTCAGTGCCATAGAAGGAGTGAGTGTAATTGGAAATATCACCGATAAAAAGGATTCGGCCATGCTGGTGGGCAATGATGGGAATGCCATCCCTCTTCAGGCACAGGGATGGGGAACCGATGAAGAATAAAAATCCTGAGATCTTATGATAAGCAATCGTTTTGACCTGGTATTGATTTTCGGGATCTTCCTGATAAGGGGGATACCTGCCCCGGCTCAGGAGTCCGGTTTTGAATGGCCGGAGTTGCTTGCCTAAAGCACTTTGCCTAGATACGCTTGATCCTGCGTGCTTCCGGATCCCATTCGGTCCGGCAATTCTCCCGGTAACTTATGTCGGCCATGGCTATTACCACACCTTCCTCAAAAGCCATCTCGATATTGGCAGTGGGCGTACCGCCATTCCTGATACAGTCCAGCCATTCTTTCAGGTGCAGGTGGGTCACATCCCAGCTCTGTCCCCCGATACTGGTGGAGGTGAGTCCTCTGGTGGCATAGTACTGGGCTGTGGCCGAAGAGACCGCATCCACGACACTTGCCGAATTGGATCCCTGGAGCAATTCCATCATGGGTGTATCCGGTGAAACCAGTCCGCGTTCCAGCAGGTCGGCGAATTGTTTGGAACTTCCATCGGGAACTACTGAAAGAGTACCCCCCACGGTCATGGCTGCATCCTGACCATAGATGGTCCTTCCCCTGGCCCTGGATGAAGTCAGGTTGGCACTGTAGGTGAGGGTCAACTCTTCCTCCGGGTACTCGAAGATGGTATTCAGCACATCGGGCATATCACCGAATTCCTTATAAGTGTACTGTCCACCAGATGAACAGGCTGTTTTGGGAATCCCCATGTGAAGCAGCTGGTTTACAGCATCGAATTCGTGGGAGAAGAGCTGGCCGAACAGAATGGTGTCATAATCAAAATAGCGGGCCCAGCTGTAGTAGCGCCTGATGCTGAATGGCACCTCCGGGGCCTTGCCCAGCCACTGTTTCCAGTCGATGCTCTGAGCACTTCCCGGCTTGATATTGCCCTCGCTGTCCACATGGCGGATCCAGGCCCCGTTGGGGGAGTTCCGGTTGGTGGTCGTTTCCACATGAGAGATCTTGCCCAGCCATCTCCGGTTGAGAATCTCCCGGGCGACCTGGAAGGCTGCAGTCTGTGGATACTGGTGTCCCAGCTGGAAGACCAGATCGCTGTTTTTTACAACCTCGTAGGTGGTATAGATTTCTTCCTCCCGGCGGATCAGGCTCTTTTCGCAGTACACATGTTTCCCTGCCTGTATGGCATCAATGGTCATCTGTGCATGATGGTGATCAGGAGTGGCAATAATAATCGCGTCAATGTTGGGATCAGCGAGCATGTCATGGTAGTGCCTGAATCGCTTGACGGGATGCCCGGAGGCAAACTTACCCCCGGTATGAATGTCATGGGCCGCTGTGGCCAGCCCCTGTTCGGCATGGAGGTCAAATACGTCGCAGATCCCGGTGATGGCCACGTTGAGGTTCCCCTCCTGAATCTGAGCGTCCAGGGATCCGTTTCCCACCGTCTGGTCGAATGCGGATTTTTCTATAAATCCCAGTGCACTGGCAAGCTGGATACCCCGTGATCCGGAGCCTGCAATCCCTAGCCGGATCAGATCACCCGCCTGGTGTCTTACTGGCCTTATGACATTTGAAAGGTCCTCCAGTCCCAGTTCGCGGATAAGCTCTTCCTGGACGTTGTGCTTATCGTCATAGCTGGTTTTCCTGAACACCTCTATCCCCAGCGCTCCCAGGATAGGGATGCCGGCCAGGGCCTTCAACATTTCTCTCCGGTGGAGGCCGGAATTATTTTCATTTTTCATGGGATGAGGCTTTAGTATTATATCGGGTTCGAAGCATATCCAGTCCAAAGCGCCTGGAAAGTGGAGTAACAGCCAGATAGAGCAAAGCCGCTGCTTCGATCAGGGTTTTATTAACCAGGAGATAGTTTCCCTCCACGGGTCCGCCCGGGTCCATCCCGATGAAAGGGGGATTGAAAAGGTAATAGCAAAGCAGCAGAAGGCATCCGGCCATGGAAGCCAGGCCTGTGAAAAGTCCCAGTACCAGGCCCAGGCCTATGAGAATCAGGCCCCAGGTATTGAGCACATCCACGGTGTTCAGAATACCCGGATTGGAGATGATCCAGTCGGCCATACCGGAGAAGATACCCTGGGCATTGGCCAGGAAGGCCAGGGCCGACCATTCAGGGTGGATGAGTTTATAAAGACCTTCATAAAGGAGGTGCCATCCAATGAGAAAGCGAATGGCAAGCAGCGCTCCCTGTTGCCATTTCATTTGCCTGGACTGGATTTCCATGTGTTAGAAGCTGTTTAGGTGAAAAAAAACTACCCAAATCTAGCTATTCCCCCTGTAGAATCAAACAAAAACTTTTATCAGATTTAATCACCTTTTCCGTCGAAATAGCCCCGGATAATGCCCCTTTTTGAGTCACGGATAAAAAGGATGATTTCGTCCCGCTCCTTTGAAGCGGGCAGGTTGGCCTCCACAAATTCCAGGGCATCGGAGATATTCAGTCCGCGCTGGTAGATGATCCGGTAAACTTCCTGAATGGCATAAATTGTTTCATTGGCAAAGCCCCTGCGCCTCAGGCCAATGGAGTTTATCCCCGTAAATGAGATTGGCTCCCTTCCTGCCATGCCAAAGGGAGGTACATCCTTGCTTACCTTGCTGCCTCCCTGGATCATCACATGCGACCCGATGCGGACAAACTGGTGTACCAGGCTGCCCGGACTTATAATGGCCCAGTTATCCACTTCCACCTCTCCTGCCAGCCCTGCGTAGCTCCCCATGATAATCCTGTCCTGCAGGACACAGTCATGGGCAATATGCACATAGGACATGATCAGGCAGTCTTTTCCCACTACCGTGCGATCATTTGCCTTGGTCCCCTTGTTGATTGTAACATATTCACGGATGATGGTATTATCCCCAATCTCGACAGTGGTAACTTCGCCTTCAAATTTTAAATCCTGTGGATCTCCTGATATGACTGCACCCGGATAAATCTGAACATTTTTTCCGATCCTGGCTCCATTCATGATTACAGCATTGGGTCCGATCCAGCTCCCCTCAGCGATTTCAACGTCTTCGTATACGGAGGCAAAGGCCTCGATTTTTACCCCTTTGGCTATTTTAGCACCGGGATGAATATTGGCCTGTTTGCTAATCATTGTCTTTGTTTTTTACGATCTGAGCCATCAGCTCACCTTCCATCACCAGCTGATTACCAACAAAGATCTCGGCGAATACTAAGGCAATACCACGCCTGATGGGCTCCAGCAAATCCACCTTAATGATCAGGGTATCGCCAGGTACCACCTTTCTTTTGAATTTTACCTTATCAATTTTCAGAAAATAGCTGGAATAATTTTCCGGATCAGGCACCGTCGCCAGCACCAGGATTCCACCTACCTGGGCAGCGGCTTCAATCTGAAGCACTCCGGGCATTACAGGTTCATCAGGGAAATGCCCTGTAAAGAAAGGCTCATTTGTGGTCACATTCTTAATACCCACCACTGATTTTTCATCCATTAAAATCACCTTGTCTACCATCAGAAAGGGATAACGGTGGGGGAGTTTCTTTTTTACCTGATTAATGTCGATAAGGGGCTCAAGGTTGGGATTATAAACCGGGACCTGTTTCTGCAGGGCCTCCTTTTTCATTACCTGGCGAAGCGCCCTGGCAAATTCGTTGTTGCTTTGGTGACCGGGCCGGGTTGCAATAATTTTCGCCTTGAACCATCTTCCCACCAGCGCCAGGTCTCCTACCAGATCCAGCAGCTTGTGCCTGGCAGGTTCATTGGGGAAACGCAGATCCACATTGTTCAGGATTCCTTCTGGTTGAACCCTGACATGTGGTTTGTTTAAGAGGTCGGCCAGACGGTCCAGCTCCTTTTGCTCCCACTTCCGGTCAACGATCACAATAGCATTGTCCAGATCCCCGCCCTTGATCAGGTTGTTCTTGACCAGGAATTCCAGTTCGTGAAGAAAGACAAAGGTGCGGCAGGGGGCAATTTCCTCCTTAAAATTTTGCATCTCCTCAAGGGAGGCATACTGATTGCCCAGCACAAATGAATTATAGTCAATCAGGACATTAAGGCTCTGAACCTTGTCAGGATACGCAATAATATGGATCCCCTTCTCCTCATCGTAGTACTCTACTTTTTCTTTAAGTATAAAGTATTTTCGGTCGGTGGCCTGGTCCACGGCTCCTGCCTTCTCAATGGCTTCAGCAAATTCCCTGGCACTGCCATCAAGGATGGGTGCTTCAGGACCATCTACTTCCACCAGTACATTGTCAATGCCCATTCCCACAAAGGAGGCCAGTACATGTTCGATGGTAGAAACCCTGGCCCCGTTTTCTTCCAGAACCGTTCCCCTGGAAGTTTCAACCACATTTTCTGCAAGTGCATTAATCAGGGGTTGTCCGGGAAGATCGGTACGTTTAAAGATATATCCGTGGCTATCGGGTGCAGGATGAAAGGTCATATTAACTACCACACCGGTATGGAGACCTTTTCCATTGAAAGATATAGGTGCTTTAAGTGTTCTCTGTTTTTCCGCCATAAATCGAGGGCAAATATAGGAATTAAAGACGAATCGTCAGCAAGCTTATTGTGTGAGGTCTTTCACTTTGCGCTCCAGTTCGTTGATCTGTTCACGTATTTTCGGCAGGTTACGGAACAGCAGGTAGCTGCGCTGATAGGGTCCGAATTCAAAAGCCGGCGATCCCTGGATCACGATACCCTCTTCCTTAATATCCTTGGTAATTCCCGATTGTGCAGCAATTTTAACACCGGGGGCAATTTTAATGTGTCCGATAAGTCCCACCTGTCCGCCGAACATGCAGTTTTTCCCCACCTTGGTGGAGCCCGAGATCCCACTCTGGGCGGCAATAACAGTATTCTCATCTATTTCCACATTGTGGGCAATCATGACCAGGTTGTCCAGTTTCACCCCTTTCCGCAGAATGGTCGCACCCATGGTGGCACGATCGACCGTTGTGTTGGCCCCTATCTCCACATGGTCCTCAATAATAACCTTACCCACCTGGGGAACCTTCTCATAATTGTTATCCTGGTTGGGAGCAAAACCAAATCCATCGGCACCAATAACGGCACCTGCATGGAGCACACAATAGGATCCAATCTCACAACCTTCATAGACCTTGACCCCGGGATGGAGGATGCTGCCTTCCCCGATCTTTACATTGTCGCCCACATAGACCTGGGGGTAGAGCTGGGCTCCATCGCCAATGGCGGCATTAGCTGAGATCACTGTAAATTCGCCCACGTAGAGATCTTTTCCCAGGCTTGCCTTTTCGGAAATGGCAGCCATTTTGCTGATCCCGCTCTTCTTTGGTTTGCTCTGATCATAGAGTCTCAGGAGGGCCGCAAAGGATTCGTAGGCGTTTTCAACCCTGACCAGGGTGGCACTGATATCATTTTGCGCCTGAAAATCAGCATTTACAATAACAATGGATGATTGAGTACTGTAGATGTATTTTTCATATTTCGGATTGGCCAGGAAGGAAAGGGTTCCGGGCCTGCCCTCCTCGATTTTGCTAATGTCGCTTACGGTAGCTTCGGGGTTACCTTCGACAGTTCCTTTTAAAAACTCAGCTATTAGGGTTGCAGTAAAATTCATTCACTTAGATTTTAAATTCATTAAACGCGGGTAACAGAGGAAATATTTTCGAACAGTTTTTGAGAGTACCGAGATATTCAGAATATCGGATGCCTCTGCTATATCGCGGGTATTTCCATTTTTATCCATGATGCTAATTCGATCGTCCATATCACTGTAAGCAAAATTGCTGACGCTGTCCGATACCACAAGGTATCCTGCCTCCCGGGGTGTTATGGAGAGCTCCTCTGCCACCTGGTCCCGGATCCTGGCTAAGCGATCAGCAGGAAAGGCCTGAGTATCCAACTCAACCGATAATAGTTTCCGGCTGACCAGTCCGTTCGCTAAAATAGACAAAATCTTATCCGAATTGTTGCACCAAACCTTGGCTGAAGCCAGAATATCATCGTCGTCCAGCAGGGCAAATTGTTCCAGGGAGACCTGATCATGTCCTTGAAGAAAGTAAGCCAGTGCCGGCGTAGCAAACAGCTCAGCACCCTCCGAAGTTAGAGCCTGAGCTCTTTTTAACATCATCACAAGCAGTTGTTCAGAGGCTACTACGGTGCGGTGCAGATAAACCTGCCAGTACATCAGCCTCCTGGCAATCAGAAATTTTTCAATGGAATAAATTCCTTTTTCTTCAACCACCAGCTGGTCGTTCAGCACATTCAGCATTTTGATAATCCGGTCAGATCCAATGACCCCCTCGGTAACCCCTGTGAAGAAACTGTCGCGCTTCAGGTAATCGAGGCGGTCCATGTCGAGCTGACTGCTTACAAGCTGGTGCAGGAATTTCTTGGCGTAGCGGTTCCTGAAAATTTCTATCGCCATGGATAGTTTTCCCCCGAACTCATCATTCAGCTTCTCCATCAACATCAGGCTTATGTCCTCATGCCTGGTATTTTTGATCAGGCTGTGCTCCAGGGAGTGGGAGAAAGGTCCATGTCCGATATCATGCAGGAGAATAGCAATTGTCACCGCTTCAGACTCTTCCTTGCTGATGTGGTGGCCCTTGGACCTGATCACTTCAATGGCAAGACCCATCAGGTGCATGGCTCCCACAGCATGCTGGAAACGGGTATGGTTGGCTCCCGGGTAGACTAAGTGGGTAAGCCCCAGCTGTCTTATTCTGCGCAGACGCTGGAAAAGAGGATGTTCAATCAGGTCGAATACCGTAGCGTATGGAATTTTAATAAATCCATAGACCGGATCGTTGATGATTTTCAGTTTATTCGTGGAAGAATTGTTCCCCATATGGGTTAATTGTGGCACAAAATTATGCTTTTATTACCATAATCGGGTTTGTATCAGCGAAAAAACTATCTGTTTTTTGCAAATTTCATGATTATTTGTACTTTTGCACCGTCGTTAGGAGAGATTTGTTCTGGGGGGCTTTTGTCCCCTATTTTATTACACAAAAAAATGATTACGACTGAGAGTATTACAGAGCTGATTGAACAGCACATCGAGGGCAGCGATATTTTCCTTGTGGAAGTATTGGTGAAACCTGGAAATGCTATTTTAATCCATGTGGACAGGCCCGCCGGGATTTCCATCGATGAATGTGTGAAAATCAGCCGCTTCTTAAATGAGTCGCTGGACCGCGATGTGGAAGACTACTCCCTGGAGGTATCATCCCCGGGTTTGGGTGGCGCGTTCAAGGTAAAGCAACAATACGAGAAGAATCTGGGTCGTGACATCGAAGTTCTTTATACCGATGGAATAAAGGTTAAGGGCAAACTGGAATCACTTACGGATAATGGAATCATTCTGAAGGTAAAAGGAGACGACGAAGAGATAGTTTTTGAAGAAATCAAAACAGCAAAAGCATTAATATCATTTAATTGATTCAACAGCGTAGAAATGGAAAATCTTAATTTGATAGAGACATTTTCCGAATTTAAGGAATTAAAGAACATCGACCGTGTGACCATGATGAGCGTCCTTGAGGATGTATTCAGGGGTATGCTTCTGAAGAAATACGGAACCGATGAGAATTTTGATATCATTATCAATATTGACAAGGGTGACTTCGAGATCTGGAGGAATCGTGAGGTTGTTGAGGATGATCAGGTGGAAGAGCCAGCCCTGCAGATTACCCTGACCAAGGCCAAGGAGATTGATGAAGACTATGAGGTAGGCGAAGAGGTAACCGACGAGGTAAAACTGGGTGACTTTGGTAGACGCGCCATCCTGGCCCTGCGCCAGAACCTCTCAGCCAGGATCATGGAGCTGGAGAAGAATCATCTTTACAACAAGTATAAGGACAGGATAGGGGATGTGGTTACCGGTGAGGTATACCAGGTATGGAAAAGAGAGATCCTGATCCTCGATGATGAAGGCAATGAACTTATCCTGCCCAAGACCGAGCAGATCCCTTCCGACTATTTTCGGAAAGGGGATACCATTCGTGCGGTTGTGGTAAAGGTGGATATGCGCAATGCCAATCCCCTGATTATTCTGTCGCGGACTTCCCCGGTATTCCTGGAGCGCCTGTTTGAACTGGAGGTTCCTGAAATTTTCGACGGACTTATCACCATCAAAAACATTGTCAGGGTTCCCGGTGAAAGAGCTAAAGTGGCCGTGGAGTCTTACGATGAACGGATTGATCCGGTTGGAGCCTGTGTGGGCATGAAAGGATCCCGCATCCATGGCATTGTGAGGGAATTGAAAAATGAGAATATCGATGTAATCAATTTTACAAGCAATATCCAGTTGTTTATTACAAGGGCATTGAGCCCTGCCAAGATCACATCCATTAAGCTGGATGATGAAGAGAAACGCGCAGAGGTGTATCTTCAGCCCAAGGAGGTCTCTCTGGCCATCGGCAAGGGTGGCTTGAATATCAAGCTGGCCAGTCAGCTCTCGGGTTATGAAATTGATGTATATCGTGAATCGGACGAGGACGATGAGGATGTGAACCTCGAAGAATTTGCTGATGAAATTGAAAGCTGGGTTCTGGATGAGTTAAAGGCAGTCGGATGTGATACTGCCAAATCGGTACTGAACCTCAGTGTGGAAGACCTGGTCAAAAGGACCGACCTGGAAGAGGAGACCATCAAGGACCTGGTCAATGTGCTTAAAGCAGAATTTGAATAGAGAATAGATTATATGGCTGAAAGAAAGGCAACAAGACTAAGCAAGGCTGCCAGGGAGTTTAACGTGGGGATATCTACCATTGTTGAATTTCTTGGAAAGAAGGGACATGAGGTCGATTCCAATCCCAACAGTAAGTTGGATCCGGATTTGTACGAGCTCCTGCAGGAGGAGTACAGTACTGATTTGAATGTAAAGAAGGAAAGTGAAAAGCTCACCCTGAAAAACCTTAGAGAGAGACAGGAGTCGCTCTCACTGGATGATGTTCCTGAATCAGCCGAGCCAGAGGAGTCCGAGGAGTTAATTATTACCGATCATACTGCTTCCGCAGCTGCCACAGCACCATCACCGGTCGAAAAAGAGGTAAAGGTTTCCAAAGAAGAGCCAGAGCCTGTGGAGGAGAAGCCGAAAGTAAAAGCTGAAGCTGACAGCCCGAAGGCACCCAAAAAGGAGAAGGCACCAGAAAAGGAGAAGGCAGCTAAAAAGGAGAAGGCAGCTCCCCCGGCGGAGATCAGTGAAGAGAGCACGGAAGAAGGGACGAAAGAGCCCGTAGTGGCTGAAGGCGGACCCAGGGTCGTGGGGAAAATCGATCTGGACTCCATGAATCAGAAAACCCGTCCGAGCAAAAAATCCAAAGCCAGTGGTGAAAAGGCAGATAGCCCCGCGGCAAAAGCTGCACCAGAGGCGGAAGTTGTAAAGGAAGTTGTTGAAAAAGAAGAAAAACCCCTGGCCGGAGAAACTCCCGAAAGCAAAATCGAAGAGCCGGAAACTGTAAAAGCTGAAAAGCCCGAGGAGACAAGCCCGGAAGTGGAGGAGGCAGTCGGTGAAAAGAAGGAGGAAGAATCGAACCTGATCCCCACCCGGGTGGAGAAATTAACAGGTCCTACCGTGGTTGGCAAGATTGAGCTGCCAAAGAAAAGAGAGCCCAAGAAAAAACCGGTGGCTTCCAGTAAGGATGATCAGAACCTGGACCAGAAGAAAAAACGGAAACGGATCAAGAAGGAGACCGGTCTGGTGGATATTGACAGGCAGAACAAAGCAGGTGCAGCAAGAGAAAAGGGAGGAAAGAAACGAAAGCGTGCCGCCAGGCCTGAGGTCAATGAAGAGGATGTTCAGAAGCAGATCAAAGATACCCTGGCCAAACTGACCAGCAAAGGATCCAAATCAAGAACATCCAAATACAGGCGTGAAAAACGGGATGCCGTACAGGCCAAATTGCAGGAAGAAAGCGATTTACTTGAAGAGAGACTGAACGTTTTACAGGTAACCGAGTTTGTATCTGTGAACGAGCTGGCCAACATGATGAGCGTGTCCCCAACGGAAGTTATAAAGACCTGCATGAACCTGGGTCTCTTTGTATCCATAAACCAGCGTCTTGATGCGGAGACCATGTCTCTGGTTGCTGATGAATTTGATTTCAAAGTGGAGTTTGTCAGTGTGGATCTTGTTGCATCCATCCAGGAAGAAGAGGATGCCCCCGAAGATCTGGACTCAAGGTCTCCCATTGTGACTGTAATGGGACATGTGGACCATGGAAAAACCAAATTGCTGGATGTGGTACGCGATGCCGATGTGGTAGCAGGGGAAGCGGGCGGAATTACCCAGCATATTGGTGCCTACAGTGTAAAACTGGAAGGTGGACGGAAAATCACCTTCCTGGATACTCCAGGTCACGAAGCCTTTACAGCCATGCGTGCAAGGGGTGCACAGATTACCGATGTGGCCATTATTGTGGTGGCAGCCGATGACGGGGTTAAACCCCAGACCGTGGAAGCCATTAACCATGCGGCGGCAGCAGGTGTTCCCATTGTATTTGCCATTAATAAGATCGATCTGCAGACTGCCAATCCCGAAAAAATTAAGGATGAACTTGCCCAGATGAATTATATGGTTGAGGACTGGGGCGGTAAATACCAGAGCCAGGAGATCTCGGCCAAAGGAAATATCAACATTGAAGAGCTTCTTGAGAAAGTGCTTCTGGAAGCTGAGCTTCTCGATTTAAAGGCCAATCCCAAAAAGTCGGCCCGGGGTACTGTAATTGAATCAACCCTCGACCGGGGCAGGGGCAATGTTGCCACCATCCTTGTGGAGTCGGGAACACTCAGGATCGGAGATGTTTTGCTGGCGGGTCAGCATTACGGACATGTGAAAGCAATGTTTAACGAGCGTGGCAAGAAAATCAAGGAGGCCGGTCCTTCTACGCCAGCCCTGGTACTGGGACTGAATGGTGCTCCCCAGGCCGGAGAGAGTTTCAATGTGATGAACACCGATAAGGAGGCCAAGGAGATTGCCAACAAGCGTGAGCAATTGCAGCGTGAGCAGGAGCTAAGGACCACCAAGCATCTTACACTGGATGAAATCGGACGCCGGATTGCCCTTGGCAGCTTCCAGGAGCTGAATGTGATTGTAAAGGGTGATGTGGACGGATCCATCGAGGCCCTGTCCGACTCACTTATCAAGCTGAGTACTGAGGAAATCCAGGTGAATATCAAACACAAGGCGGTTGGACAGATCTCTGAATCGGACATCCTGCTGGCTGCAGCATCCAATGCCATCGTGATCGGCTTCCAGGTCAGGCCATCGCTCAGTGCCAGAAAACTGGCAGAAAAAGAACAGATAGATATTCGTCTCTATTCCATTATCTACGATGCCATTGAAGAGGTTAAGGCAGCCATGGAAGGTATGCTTTCTCCCGAAATTAAGGAAGATATCATCGGTACCCTGGAGATCCTGGAGACCTTCAAGATAACCAAAGTGGGAACCATTGCAGGATGTATTGTCAGGGAAGGTAAAATCAGGAGGACTTCAAAGGTTCGGCTTATCCGCGACGGTATTGTAATCTACAGTGGAGAACTGGGTTCCCTGAAGCGTTTTAAGGATGAAGCCAGGGAAGTTGTTTCGGGCCTTGAGTGCGGACTTAACATCGAGAATTTCAATGATATCAAAGTAGGCGACATGGTTGAAGCCTATGAAGAGACCGAGATGAAGAAAACTCTCTAACAGTCGCTGAAAACTCTCTAAGAATCGCTTTCGATTTTATTTTATATTAGCATACCAAAAGCAAGGGTATGTATGAATATATCGAGGGAGAATTTGTTGAGAAGAGTCCCGCTCATCTGATTGTTCAGGCAGGCCACCTGGCCTACTACATTCACATTTCAGTATTTACCTACAGCCAGATCAGCAATCTGCAAAAAGGAAAGATCTACCTCCACTTTGTTGTCAGGGAAGATGCGCAGATTTTCTATGGTTTCGGCAGCCGGGAGGAGCGGGAAATCTTCAGAATGCTTATATCGGTTTCAGGGGTGGGTTCCAATACAGCCCGCCTGATCCTTTCTTCCCTTTCTCCTGAAGAAATAAGCCATGCCATTCTGGCCGGGAATGTCTCTATTCTACAGGGAATAAAGGGAATCGGGGCAAAATCTGCACAGCGAATCATAGTCGACCTGAAGGATAAGGTCGGGGGAGGTGCTGGAATTGATGAATTATTCTTTTCAAAAGACAATACAAGTCGCGAAGAAGCGTTATCTGCTTTAGTAGCACTGGGTTTTCCAAAGAAAACCGTAGATAAGATTCTGACACGTATTTTAGCAGAGCAGCCCGAACTTTCAGTTGAGGAGGTAGTGAAGGCTGCCTTGAAGTTTATGTAGTGAACTGTCGGTTTAAGCACATATTCCTGATTGTCATTGGATTCTTGCTGGCTTTAGCAGCCAATGCCCAGGATTCAACGCTGCATTATCCCTTCTCCGACCGGGGTTCATATCCCTTCTCATCGTCGGGACAAAGCTCCCCACTATATCTGAATAATCCTTCCAACATCCATTCGAATGTAGTTTATGATCCCCTGACCCAGAAATACGTATTCACCGAGACTATCGGAAGCTGGAATTACAGGTACCCTACAACCATGACCATGGAGGAGTACGGGACATTTGATATGCAGCAACAGGTGAGTGATTACTGGCGCATGAAAGCAAGCGGGTCCTCTCTGGAACAGCAACTCTCATTTATCCCGCCAATCCAGGTGGGGGGAGAGGCATTTGATAAAGTGTTCGGATCCAATATAATCAGCATAGTACCCACAGGATCTGCCGAATTGATCTTTGGGTTTAACCTGAGTAAACAGGACAATCCCAATATCAGCGAGCAGCTCAGGTCTGTGCCCTCCTTTACTTTCGATGAAAAAATCATCATGAATGTGGCAGGTACCATAGGCACCAAGTTTGCCATGGATATCAGTTATAATACGGAAGCCACCTTTGATTTTGAGAACCAGACCAAGCTTGAGTATGCAGGGGATGAGGATGAGATAATCAAGAAGATTGAGGCCGGGAATGTAAATTTCTCATTGCCGGGATCTCTGATCACAGGGAGCCAGAGTCTCTTTGGTTTAAAAGCGGACCTTCAATTTGGAAAACTAACCGTATCCACCGTATTTTCTCAGCAACGGGGCGAGTCGTCGGTAATCAATGTTGAGGGAGGTGCTCAGATGAATGAGTACTCAGTAACAGTGGACAACTATGATGTGAACAAGCACTACTTTCTTTCGGATTACTTCCGGGAGACCTACAACCAGGCATTATCGCTTCTGCCGGTAGTAAACTCCGATGTGGCCATTACCCGCATAGAGGTATGGGTAACCAACAAGACTACAAATTTTGAAGAGTCCAGGAACATTGTGGCAGTTAATGACCTGGCTGAGCCCTATCCCATGTTTTTCGATCGCGATCCTACTCAGACAGGAAACTACCCGAGGAATCCGCTGAACGATGCCTATGAAGAGCTCACCACCACCTATTCGGCCATCAGGGATATCAAAAATGCAACCACTGTGCTGGAGGGTGCAGGCCTGGTCCTGGGTACAGATTATGAAAAACTTGAAAATGCCAGACTGCTGTCGGCCCGGGAATATACCTTCCATGAAAAGCTGGGTTATATTTCTTTGAATACGGCCCTGAATACAGATGAGATTCTGGCTGTGGCCTATGAATATACCTACAGGGGGCAGACCTTCCGGGTGGGTGAATTATCTGAGTCCAGTGGGATCAGTGCTCCTTCCACCCTGATAATGAAACTGATCAAGCCATCGAATTTTACACCCAGAAGCTACACCTGGGACCTGATGATGAAGAACGTCTATGCCCTGGGTGCCTATCAGGTGAGTCAGGAAGAATTTACCCTGGATATACTTTACCGCGATGATAAAACGGGGAATGCAGTCAACTACCTGCCCGGAACCAGTCTGGATAAAACAATCCTGATCAGATTGTTGAATATGGATAAATTGGATTCGCAGCTTGATCCCTATCCTGATGGTGTTTTTGATTATTTGGAGAATCTCACTATCTACTCCTCCAACGGACGGGTGTTCTTCCCCCTGCTGGAACCATTCGGGGCTGACCTGACGAAGATTCTGAATGACAGTCTGGATGCCGATGAGGCAGCGGCAGCCATTGATAAGTTTGTTTACCAGGAGCTATATGACTCCACCAAGACCAAGGCGCAGCAGATTGCCGAAAAGAACAAGTTCCTGATCCAGGGGGAATATTCCTCCTCAAGCAGCTCGGAGATTATGCTGAACGCCATGAATGTACCCCAGGGATCGGTAAAAGTTACAGCGGGCGGACGGGAGTTGATGGAGGGTACTGACTATACGGTCGATTACATGCTGGGCCGGGTTACTATCATTAACCAGGGAATTCTTGAATCTGGCACTCCCATCCGGATTTCACTGGAAAACCAGAGTCTGTTTAACTTCCAGACCAAGACGTTGATAGGAACCCATCTCGACTACAGGATCTCAGATAAATTCAACCTGGGGGCCACAGTCATGCACCTGACAGAAAGGCCCCTGACACAAAAGGTGAATGTTGGAGATGAGCCCATTTCCAATACCATCTGGGGACTTAACGGAAACTACAGTACCGAGTCCCAGTGGATTACCAACCTGGTGGATAAGCTGCCTTTCCTGGAGACCAAGGCACCCTCCTCCTTTACCGTGGTTGGAGAGTTTGCACAATTGGTTCCCGGAACCTCCAAAGCCATTGGGAAAGAAGGGAATGCCTACATTGACGATTTTGAAGGCAGTGAAACATCCATGGATCTGAAACAGTTCTCCTCCTGGAAACTGGCTTCCACACCCCGGGGGTTTTTTCCGGAATCCGATTACAATAACAACAGGGCCTATGGGTACAATCGGGCACTGCTGTCGTGGTACCACATCGATCCTCTTTTTCTGAATCCGGATTCACGGACACCCGATTACATGAAGAATGATCCTGATTATATGTCCAGTGCTTACGTATATGAAGTATATGAACAGGATATTTTTCCATTTAAGGAGAATCCAAATGGAATACCCACCCGCATATCTGTTTTGAACCTGTCATACTATCCGGAAGAACGGGGCCCATATAACTATGATTATCAGAGAATCGGGCTTGATGGAAAACTGCTTGAACCCCAGGAAAGGTGGGGTGGAGTTATGCGTGAGATTTACTCCACAGATTTTGAACAGGCCAATGTGGAGTTTATCGAGTTCTGGATGATGGACCCCTTTGTTGAAATGCCGGACCACAGTGGAGGAGAGCTTTATTTTAACCTGGGAAATATTTCCGAGGATGTTTTGAAGGACTCCAGGAAGGTGTTTGAAAACGGACTGCCAACTTCGGCGGAAGTTGAAAAAGTGGATACCACTGTCTGGGGTCGTATTCCGCTGACACAGTCACTGGTACAGGGTTTCAGTGCAGGAGACGATACCCGTAAATACCAGGATATTGGACTGGATGGTCTGTCGTCTATGTACTCTCTGGATGAGGAATCTTTCTTTTCCCAGGAACCGGATGATTATCTGCGCCAGATAGATGAGCTCTATAATGCCGGCTTGCTGAGTCAGGAAGCCAGGGATGCAATCTTTGACGACCCGTCATCGGATGATTATATGTACTACCGCAGCACTTTCTACGATGCTGCCCGGGAGGACATTATAGGCCGCTATAAGAAATACAATAACCATGAGGGGAACTCACCCAGTGACGCCGATAACACGGAATCTTACCCCACCTCGGGCACCTCACTTCCCGACATTGAGGATATTAACCAGGATAATACCCTCAGTGAAGGAGAAAGCTACTATTCCTACCGGGTCGATATTAACAAAAATGACCTTGAGGTAGGACAGAACCATATTGTGGATAAGGTAGTAGATAAGGTCACCTATGAGAATGGAGAAACTGCCGATGTAACCTGGTTTCAGTTCAGGATACCTATATTTGATTATGACGATATTGAAGGGGATATCTCCGATTTTAAAACTATCCGCTTCATGCGGATGTTTATGACGGGATTTGAGGATACCACCTTCCTTCGCTTCGCCAGGCTTGATCTGATTCGGGAAGAATGGAGACGATACCAATTCCCGCTGATACAGGGAGGGGAAGACTGGACCGGGGTTGAGCCTCCCCTGGGAGCGCTGGCCATTTCTGCAGTAAATATTGAAGAGAATTCGGGCAAGGAACCAGTTAACTATGTATTGCCTCCTGGATTTGACCGCCAGATTGATCCCATGCAGCCTCAGCTCAGGCAGCTCAATGAACAATCCATAGTCCTCCGGGTGGATGAGCTGGCAGATGGTGATGCCAGAGCCGCTTATAAAAATACCCAGATGGATATGCGTCAGTATAAAAAGCTCCGGATGGAGGCTCACGCCGAGGCCATAACAGGGGAGGTGCTTGAAAATGATGAACTGGTAGCCTTTATCAGGCTGGGAACCGATTATAAGGACAATTACTACGAGTACGAAGTTCCCCTGGAACTTACTCCTCCCGGGAGATATGATAATGATAGTGATAGTGACCGGGAGATTGTATGGCCCAGTAGCAACGAGTTTGAAGTGGTACTGGATGATTTCAAGGAATTGAAACAGGCCAGGAACAGTGCCATGAACGATCCGGAAAGTGATGTGGACATCTCTACAGTTTATTCAGAGATCGACGACAATGGGAACCGGGTCTCGGTAACCGGTAACCCGAATCTGAGCAGTGTTCGTACCATCATGATCGGGGTCCGCAACCCCAAAGCAGGAAATAATCCTTATGGACCGGATGACGCATTGCCCAAGTCGGGGGAGATCTGGTTGAACGAGTTGCGTCTGACCGATTTCAATGAGCATGGGGGATGGGCCGCCAACGGAAGGGCAACATTGAAACTGGCCGATTTCGGGAATGTTACCTTTGCCGGAAATACCAGTCAGCCTGGCTTTGGAGCTATAGAACAGAAGATCCAGGAGAGGCAGTTGGAACAGATAATCCAGTACGATATCTCTTCGAACCTCCAGATGGGAAAATTCTTTAAGCAGGAAAGCGGTGTCAATATTCCTGTCTTTGTTTCTTACTCAAAAGCCATTGTTAATCCCGAGTACAATCCCCTTGATCCTGATGTTCCCCTGAATGAGGCCATTGACGAGGCAGAGACCGAAGCGGAACGCGACTCCATAATCCGTAATTCAAGGGATGTTGTGGAAAGGAAGGCATTTGCTGTAACAAATGTGAGGATGAACAAGGCAGGCAACAAGAAGCGCTTCTATAGCCTTTCCAACTGGTCCACTTCCTTCTCCATGAACGAGATGAACAGCCGGAACCCCAATCTCAACTATTACAATACCAGTAAAGTCAGGGGGAACCTGAGCTATAACTTCAATACCAGGCCCAGAAACGTGCAGCCATTTAAAACGGTCAAATGGATGAATTCGGAATGGCTGCGGCTTATTAAGGATTTCAATTTTAACTATACTCCATCCAGGGTCTCCTTCCGGACAGATATGGATCGCTACTACCTGGAGAAGGAGGTAAGGAACGTCGATAATCCGAGCCTCTATGTGCAGCCTACCTTTAAAAAGGACTTTTACTGGAACCGTTTTTTCGATTTGAAATTTGATCTTACCCGGAACCTTCGTTTTGATTTTTCTTCAACGAACAATGCAAGGATCGACGAGCCCGAGGGTCGCTATAAGTATGATTATCAGTGGGATGCTCTTCGGGACACCATTTTGAACCTGGGGCGTTCCACCAGCTATTTCCACCAGTTCAATCTTTCTTATACTGTTCCCATCAATAAAATCCCTCTGCTGGACTGGACATCCCTCAATGCCCGCTACGGAGGAACCTATGGATGGGATGTGGGTCCCATTATTCCTGATGATCCCGTATACGGACCCATCAATCTCGGGAACACAATTAAGAACTCCAATACCATCCAGCTGAACGGACAGCTGAATCTCCTGAACCTCTACAACAAAGTTCCCTACCTGAAGGATATCAATGCCAAATACCGAAATGCACAAACCAGGGCCAGGGAGTCCAAGTCCAGGATCAAGACCCGGGTTTATGATGATGATAATATCTATTTGCGGGAAGGAAGGGCCCGCTATGTGGTCCACAACCTGAAGACCGAAGACATCGTGGTTGAAGTATTCGATGAAAATATGCAGCCCGTGGAAGTGGAGATGGAGATTATCAGCAATACACGGATCCGCATTACATCGGCAAAGGCTATCCGAAATGCTTCGGTAAGGGTAACAGGCACCATTGAAAAAGGGGAGAGTCCCCTGATTTTCATCGCCGAGGGTACTGTGAGAATACTTATGAGTATCCGAACCCTGAACCTGACCTATTCCACCAGTGGAGGAACCCTTCAGCCAGGATATGTATACGGGGTGGATCGCTTTGGGTTTGGCACCCATACAGTCAATGGATACATGGAACCCGGTTGGGGATTTATCGCAGGGTGGCAGGACCAGGATTATGCGCTGAACTCTTTTAACAGGGGGGCGCTTAGCACTGACCAGGTTCTCAATGAGCCCTATGCCATGAACCATACCGAGCGCTTTACCGGAAGGATGAGTATCGAACCATTTAATGGCCTGAAGATCGACCTGACATCCAACCGCATGTACTCTTATAACTATTCGGAATACTACACGGCCAATGCAGACGGTACTCTTCCTCCCGATTCTGCAAGAGGAAAATATAATACCGGAAACTTCAGCATGTCGGTGATCACCCTTAAAACTGCTTTTGAGAAGATTGATGACAACGTAGAGTCATCGGAGTCTTTCTACCTGCTCCAGAACGATTACAGGCAGACCATATCCCAGCGCCTGGGCCAGGAGTATACCGAAAATACCGGGGTGGTGCTGCCTCCCGATACTGCCAACGCCGGTTATGTAAGCGGATATGGACCCACTTCTCAGGAAGTCCTTATCCCGGCCTTCCTGGCTGCCTACGGAGGAGGTTCACCTGACGATGTATCCATGAATGTAATCAAAACCATCTGGCAGATGATGCCCAACTGGCAGGTAAGATTCGACGGATTGGGGAAGATTGAAGCTTTGCAGAGGTATGTCAATTCCATTGTTATGAACCACTCCTACCGCTCAACTTATAGTGTGGGATCCTTTATCAACAACCCCTTTTACAGGGTTGACACCATCAGCGGGGTGCCCATAGCTTATGATCTGCAGGGGAACTTCATGGTGGATCAGAATGTCAATATAGTCAGTGTCAATGAAAATTTCAGTCCCTTCCTGGGTCTTAATATGGATTGGAAGAACAGTCTGACCACCCGTATTGAATACAAACGGGCCAGAACAGTGGCCATGAATATGAACAACACACAGGTAAATGAGATTAACAGCGAAGAGTATATTATCGGGGCAGGTTACCGCTTCAATGAAGTTCCCCTGGTTATCAACCAGAGAAACCTGTCAAGTGACCTGAATATCAGGCTTGACCTTTCCATGCGGAACAACCGGACCGTGATCCGGAAACTTGAAGGTCTCTCGGGAAGTGAGATCACAGCCGGTCAGACCATTTTCTCTTTGAAGGCATCCGCTGATTACATGTTAAGTGATAAGTTCATCCTACGGCTCTTCTACGACCAGAGGCTCACAACACCTTATATATCAAATTCATATCCAAACGCAAACTACAATGTGGGCTTCAGCATGACTTTCACATTGTAATTTCAGCCGGATTATTTTATGATTTTAAGCAGCTGGAATTTCTTCAGGAAAGTATTACATTTGAAGGAAGGTTAGTGGTTATTAGTTAATGGTTAATAACTGCTATAATCCAACCATTAAGCATTAACGATTAACTAATAATTATTTTATGAACGTTCCCGCAGATCTAAAGTATACCGCCGAGCACGAATGGATTCGTGTGGAAGGTGACGAAATTGTGATTGGAGTGACCGATTTTGCCCAGGGCGAGCTGGGAGATGTGGTATTTATCGAAATAGAGACCGAGGGTGGGATCCTTTCAAAGGGAGAGACCTTTGGAACCATTGAAGCGGTGAAGACTGTATCGGATCTCTACATGCCCCTGGACGGTGAGGTGCTTGAAGCAAATCCTGCACTGGAGGATGCTCCGGAACTGGTTAATTCTGAGCCTTTTGAAGGAGGATGGATGCTCCGGGTAAAAATGGCAGACCCATCTCAGCTGGACGATTTAATGTCGGCCGATGAATACGAGGCACTAATCGCTTAGGTTTAAGATCTGATTTTCGGCAGGGTTTTTGCATCTGTTCAGGTATCAGTTTACCTGGAAATGAAAAAGTTTTATTTTCTGCCGGTACTTCTTTTACTCCTTTGCTCCTGTACAGCGCCCAGCGTTGTGACCAGGATAATCCCGGAAGCTCCCGAAGGTCATTTTGCCATGGGGCGGGAATACATTTCCCTGGAAAGTGGACCTATTGAAGTAGAACTGGGCTTTGACGGTATTCATGGGGCTAATCTGATCTTCGATTTTGTGGTACACAATTCCGGTGCCGATAGCCTGTCTGTTCTGCCGGACGATTTCTACTATTTAGTGCTTGATAGTGCCAATGCCGAGGCCGCCCTCTTTTCACCATGGATGGCTGTTCATCCGGACACGGTCTTAATGAACTACGATCGCAGCCTGGAAGAAAAGAGAAAAGATAAGGGCATGAATACCTTTCTCGGTATTCTTCAGGCCAGCGTTAATATACTTTACTATGCCTCTGGTTTTACGGCTACTGAGAACCCGGCTTATATTGCCGATGCGGTATTCCAAACCGTGGGCACTGCCGATCAGTATGTAAGCCAGGATAAGATGATTAAATCAGAAATGGCAATGCTCAGTGAGGAGAAAGAGCTTGTAAAGAAGGAGATTTTCCGAACAAGGAAAGTTCCGCCCGGGGAGATTAGCAGTGGCTATGTTTACTTCCCCAAACATGAAAACACAGCCTACTACATGTTCTGTTTTCCCATAGAGAATCAGCTTTTCCAGTTTGTATACAAGCAACAAACGGAGCTTGTTTATTAATTTGCTGCCTCCAGATCCTCCGGCGATTCATCTTTCCCACCGTTTTTTGCATTTCCCGCAAGAAGTGGGTCAGCCGAAATCTCTTTATATAACTGCCTGTTACGTGCCACATCAATAGCCAGGTAGATGGCATTTCTGAATGAAGTGGCAGATGCCATATTTTTGCCAGCCAGTTCATAGGCTGTTCCATGGGCCGGACTGGTCCGGACCACCGGCAGGCCGGCAGTAAAGTTAACTCCACTATCCATGCAAAGCGACTTAAAAGGGGCAAGTCCCTGATCGTGATACATGGCCAGAACCGCATCATAACGGCTGAACTGACCTGCACCGAAAAAGCCATCGGCTGCATAGGGTCCCAAAGCTGAAATTCCCAGATTTTTTGCCTCCTGGATGGCCGGGCTGATCACTTTCTGCTCTTCGCCACCCAGCAGTCCGTTGTCGCCGGCATGGGGATTGAGTCCCAGGACAGCAATACGGGGATTCCTGATCCCAAAGTCCACCAAGAGGGAGTTCGCAAGGATTTTCAGTTTTTCCACGACCAGCTCCCTGCTAATCATTGAGCTTAATTCCGCTATGGGGACATGCCCGGCAACCAGTCCCACTTTTAACAGATCACTCACCATTAACATCATCACCTCATTGACCCCGAATCGGTCTTGAAGGTACTCCGTGTGTCCACTGTAGTTGAATTCGGAGTGCTGGATATTCTGCTTGTTGACCGGTCCGGTAACCAGGGCATCAATTTTACCTTCCTGCAATGCATCAGTGGCCGCCTTCAGGGCCTTAAAGGAATCTATTCCTGCACTTTCAGTGGCTCTGCCAAGTTCCACACGGATGTTCTCATCCACACAGTTAATAATATAGCATTTATTTCCCCTGGCCTCGTTCGGCGAAGAAATCCCCGTGAGAGAGAGGTCCTCTATGCCAAGGGCTTTCCGGTGATAGGCTGCTACTTTGGGTGAACCATAGATAATGGGTGTGCAGATCTCAGTAATGCGACTGTCCATAAGGGTTTTAATAATCACCTCGTAACTGATACCGTTAATGTCACCGTGGGATATCCCAATTTTGAGTTTTTCTTTCATAAATTCCGGATCTTATTACATGGAGCGGTCAAGAAAATAGTTGTAGAGGATCCTGACACCGACACCACTGCCCCCTTTTCCCCTGTAATTGAAAAGGGTCTTATTGAAGGAGGGTCCTGCAATATCCAGGTGTATATATGGATAGTCGGTAAAGTGTTCAAGGAACTTTCCAGCCGTGATTGCACCCCCATACTTACCCCCAATGTTTTTCAGGTCTGCAATTTCTGACTTCAGTTGTTCCTTATATTCATCCCAGAATGGAAATTCGGCCACCTTCTCTGAAGTATATTCCCCACTTGCCTTTAAATTATCCATGACCTCACGGCTGGCATTTCCCATACCCACCATACCATACTTATCAATGGCCATGTGAGCAGAACCGGTCAGGGTAGAAAGCTCAATAACCAGTTCAGGATCATATTGTTTCGCATAACTGAGGGCATCGGCCAGGATCATGCGGCCTTCGGCATCGGTGTTCAGCACCTCAACCGTAGTGCCATCATACATGGTGATTACATCTCCAGGGACATAGGCATTACCATCCGGCCTGTTATCTGTTGCGGGAACAAGTCCGACCACCCAAAGTGGGAGTCGGTTATTTGCAAGGGCATAAAATGCACCCGCCACTGCTGCTGCTCCACCCATATCACATTTCATATAATCCATGGAGTCGTGTGTTGGTTTCAGGCTCAGTCCCCCGGTGTCGTAAACGACTCCTTTCCCCACCAGCACAATGGGGCGGTCATTCACGGCCTTGTCCGGTTTCCAGGTGAGGATGGAGAAGGTGGGGGGATCTATGCTTCCCTTATTTACAGCAAGCAATCCACCCATTTTCAGAGATTCGATCTTCCTTTTATTAAACACCTCCACGGAAAATCCCGATGCTGAACCCATAAGCTCAATTTCTGCTGCCAGCTGTCCGGCAGTCAGGAAAGAAAGCGGCTCATTCACCAGATCGCGGGTAAGGTAAACAGCCCGAACCAGATTCTCCAGTTTCTCCACATGATCTTCAGTGAGCCCTTCATCATGTAGGAGCAATTCAGTCAGGGAGTATGCCCTGACACTATCTTTTGAAAGGTATTTCAGGAATTGGTAATTGGTCAGGGCAAGGCCTTCAGCAAAGGCTATGCATTCTTCCTGGTCTACTCCTCCATTGATCACGGTGAGCGAACTTACATCATGGTCAACAAGTAAGCTGTGCAAATCAAAACCCGCTTTTCTGGCTATTTCCAGGCGATTTCCAGGGGATACATCCTCTTTGTCAAGGCTACAGAATATCAGCAGGTGGTCCAGGCGGTTCAACAGGGCCATATTTTTCTTCCCGGCAAGCCGTTTTCCTATATATTCCTGTTCCTGAGGATCCTGTATATATGCATTCAGTGCCTGACCTTTCCTGAGCAGCAGAATCCTGCTTCCCTGAATATATTTATCCTTGGATTTCTTAATCTTCATCTCTTGCTTGTTTAGCCAATGGCAGAGTAAATGTAAAATTGGAACCCACATCTATCTCACTCTCAATTTCCAGTGTTCCATTGTTTTTGTCCAGCAGGTCCAGGACCAGCTGCAATCCGAGCCCGGTTCCAATTTCCTGATCGGTTCCGGCTGAGCTGCTCAGGTAACCATCTCTTCGGAACTGCTCCAGGTATTCAGGCTTCATACCCACGCCTGTATCCTTAACCGAGCAGTAAACTTTATCCTTCTCCTTCCAGGCTCTTACATGAACCGATCCGTCTTTACGTGTGAATTTTATGGCATTGGCCACCATGTTTCTCAATACGATATTCACCAGAACAGGATCGGCATAGGCAGAGATTCCGGGTTCTACTTCGCTGGTAAATGAAAGTTCTTTTTGAGTGGCCATATGTTGAAAAAGGGAGTATACCTCTTTTACCATCTCCTCTATCTTTATTGATACGGGAGTGAAGCTCAGGCGTTCTGATTCACTTTTTCCCCAGTAGAGCAGGTTGTCAAGGAGAGTAACAGCCGCCTGGGAAGATTCGCGAAGGGACTGGGTAACATGCTTCTTGGAAGCAAGTTGTGGTTTGTCAACCAGCAGATCGGAAAACTGAGCCACACTGGAAATAGGATTTTTCAAATCGTGAGCAATCACTGACAACACCCTGTTTTTAAACCTCAGGGAACTCTCCAGCATAAGCCTTTCTTTATCTTTCTGGACCCATTGCATGATAATCATCACGGCCATGGCAAAAATAAAGAGCTGGAAGGAGAGTTGTGTCAGGTAGTTATCTGCAGGTGAGCTGGCAGAATTTGCCAGCATTATGTCATTAATAAGCGTAAAAATAAAAAACGAAAGCGACGCAAAAAAGATTGCATCAATAAGCCTTCTTTTCAGAGTTCCGAAAAAGCTGATAAGCAGATAGTGGGTCAGGAAGAGCACCAGGAGCGGTTGAAAAACAAGCATTTCATAGGTAAACAGGTGCACCGGCAGGATAAACAGGGAGACACTGGCCAGTGAAATTAAAATGGTATTTGCCTGAATGACCGGCTTCATATACTTACGGGGAAAAAGCTTATGGAGAAAGATCATCCCGAACAATTGTGCCAGGAAGGTACCCAGGTATTCCATCCTGATCTGCCAGGACCAGGGAGCAGCGACAAAAGCATTGGAGAAGTAAAGGCCCGTATTGACCGATCGCATGAGGATGCCCATGGTGGTCAGTGCAAACAACAACATCAATATATCCTTCCTGGTAAAGGACCAGAAAATCAGGTAGAAAATCATGAAAAAGAAGAGAACCCCTATGGTGGAGTAATCATACATACGCCTCTGTTCTTTTCTGCCAAGTACCTTGCTGCTGCCTCCCATAATGAGCGATTGCCAGAATCCACCCCTGCGGTGATGAAAGTTTGAAACCTGGATAAGGATTTGCAGGGTATCGGTGTCCGGAATATAACAGAAACTGCTTGGCTCATACCATGGCTTTTCTTCTTCAGCAGTGGTTCCCACCTCCCCGTTCTCAGCTACAAGGCGATTGTTGAGGTAGAACTTAAAGGCTACATCGAAGACTGGGATATCAAAGCAGATTGCGGAGTTATAATCCTCAGGGATGATGATCTTAAGGCTGTAGGTGCCATATCCCCATCCTGGGAGAGACTGGCCATCTATCTTGTAATTCTGCCAGTAAGAAGGCACCGTAACGGGAATCCCCTCTGACCCAAGTTGCTTATAATTCTCAGGGGTAAGCAGTGTCTCCCAGTGGAAGATCCATTCTCCATCCAGATCGAAGATACTCTGATCGTCCAGTTCACATTCCCCGAGATCAAGAATCCCTTTTTCCGGCACAGGAATTCCCTGGTGAGCGGAGAGTGTTGTAAATCCGAAAGTTAGAAGCAGAGTCAGTATGAAATGGGTTTTTTTCATAGTAAGCAAATGTAATAATAAATTGACTTTCACAGTGCATTGTTGTATTTTGCATGATGGGGATGGCATTCTTAATAGCATTCTTAATTCGTTAACCAAACTAATTAAACCATGAGATACACAATTCTATCTGCTCTCATTATAGCTGCATTCGCAGTTACTGGCTGTGAGAAGGCCATTGATTATGATAAGGAAAAAGCGGCCATTATAGCGGTCATGGAAGCAGAAACTCAAACTTATATTGACCGGGATTTTGAAGGCATGTATTTAACCCATGTGCAGGATAGCCTGAATATGAGGTTAACTGCGGGCGCCGACCAATATGTATTCGCGGTAGGTTGGGATGATGTTTCAAGACATATGACCGGAGATGAAACGGAAGACGATCTGGGCCCTGATCTTCACATTACAGTGGAGAAAAGTAATTACCGGATGAAGATCTACCCCGGCTCTGCCTTTGTGGTGTGCGATCAGAAGTGGATTACCCAGTATGATGAGGATGTGGTGGAGATGAACAGTATCCAGGTACGCTTTCTGGAAAAAATCAGTGGAGAATGGAAGATATCCTTCGTATCATTCATCGGAACAGACGGTTACATGGAGTATGAAACCGAAGAATTGTTCGACTAAAGCCAGCTAAACAGCAAGGATTAATTCTTCCTGATGGCCACCTCTCTGGCTTCACTCTGCCACAATCCATGCTTTGTGCAAACCGACATGGCCGAAAGGTTCATACTTACTGCTCCTGGCACAATGTAAAAATCTACCTCCACGTGTTCAGGTTTATTGCCGAGGCTTCCCGGGGCAAAATGGGCTTCGGCAATAAAAGTCTCCCTGTTCCAAAGCTGCACATAGTTTATAAAGTGATCGGGATCGTCGGGATGTGTATATTCGGTCCCCAGGCGGATTTTCACCTTGAATTTCTGGCCTGCCGTGGCATAATTGTCACAAATAATCACCGGGGTATGACGATCAAAATAGTCTTTTCGTACCTCTTTTTCCTCCCTGGAAATGTCGACCGGATTAAAAATACGGGGCATGTAGTAATAGTTTTTTCTGTTTCTAAGTCAAAGATAACAAAGTATGTAATGATCGGAAGTTTAGATTGACCCGCAGTGAATATTTTGCGAACTTACCCGTGGATATGTCTATGGAAGCAAATACAGCGTATTTTGCACTGGAGGTGAAGGACCTGGTACGAAGATACGGGGACCTCACTGCAGTGGACCGGCTCTCATTGCAGGTTAAACGGGGAGAGGTGTTTGGACTTCTGGGTCCCAACGGGGCAGGTAAAACCACCTCCATCAGGATGATGTGTGGCTTGCTGAAACCTGATTCAGGGGAGGTGTTCATAAAGGGACAAAAGCTAAGTCCGGGCGGCAGTGCCAATGCCAGATCCAAGGTAGGCATCTGTCCCCAGGAAAATATACTCTGGAATAAGCTCAGCTGTTTTGAGCAGCTGGTGTTCAGTGCCAGGATGTATAATATTCCCCGCAGCATTGCATGCACTCGTGCCGGCGAACTGTTGGAGAAAATGGGACTGGGCTCAAAGCGGAACAAACTGGCCGGTACACTTTCCGGGGGAATGAAGCGTCGGATGAATGTGATTATGGCCATAATGCACGACCCCGAAATCATGGTTTTTGATGAGCCTGAAGCTGGACTGGATCCACAGAGCCGGGTACTGGTGAGGGATTTCATCAGGGAGACAGCCCTTGATAAAACGGTGATCGTGACCACACACAATATGGATGAAGCGGACAGGATTGCTCACCGCGTGGCCATAATTGATTCGGGCAGACTGCTTCAGCTGGATACTCCTGAAAACCTGAAGAGGTCCGTTGGTAAGGGAGATGTGATGGAGCTGAAACTCACAGGCAGTAATCCTGTCAGTCTGGGCAGGGCAGCACAAGAGCTGAAGGCATTGGGTTTTACCCTGAGCATGGAGAAAGAGGAACTTGATATCAGGGCCATGCACCTGGTATCGAGGATCCATGAGATATACCAGGTGCTGGAGAAGGAGAAGATCAGCATCCAGGAAATGAAAGTGCGCGAAAACACCCTGGAAGATGTATTTATACATCTTACCGGCAAAAGCCTGAGAGGATGAGGTGGTATGATGTTTTTATCAAGGGAATCAGGGAGCAGGTCCGGGATTACTGGATCCTGATACTGACACTTCTGATGGCTCCTCTGTTTATTGCCATCTACTTCCTGATGGCAGAAACGGAAGACCCGGTGTACGATGTAATCCTGGTAAACCGGGACAGGGTAAGTGAATACAGGGGAGAGGACTTTAAGCTGGGAGATTCCATAAGCAACTATGCCAGATTATTATCCCTTGCACCTGGAATGGAGATGTTAAAAATCAACAGTCTTGAAAGCAGGGAAGAAGCTGTTGCCATGTTGCGCAATAAGAAAGCCGATGTGGTTGTGGTCCTGCCGGATAATCTCTCGGCCTCGATAGCTGCTTATAAGGATTCTCTGGATCTGACTTCACACATCGAACTGATTGGAGATATTACTCAGATAGAGTATATCGTTGGGGCTGTATGGGCAGAGGAGCTGATTAACCGTTATATACAAGATTTAGCTGAGATCCGGATGCCGGTAAGCTGGTACGAAACCACCCTTGGATTCTCCGGGAGGCGCAGTTTCTTTGAATTGTATGTGCCCGGACTGCTCATCCTGTCCATCATTATGATCATTTTCTCTGCATCGGCGGCCATTGTTCGTGAACCGGAATCACGCACGCTGGAACGACTCAGGGTATCCAGGCTAACGGCCCTGGAGTTTCTTTCAGGAATATCCCTGGTTCAGATAACTGTGGCAATCCTCTCCCTGCTACTGGCCCTGTTGACTGCCATGGCACTGGGTTACACCCTGATCCCGGGAACATTCTGGTTTCTCCTGCTGATCTCCGTGCTTACGGCTTTATCCATGATTAGTTTCAGTTTGCTCGTGGCTGCCATGTGCCGTTCTGTGAAAGAGGTGGCCATCATTGGAACCTTCCCGCTGTTCCTGCTGATGTTCTTTACCGGTGCAGCCTTTCCAGTCAGCGGTGGAAAACTCTTTTCCATTGGCGGATACCAGGTGATGCTGAATGATTTACTTTCACCCAAATTTGCCATTGAAGCCCTGAATAAGGTACTTGTCAGGGGACTGGAAGTGAAGGATGCCATTCCCGAAATGATCGCACTGGTGGTACTTACCCTGGTATATTTCCTGACGGGAACCTGGGCGTTTAAGCGAAGGCATATGCGGGCACGATGACCATGTATTCTTTTTTTTGTAACTTCTTTCCGTGACTCTTTTAAAGCCATTAGGATCTCACTGGACCTGTTACCTGCTTATTTTCCTTGCGGCCACTGCCGCAAGCAATTCCAAGGCACAGGAACTTGCTCTCTTTCCCTTTCAGGAAAGTGTGCTGGCCATGGATATGGCTATACATCCCGACATGGCCAAGTCATTAAATTCCAATCCTTTACTTGATGCTTACGATGTAAAGTATTATGGGCTGGATGTGGAAGCGGACAATAGCTCCGACAGGATTCAGGGTAGTACCACAATTCTGGTGGAGGTGATTAGCCCTGCCTTTGATCAGCTGGTATTTGAGCTCTATCACAGTCTGGATGTTGACAGTGTTCTTGTGGATGGAGGAGAGGAGAGTTTCAGCCATGAGGGGGATGAGCTTTACATAGACCTGGAAACCCCAAGGGTTCCGGGCACACTGCTTACAGCGCAGATTTTCTATGGTGGGCAGACAGGTGAGGGGATGGTAAACGAACTGGATGAGGAATGGGGAATCCCTGTCACCTTTACCAGTTCGGAACCCTTTTACTCCAAGGACTGGTTCCCCTGTAAGGAGAATCTGACCGACAAGGCCGACTCGGTCCATGTGTTTATTACTACTGACTATGGGCTGACAGGAGTCTCCAACGGATTGCATTCCGGAACCACCTATTTTCTCGATGGGAAGGTCCGTTATGAATGGAAGTCCAACTATCCCATTGATTTTTACCTGATCTCCATTGCGGTGGCCGACTATATTGAATACAATATCGAGGCCCAGGTGGATGGGTATAACCAGCCTGTTTTCATTCAGAATTTTATTTACGATGTTCCGGGTTGCCTGGATACCTACAGGGATCAGATCAATGTGACCATCCCAATCATGCAGGTCTTCAGTGAGTTCTTTGACCCCTACCCTTTCAGGGAGGAGAAGTACGGACACTACCTCTGGCCCAGGGGAGGAGGAATGGAGCATCAAACCATGACAGGCATGGGTAATTTCGAGTTCTACCTGGTGGCCCATGAGCTGGGGCATTCCTGGTTTGGAAACTATGTTACCTGTGCAAGCTGGCAGGACATCTGGATCAATGAAGGGTTTGCAACCTATGCAGGCTACCTGGCTACAGAGGTCCTGGCGCCGGAGTATGCCGGTGGTGAGCGGGAATATCGGTTCAACAGAGCCCTGCTGGAACCCGATGGCAGTGTTTATGTTCCTGAAGAAGATGTGGATGATGCCTCCCGTATTTTCAGTGGCAATCTCTCTTATAACAAGGGAATGGCGCTGCTCTATATGCTCCGTTTTGAACTGCAGGATGATGATCTGTTCTATCTTACTCTGAGAAATTTCATTGATCGATATGCCAATGGTGTGGCCACGGGGCTGGACTTTAAAGAGGTGCTGGAAGAGACTTCTGTAAGGGATTTTACGGATTTCTTCGACCAGTGGTATTTTGGGGCTGGCTATCCCATCTATAATATCGACTGGGAGCAGAATGGTGCTATTCTTACCCTTAGCACCAGCCAGTCCACTTCTTCAACCCGGACCCCCCTGTTTAAAATGTCCATGGAGTATAAAATTATTCATGCAGGGGGGGATACTACCGTGAGGGTATTTCAGGGAGCCAATGAAGAGAGCTATGATTTCCAGATCCCCTATACGGTTAATGAAATCATTATTGACCCCAATAATCATGTCCTGGATGGAGTGATGCAGGAAATAAAGGCTGTGGATGCCGGGATGGATTCACCCCTGTTTTCCCTGGCTCCCAATCCCTCTCAGGGCTCTTTTCATTTTAGCCTGAATGAGCAGGACGGTAATGAATCAGCTGAGCAGGTGATGTTGCAGGTAATGGACCTTAGCGGGAGAATTGTTGTCAGTCGTCACTACGAGCCAGGTCTTCCGTTTATGGAGAATAGCGTAGAACTGGAGAAGCCGGTCCGGGGCATGTATCTTGTCCGGTTTTCCTACAGGGACAGGTTTGAGGTACATAAATTACTGGTGGAATGAGAAGGATACTGCCCTGCATAGCAATTATTATGATGGCAGGCTCTGCAGCCCTGTCCGGCCAGTTTCCGGCCAGTTTCGGGCTAAAGGCAGGTATCTCGGTGGCCAACCAGACCTACAAGATCACGCCCCTCGATTATACCATTGATACAGAACCGGTATTCGGGCCGGCTTTCTCACTGTTTGCAGAGGCTTTTAAGGCAAATCATTTCTCTTTCCAGCTGGATCTGAGCTATGCCCTCAAGGGGAGCAGTACAAGCACGGAATCGCTTACTGTCAATCACCTGGATAACGACATGATAGTTGTGACAGAAGGGGAGACTGCAACATCGACCTTTAACTATCTCTCCCTTACGCCCATGGCCAGGTACAGGCTTGGAAAGTCTTCACTGATTCCCTATTTTTTGCTGGGGCCAAGAATGGATATCCTTCTGAAATACAATTCTGATTCCGAGTATCCACTGGACAATCAGAACAACATAATCCTGGGGCTGACATTCGGAGCGGGACTGGAGTACAGGCTGAATGCATTGGGATTGTTTGCCGAACTCCAGTATCAGGGCGATTTTTTCCCGGTGACCGGACAGGATCCCCTGCTGGTTAATAACCACATGATATCACTTACTCTGGGAATCAGGTGGCTTGCTTCCGACTGAGCTTTCTCAGCCTCCTTGTCTCAGAGATATTAATCACTTTTCGCAGCAGATCCAAACGAAGGGTAATGTAGAGAAGAAAGGTTAAGATCCATACCACGGCCATATTGTACAACAGGGTGCCAATTTTAATATTAGCAATTTGCTTATTGGGTGCATAGAGGTGAGCCCGGCCAAACCTGGAAGTGGGTTTCATTAAGCCAGGATAATACTTTCTTATCAAACGGCCATTCTTTTCAACCACTTGTTGGCCCACATTCTGTTTCAGAACCAGATCTTCGAGACTCTCATTGTGATACTTGTTTCTGAAGGCAGTGTAAGCCTGCACTCCAAGCTCATCGAGTAAAGCTTTGTTAATGTCTTCTTTTACTTCCTGGGATCTTCCCACTATTCTACTGTAATACTTCTTTACACCCTTCAGGTAGTCTTTAATGGCGATGGAAGCTGAATCAATATTGGATACCGCATTTCCCTGGCCAGGTTCATAGGGCGCCAGCTCGGGGGCCAGTTTTCCCATAGCTGCCAGCTGTTCATTTAAATTTTGCAGATCTGACTGAAGGGTTTCAGCATCAGCACCATCTTTGTATTTAAGTTCCAGTTCATCCAGATTGGTCAGAAGCTCCGTAACAAGAAAGCTGCTCAGGTAATTAGCCTCGCTGATCTTTTGCTCGATATCAAAAAATACTTTCTCGAACTTGTTATTCTTATACTGAACCACAGCCAGTGCTTCGTAGGACCACATGGAAGTCATCAGGTTGCCAAGCAGCGGAACATACTCCTCATGGGTAATTCTGTGGTGCAATTTATCATACTTCACCAGTACCCCGCAGAAGAGGATCTGGGGGATCAGGAGGAAGGGGACCAGAATATAGATGGTAATCACCGAGTTTAGTCCGGCCGATATATTCAAACCCAGGAGGTTTGCAAAACAGGAGGTGGTAAAAAGTACCAGCCAGTAAGGGAGCAGCATCCCTTTGATCTCAAAGATCAGATTCCCTATCAGCACGTAGGAGAGCGACTGGAAGGCCGAGATGGCGAACATGATCAGGATCTTGGAATGGAGATAGCTCCCCCTGCTCAAATTCAGGAAAGATTCCCGTTGAATAATCTTCCGGTCCTTTATAATCTCCTCCGAACTGATGGTAAGACCAAGGAAGAGGAAAACTATCACGCTCATCAGCAGATAGGCTGGCAGGTTCTCATTGTACCGGAATACATAGGCAACCGGATTTTCCTTGGTGCCGCTGAAATACTTGGTAAATAACCCCATAATTACCGCCAGGATGGGAGCCTCCAGCAGGGTGATCAGGATATATTGTTTATTTGTAAGCTTGGTAAGCAGATCCCTGGTAAAAAAGATCCTGGTCTGTTTAAGGAGACCGGGAATGCTGTACTGGTTTTCGGGAAGTTTCTCTTTCACGGGAGGAGGTGGACTTGTAACCTTCCTGGTGCTCTCATAAAGAGTGGCCCACTCCTTGGCGCTCACTTTCCTGGTCTGGGAGAGTTTCCCGTGCTCATTCACAATCTTTGCTTCGATAATCTGCAGCACCTGGTCAGGATCCACATTACCGCAACGGCTGCACTGATCTTCGTTGGCATTGGCGTGGTTGCTCTTTGTTTTAAAATAGACCACAGCCTCGGCAGGGTTGCCGCAGTAAATCTGGTATCCCCCCTTATCCAAAAAGATAATCCGGTCGAACATTTTGTAAAGGGTGGACGATGGCTGGTGGATGTTCACAATCACCAGCTTCCCTTTAAAAACCTGCTCCCTCAGGAGGTTCATAACCATTTCGGAGTCAACCGATGAGAGTCCCGAAGTGGGCTCATCCACAAACAGAACGGAGGGTTCCCTGATCAGTTCCAGCCCGATATTAACCCTTTTACGCTGACCTCCGCTGATCACCTTGTTAAGGGGTTTTCCTACCTTGAAATTTCTTATTTCAAAAAGATCCAGATCGTTCAGTACCTGGTCGACTACCTCATCGAGCTGCTCTTCTTCAAGGTTATCCAGGCAAAGCTTTGCGTTGTAATACAAATTTTCCCTGACAGTCAGGTCCTCCAGCAAAAGATCGTCCTGGGGAATAAAACCAATGACACCTTTTAATTCCATTCTCTCCTTCTCATCATAGAGATTGTAACCGTTGATCAGGATCTCCCCCCCCTTGGGCTTCAGGTTTCCGTTTAAGACATTCAGCAGGGTTGATTTGCCCACACCACTTCCTCCCATGATGCCAATGAGTCGCCCCGATTCTTCATGGAGGTTGAAGTTATGCAATCCATTGGTGCTGTTCTTGAAACGAAACTCCACATCTCTGGCTACAAAAGAGATTCGTGAACTGAAAGAGGCAACAGAGAAAACTCCTGCCACGTCAGTATAGTATATTGTGTTGATCTTCTGTCCCCTGACGGCAGAACCATGATCAAAGGTATAGGTGATCCCTGCAAGTATCAGTTGCCCGTTCAGGAACAGATCTTCTTTTCCCTGGTAACGAAGCACATAGGTATTAACGCTGCTAATATTCAGAAAGAAGATATTGCCCTCAAGGTGATGATTATGGATGTGATGTACGCCTTCCACACCTGCTTCATGACCACTGTTGATAAGCAGGACAGATTCCTTTACAGGGATTTCTTTCAGAGGGTAGATCACAAAGCTCAGAATTTCCAGGTACTCCTCTTCGTCGATATTAAATGCCGTGGCCACCGTCTGAAGGAATTCCAGTTCTGTCTCCCGGATTTCGATCCCGTAAGCGATATATTCCACCAGCTGTATGATCACATAGATCTTTTGCCGCTGCTCCAGTTCTTCATTGATCTGTTCGCAAATGGAAAGGATTCGTACAGCAGTCAGCGAGGTGCGCTTTCTGCGCTTTACGCTCTGCTTATCAATGGCGTCATGGTGATAATGTTGGAGATAGTTCTCGAAGATCGACATATACTTCTCTGTCAGCTCAATGTTCAACTGCCTCGAAAGAAAGGCACGGATAATATCCCTTTCCTTCTCCGAAATCTCCTGAATCTCATCAATATCCACAATTAATGCAAAAAGCTGCATCATTGCTTTTAAAATGGCCTCACTCATATGATGTTATGTCTATACGAATATATTCAATTTAAAGCGCTTACTCTCACATTGTGCTTTTTTTTTCTTATTTTGACTACCTGATGGAGAATAAGAATGCCATTATCAACTTTGAGGGTTCCATCTCATTTGAGACCATGGAAAAGCTGCTGAACCAGTTAAAATCGGCCAGTCAGTTTAATGCTCTCAGGAAAACTGTCAGAAAACGTGTTTATGGGACTGTTGTTGAGTCGATCGATAATATTTTTAAGTATGCCACTCCATTTCAAAACAAGGGCAATCTGCAGAACAAGCCTCCGCAAATCATTGTTAAAGAGGTGAATGGGAGATTTGTTGTCAGCGCGGGAAATCTAATCCGGAGTGCTCAGGTAGAGGACCTGAAGTACAAGCTGGACATGATTAATATAATGGACGATGACGCATTGAAATCACTTTACGAGGAAGTTATCAATAAAGATGCAAAAGAGGAGGACCGGGGCGCGGGCCTTGGACTTATTACCATGGCCATGCGTACAGATGAAAATATACGTTATCAATTCGACCCAGCTGGTCCGGGGTACTCATATTTTACTATGCATATCACTATAAAAGAATAACCAATGGAAAAGTTAATTATCGAAGCAACGGCAAACTCACCACGAATCGTTCTCGATCCGGAATCCAGAAATTTTGAATTCTCAGGTGAATCACGTCCGGAAAATGTTCGTAAGTTTTATCTGCCAGTACTGGAATGGCTGGAAGCTTATACAGATGAACAGGGAAAACTTCAGGATGATGAAAGGACCTTCGGTGTAATTTGTCAGTTTAATTTTGAGTACTTTAACTCAACCTCGGCCAAGTATATTCTGGATATTTTCAAATCACTGAATGCTATCAATGCTATGGGTATAGGCCTTGAAATCAAGTGGCTCTATGAAGAAGATGATGAAGATATGCTTGAAGTAGGCCAGGAGATGTCGAGAATGTCAAAACTCTCGTTTGAATATATAAAAAGCGATGGCTGAGCAAGGCATTGTTAAATTTTAATACCCATAACCAGGACATCATCAATCTGTTCAGCCTTCCCCTGCCAAAGGGATAATTTCTCCATCAGGATAGCTTTCTGTTTCTCCATTGGTTGATCCTGAATCTCCAGTAACAGTTTCCTGAATTTTATGGCCCGGAAGGTTTTTCTTAGCGGACCACCAAGTTGGTCCACGTATCCGTCTGAAAAGAGATAGATGCTATCACCCTTCTTCAGCTTGATGGTTTGCTTGTTAAATGGGACAGGGTCCTGTTCGTAGATGCCAATAGGCATTCTGTCGGGACGATAATGCTGAACTTCCCCATCCCTTACCAGGTACAGAGGACGGTTTGCACCGGCGTATTCCATGGAAAGCTTTTTCAGGTCGATGATACAGAGAGCAATCTCAATTCCATCCTGGGCCTCATCCCTGGATCCGGTCTGGTGCATGGAAGCAATTACCACTTCTCTCAATTGCTCCAGGATCTTTCCGGGATCCAGCTCCTTGCTCCGGTTAACAATTTCATTCATGGAGGAGATTCCCAGCATACTCAGGAAACCACCTGGCACCCCATGTCCGGTGCAGTCGGCCACAGCAATCAGTAACCTCCGATCCTTCTCCCTTGCCCAGTAGTAGTCACCACTCACAATATCCCTGGGTTTGAAGAGGATAAAATGATCGGAGAGATAATCCTGTAACATCCGGACAGGGGGAAGTATGGCTGTCTGGATCCTCTCGGCATAATGGATGCTATCCAGAATTAAATCTTTCTGCTTTGTGATGGTGTCTCTCTGTAGGGTAGCCAGATCCAGCTGTGCTTCAATCTCTTCCTTTTGTGTCTCGATCTCCTCTTTCTGCTCCACCACCTCCCGGGTCCTTTCCTTCACCTTTTCCTCCAGGTCCCTGTTCATGGCAGAAATGCTTTCCATATAGTTATGGATTTGCTCTGTCATCTCGTTGTACCCTTCGGCCAGCTCTCCCAGTTCATCATTGGTGCGGACAATGGAATATTGTTCCTGTTTGCCACCCCTGGTATTTCTGATGTTATTAAGAAGTTCTTTCAATGGCCAGGTAATGTCCCTGCTGGTCCACCTGATAAAGAGCAATAGATAAACAAAAGAGACCAGTATCCCGTTCCCGATTCCCACCAGCATGACAATGGAATCTATGGCATTCACATAGAAAAACTTATCATTGCCATTTTCCGAATCTGCCTCCTTTCCTATCCCAATGATATCGCTCCAGGGACCGAAGAGAACTTCCCGTTGATCATCGGAGTACCCTTCCACGGCCAATTCTTTGACTGAAGTCAAACTTAAGGCCAGGTATACCATCACCACAACAAGCGGTAAGAAAGTGGTCATCCCGCTGGCCACCATAAAACGATTCCTGATTTTCCCACGCTTTTTGTTGAATACCTGCTTGCGTAGTTCAACTTCGGTGTAGATGTGATCAATGTATCTAATATGGACCCGGTGTTTCTCCCAGTAGTACACAAAAAGGAACTCCAGAAGGGTGGCAACGACGGTCAGGTAGTGCAGCTGGATAAACATGCTTCTCTCCACTTCGGCATCAAAGCTGACATCAGAAACCAGAAAGAAAAAGGAATATACAATCACCACAATATTGGGCATGGTGATAATCAGGCTGTTCACCAGGGGGAGTTTAAAGAGTCGCTTCTTGCAAACAGCGTGTAGCTTCTCGGAGATCTCCTTTTTTCTTCGCTTCTTTTTAAAGAAACGTTTTAAAGGCAAATTATAAAATAATCCTGCAAGCAGGCTAACACCAATTAGCATAAACAGGAGAGAAAAATAGCGTGCAAAGGGCCCTTTCTCTTCAAACATCCTTAGCCGATCATCGTCTTCCGGCTGTGGCCCGATCAGGATCCTGGAATCATCAGATTCGGAATGTGTGTCGGCATCAGACTCTTCATGGATAATGGCTTTATCTACCAGATCGTCCACTTTCCCCTGGATGGCCAGGTCCATCAGGGCGTCCAGTTCCTCCTCACTAAACTCGGGAATGGAGTCAAAGGCATTAATCAGCGAATCGGCAGTGGTAGCGATGGCTTCTGTCCCGCCGGCACGGTTCTCAATAAAGGTGGGTACGTACTGGAAAATTATAAAGCCAATAAAGGGGAGTACCAGGAAGAAATAGAGCATGATGGAGGAAAGGTATATCCTCAGTCCATAAAACTTGGGAATGCTCTTTTGTACCATCTTCGTCCCTTTCGGTGAGGATTAAAAGTAATGGAGATATTTATTAATTCAAAAGTAAGTTATCCCTGCCTCAGATATTGTTGCCCGACCACTCCTCCGGCCAGTCGGAAAGCCCCTTGTAAAACATCAGGTGTTCGTAATGGGGCTTGACCTTATCTTCGATGGCCAGCATTTCATCGGCAGTGAGGGGTTCGAATTCACTGGCTATCTGAACGTTTTCCTCCAGTTCGGCGATCTTATCAATGCCCACAATAATGGTACTGATGGGAAGTGACATGGTGTAGTTCATGGATTCTTTCATGGTGATGATCCCGCCACGAGAGAAAATCCTGTCGCGGGCAGGAATCTTCATCCCGATAATACCCATGTTTTTCTCTACAGCCGTTGGAAGTAGTTTTTCAATGTAAGGATTGTAATGTTTATCAGCCGCATTAAGTGCCATCAGCACAGCATCGAAGGGATAGCGGTCCACCAGCTCCTTCATGGGATCGGGATCGGCATGACCGCTAATACCCAGGAAGCGTACTACCCCCTCTTCCTTTGCCTGTATCAGTGCTTTCATGCATCCCTCATCGGAGAAGATGTATTCAATATCCTCATCTTTGCCTGGCTTTATGTTATGGATCTGCCAGAGATCGATTACATCGGTCTGCAGGTTCTTTAAAGAGCTCTCCAGGTGGCGCATGGCTCCGTCATAGCTCCGGTCGTGGGTCTTGGTAGCCAGGAAGACCTCGCTTCGGCGGGTCTTCATTACTTCGCCCACAAACCTTTCACTGGTCCCTCGCAGATGATCAGCCTCGCCGCTGTTTCCATCCATGCCATACCAGGCCGAGGTATCAATGTAGTTGATGCCCATATCGATGCATTTGTTTACGATGGCCAGGGCCTGTTCCCGCATGCCCACCTGCTCCACGGTGGCCTGGGCTCCCAGACTGTAGATGCCCACTGTCTCTCCGGTGGCTCCAAAGGGGCGCTGGGGGATTTTAAGTACAGCTCCCGGGTCACTACCGGCTGTGGTGCAGGACTGCAGGCTGCCCAGCAGGGGTGCCATTCCCATGGCAGAAGTGCCGGCGATCAGTTTCCTCAGGAATTCTCTTCGGGTGTTGTCGATTTGAAGTTTCATGGTATGATAGATTTAGGTTTAGATCACATAGCTTAAGTTGCAATATAACACCAAAATACAAAACAGTCAAAGGAGAGTTATTAATCACTTTGAGGAACAGGCAGATTCATCTTCTTAAGGAGTTCAATATACCTTGTGTTGCCTTTTAATTGATCATAATATGGATTCGTTGCCATGTAGGCCATGGCTACACTGCGCATTTCATAGGCCCTTTCAAATTGATCCATGGCTTTTTCATACTCTTTCAGATGCAGATATCTGTCCATCTTGATACCTGCACTCATAAAACAGTCATCAGGTGCATATTTCTCATTTAATCTAAACATCTCCTCAATGGCAGCAAGATGACCTTTCTCATAAAAGGCATTCACCACGCTTGCTTTTGCTTCATCGCTCCATTTCACTTTCCTGTCCCATGCATGGATCCATTTTTCATAATTGCCTGTGGCGTAATACGGGAGAAGTAAACCATCATTAGTCATGAAAGAATTCTCATTGGATTTCAATACTTTTTCGAAGAAATCAATCGCTGCTTGATGTTGGCCCGTCCCTTTCAACAATCCACCGTAGAGAAACTGCACTAAATGTTTATCAGGATCCAGGTTCAGCCCAAGATTTGCCTGGAAAAGGGCTTCATCCGGTTTGCGAAGGATCATTAGTAGATGAGCATAATATAACCTGGTGAGGGCATCGTTTGGATTTAACTCAATTGATACCAAGAATTCCTCCTGGCCTTTTTCCCAATCCCAATTAGTCCACACCGCATTGGTAGCATTTACAAAGTGGGCTACTGCGGAATTTGGATTTAGCTTCAGTGCTCTATCTAAATGTTTTATTGTCATTGGCAGGGTCGTTGATTTAGGAAGAGCCTCAAAAAATGAGAACATGTCCCAGACCATGGCAAGTCCGGCCCAGGGATCTGCCCAATCCGGATCTAATTCGGTGGCCAGCTGGTAGTAAGCCAGGGCTTTTTGAATGGAATCCGGGTCAAGCAATTCCCAGTAATACTGCCCTTTCAAATAGGCATCAAGGGCTGCAGGATCAACCGTCCTTTGTTCTTCAAAAAGATGCTCTTCATCAGGGGATAGTCCGACTTTCACTTCGTCGGCAATCTGCTTTGTGATCCTGTTATAGAGGTTAAGCATCTGGCCCTTTTCCTCCTTATAATCGGCAATCCAAAGTTGTTTTTCTTCAGGGAATACACTGACCACTCTTACCTGGAGGCATATGCTGTCTCCTACGCACATGACCGTGGCTTCAACCACTGCATCCACTTCCAGTTCATCTGCAATTTCAGGGGCAGACAACTCAACATTTTGATATTTTCTGGAAGATGTATTTCCGATCACCCGCAATCCGCCAACCCGACCCATATCCCCGATG
>CAYWGP010000119.1:0-12948 GCA_964458155.1 uncultured Bacteroides sp.
GTCCGTTTCACCCAACCTGCACCTGAATCAAGATACAGGCCTAATGAATCCGCGCATAGGCAAATGCATCAAACCCAATTCTCGTTCATAACCATCCAAGTGGGAACCTATCCCAAGTGATGCTGGTGTCAAAATCACAAAGAAAGCTGAGAGAACCACAGAACTCTTTGATTTGAATCAGCTTTATAGAAAGGCCTGAAGGAGGCTCTTGTCCGGCAATTTAACATAATTTGGTCTTCTAGGTGCGGGTTTGACGCTAGAAGTAATATTATGCTAAATAGTCTCTGGAGGTGAACCCGGGGTCCTAGTTGGGCTCATTCTTCTGAGCCATATTGATTGCATCCAGAGTGAGCATGCTGTCGCGGGGTATTCCCCTGTATTTAGCTTTCTTCTCGACCTGTTTCAGCCATTCAGGATCTTGCTGAATCTGATTTCTATACTGCTCAACTGCTCTGTCAAACCGGTCCTTTTGACTCTCGGCAAATGAATTAGATTCGACATTGCCCAAAACGATATCTTTCAGGGCCATGGATATCAGATTATTGAAATAGGAAGTAGGGTGACAATCTCCTCGGATTGAATATCTATCTGATTGATAGTCGCTGAAAGTATCATCAGATAATCGGATATCCTTATCTCGAATATAGGGCACCTGATTTGTCTCAATCAGCTCTGTCAAAAAACTAAGTCGCCAGTCAGGTGGATGATGACTTTCCGGACTGAACAGAAGAATCAAATAATCTACTCCAGCATCATCCAGTTCAGTAATTACCTTTTCCAGGATGAGTCTATTAGTAACCTTCAAATTCTCAATATACTTCTCCTCCTTTTTCCCGGTTTTATTCCGGAAGGGATTAAGTTTGCTTTTCAGCAAGCGACTTAGAAGATAGGACCTGATTTTGGGGCGATTGCTGTCCAGGTATTCTTTCGTTGGAGAAGCGATCGGGACTCCCTTCAAAGTCAACTCTCCATGCTCTACCGCGTAGTAGGGCTTTTGCGCATCCCGAAAGGAGAGCATGCTTCTGTCCATGTCTGTGGTAAGCAAGCTGAAGATCACGAAGGGATTTGAGTAGTTCTTCCAACTATTCTCTAAAAGGAGGCTGATCTGATCTACACCATATCCTCCCACTCCATAGTTCAGGAGATAATGTGACTCTGAGAATTCAGGATCGGCATTCAGAATCTCCTCGAAGCACCTGGTAGAATCCACACATTGTGCAAAGGAATCGCCATATAATAGAACTGGTCGTCTTCCATTCAGGTTTTCGGTTGCGTGATGCAGATAATTCTTGTGGTTAAATGGGTGCCCCCATCCTAGCAACGAATGGGGATTATCAAGTCCCTTCTTTCCGGAGAAGATATGCTTTAGCTTCCAGTAGTTGTTATTGTAAAAATCCTCATCCTTGTCCAGTGGATAACGTGCATATGCTGAAGGATCTTTCAGTTTCTTGAAATTGTTATTGTCAGAGAATAACATTGACCTCAGAGCTATTTCAGCAAATACCAATGCAATTGTAAGACTGATTAGTACCAGAATTGCATTTCCGATCCAAGACTTCATTTCAGATTATGTTCTTAAATACTTCTTTTGCAAGTAGATGAATAGCAGTCTCAGGATGTGGTTCGCCTACATAATCCTGACCTCGTGCTATGGCAAAATTTGCCATTTTTTGTCCTGGCTTAAGAGGAATATCAGGCCGGTTATTCTTGTTTCTAGCCTCAAGGTCAAGATCACCCTCGGGACCCGGGAACTTGCAGTTGCATGCTCTACCAGTTGGAACATTAAAAATGCTCACCCATTACCCGGTTTTCTTATCAATTGCAATTTGTAGTTTCTCGGGTGTTTTTTTCATTTTAATGCGGTGTGACACAAAACCAGACAATAATCCAGCTCTTTACTGCCAGGAATTAATATAACAAGTTATAAAACTTGTGGCTGATATTAGAGTTGCCGACACATAAATAGGCATGTACGAAAAAGATTAATCTGGTTTCTGCTCTGGTTTGAGGTGTTTGCCCAGGACTTTTGTTCTTTTTTCTTTTAGTTTGTGAAATCCTTTTTCCTTTACATTTAGGGCATCCTTGGCCTCTTTGTGTCCTCTTACTTATAGCAGGATATTAATTGTATATGAGGTCGGTAGCGGAGGGTAATTTATTTGCCCCAAAAAGTATTTGTTTGCCTTTTGTAACCGAATTCCAGGCAATTGATTACCCTTGAGAAATACTATTCTCCGTTTTCTTCTCCTTTTAAGATTTTAATATTAAATCACTTTTGTGTCGATCATCCCTCCCGGTCGGTAAGACTGATGAAAAAATGATAGTCGTCCTGGTCAAAATCACCATTGGCATCTGAGAGTGGAAGCGAGATTTCTTCGTGAACCATGAATTCAGTTGATAGGCGATTTCCGGTGAGAGCTCAGGGTTTCCGACCTCATAACTTTATTGATGATAATTATACCTAGATTTATACCATCCAAATTGTAGTTTTTATTTGTGCAGCCATGAACTTCAGATCTCTTTCTCCACTTCTGTTTGTCATCATCATCATTCCTTTATTATATTGTTGTACGAAAGCTGAATCATCTTCAAAGGATGACCTGCATCTGAATCATGCCTATGAACCCATTCCCCTTGGGGATATAAAACCGGGAGGATGGCTTAAGGATTGGGCAATCCGTGCTACAGATGGAATTACTGGACAACTCGATGAAAGAACTGCCACCTATGCCATGGCCTGGTCAGGTGAACCGTTTGAGGCAAGGGGTGCCAGGGAGGATGGAACGGGTTGGCCGCTTGAACAATGTGCCTACTGGCTGGATGGTTTGGTCAAACTTGCCTATATTCTGGATGACAGTGTATTGATCTCAAAAGTGAAGTCGAGACTGGACCCGGTAGTAGAGGGGGTACTGGCCGGGGGAGAAACATTTATCCACTGGAAACCGCTGAATCAACTCGACGACCGTTTTGACAACTGGGCACATTCCCATATGGGCAGGGCCTTGGTTGCCTATTATTCAGCCACAGGAGATACCCGGATCCTGGAAGCTCTGGTCAGGGTTTACAGGAATTATTATTACCCGGAGATGATCCCCCCGAGTTTTGGCAGGGTGAACGGGGTAGTAAATATGGATCCCATCCTTGAGTCCTATTATTACAGCCATGATAGTACAATTCTAAAAGCATCAAGGGAATTGTTGGTCCGGAAGGATTTTAAAAGGCTTGTCCGCATGTGGAACAAGGACAGCCTGAGAGAGGGACATACCGTCATCTTCTATGAAAACAGTAGGGTTCCCGCACTGGCGTATTCCCTTACAGGAGATCCTGAATACCTGAGCGCCACCATCAGGGCACTCGACTGGGCAGAACGGAATCACCAACTTCCCATGGGACTCGTATCTGGAGAAGAATGGATGTCAGGTATTGGTTCCACCAGGAATGTGGAAACCTGTAATGTGGCTGCGGGCGGCTGGACCTATAGCTGGTTGCTCAGGGTAACCGGTGAGGGAACATATGCCGACAGGATTGAGAAAATATTCTTTAATGCCGGCCCTGTTCCACTGAGCAGGGACTTCCAAACGATGTCTTATTATCAGAGTCCGAACAAACTCAGTGGTGATCTGCCAAGGGATGAACCCAACAATCCCGGGCCCGGCTCGTATAGCTATACAGACCTTGGGCACGAAGTCTTATGTTGCATAGGAAACTCCAACCGCATAATACCGAACTACATCAGCCATATGTGGATGAAAACCAAAGACAATGGCCTGGTGGCAGCATTATATGGACCCTGCGAACTCAGAACAGAAATCAATGGTAATCCAGTGACTATCCATTCCGAAACTATCTATCCTTTTGAGGAGAAAATCAAGATGACAGTCGGGGTGGAAGGGAAAACCAGGTTCACTCTCCACCTGAGGATCCCGGAATGGTGTAAGGAACACGCAATCACAATTAATGGCAGTCCGTTCACCAATCCGGCAAACCACAACGGTTTTCTGGCTGTTAATCGAAACTGGAAACAGGGTGATATAATTGATCTGCATTTCCAGATGGATGTGACTCTGACATTGGGCAGGGAAACCAATTTTCCGGATGTATCCTATTTCAAAGGAAAGGAGACAAGCAGGGAAATATCAAGATCCACGGAGGAAATTGCCAATCCCTACGGGACCGTTTCACTTGGTCCCCTGCTCTTCGCCTTACCCCTCCCTGATTCAGGGGCAAATTATCCCATCCGGGGGACAGACATCGGGTACGCACTGAATATGGATCCTGAATTGCCTGGAGAAAAGGTGAAAATTGAATGGGAGGCGTTAAAAAGACCCTGGAAATGGGAATATGGGGAATCACCCCTGTCTCTTACCGTACCAGTTCTGCAATTCGATTGGCATCCAACACCGCTCCAACCACTGCCTCGTGACCCGGTTACAGTAGGAGAAGAAACCAGCATAAAACTGATCCCATATAACCTTACCAAATTCAGGGTTTCCATGTTTCCGGTTGCAGCAGCAACATGGGAAACGCCCCGGAACCAGTAAAACGAAAACACGAAATTCAGGTCGTTCATACTCACAGGTCTTTTATCGGTACTCCCGTTGCCGAAACTTACTAAATGCAGCAAGCCAGCCGGGCGGCAATTCTCCCTATTAATGCACCGGTACCTGCACCCTGTAAAGGCTTATTCCCCCATCGGGTATAAGGAAGCGCTCCATCGGGACTACAGTACTTCCTTTCTTCCAGGTTCCAGAGGATCAGGCCATTTGCCTCAATAGCGATTATCTGCCCTTCCCTGATCTCAATGCCCGTATCAAACCAATCCCTTCTTGCGGATACCTTATGTACCTTACTCATCATGGGGAAAAGCTCAAACACATCTTCATCGGTTATTTGTCGACCGTATTCTGCTATCTCAAATTCCTCCACATAAGTCACCTCTCTGGCTTCTTCCTTTCCATACCACTTTTCAAGCGCCATCATATTTTCAGGCCGGACAATGCTGAAGGGTACAGTATTGTGAAAAAGAAAATCAGCCTGAAACTCTTTGCTTGCTAATACTTCATCTAAAACACCTTCCATTTCCGGATTGTATTCAATCACCTGGGATTCATGGGCCCCGCATGCTGCCAGTTTTGTTTCCCAGACTTCATCAATATTAATTGCAAAATCAGGAATATAGGAGAAAGAAGCCGTGTGAAAATCCCGCATGTAAATGAACACCGGCATTTTTCCCGGGTCCAACATTGAGGATGCCTCGCGGACAATCCATCCAGCCGTCATATTGTCGTTGTGACCACCCTCTGCCGGGTAAAAGGTAAATACAAGATCAGCTTCCCAGTCCCGAATCGAACTGGCCACTTTTTTTCTAATCTCTTCCGTGTTTTTCAGAATCCCATCATGATAGTCCAAGACCTCATATTCTGAAAGGCTCAGAATCTCTTTGGAATGCATGGCCTCTTCATACCTTCGCTCAGCCAGTTCTTTGGGCTTCATTTCATAGTGGCCTGCATCTCCGTTGGTAAGCGACATAAATTTTACTTCGTGCCCCAATTGAGTATACAATGCAGTGACCCCCCCTGCATATATTTCACCTTCATCGGGATGGGCAAAAATTATCATTACTTTAAGTTTCTCTTGAGATATGCCCAGGACGGGCATCGCTAAGATTGCGATGATTATAGCAATTGCTCCAAAATTGATCTTTCTCATTACATACATTTTGAGAGGTGTAAAAACCAAATATCGACTGAGACAAGGTACTCACTAATCGTGATTATACTTTGTCTAATGACTCAATTATTAGGCATATTTGTAAAATGGGATTCTATCCGTTTTTAGATATATTTATCCCCACAAATTTCACATCTTCAAAAAACATCCATGAAAACTTCTCGCCATTTTCCCATCCTGGTATTACTTTTCTTTGTATTTCTCCTGCCTTCCCTGGCTCAGTCCAGGAAGAAGACGGTTCCTGTATTTGAAAATGGCGAGGCCCAGATTGTCCCTGCCTTCGAGAATTCGGATGACTGGATCAGGCACGACCTCTGGGTAGAGACAGAATTTGATACGGACGGGGATCAGAAACCTGACAGAATGCATGTGGCTGTCACCCGACCCAAACAGACAGATACCGAAGGCCTCAAACTGCCAGTGGTGTATGAAACCAGCCCCTATTATGCAGGAACGTCCGGCTTCCCTGAAGGATTGTTCTGGGATGTGAAACATGAGCTGGGAGAGATGGCCGGTGAGCGTACTCACCCGGAAGTCAAACGCAGGGGAAAGCGCCCCATTATCTCCAGATCACAGATTAAAACCTGGGTTCCCAGGGGATACATTGTTGTTCACTCTTCTTCCCCGGGGACCGGCTTGTCTGACGGTTCACCCACGGTTGGAGGCGATAATGAATCACTGGCACCTAAAGCGGTCATCGATTGGCTATGTGGCCGGGGCAATGGGTATACTTCTCCCGACGGGAATGAAACAGTCGAAGCATACTGGTCCACCGGCAAAGTGGGAATGACCGGAACTTCCTATAACGGAACCCTGCCGCTGGCTGCCGCTACCACCGGTGTGGAAGGATTGGAGGCCATTATCCCCGTCGCCCCCAATACCTCCTATTACAACTACTACCGGTCAAACGGACTGGTGCGGTCCCCCGGAGGATATCTGGGTGAGGACATTGATGTATTGTATGATTTTATCCACAGCGGTGATGAATCCAAAAGAGCCTATAGCAATGCGACCGTAAGAGATAAAGAGATGAAAGAGGGGATGGATCGTATCACCGGCGATAAGAATGAATTTTGGGATGGGAGGGATTACCTGAACGATATGGGTCCCATGAAAGCTGCCCTGCTCATGTCGCATGGGTTCAATGACTGGAATGTCATGCCCGAGCATAGCTACCGGATTTATGCAGCAGCCAAAGAAAAAGGAATCCCTGCCCAGATCTATTATCACCAGAACGGACACGGCGGCCCGCCACCCATAAGCATGATGAACCGCTGGTTTACCCGCTACCTGCACGGCGTCGAAAATGGGGTGGAGGAAGATGCCCGGGCCTGGATAGTCAGGGAGAATGACAAACCCGCGGATCCCACCGATTACAAAGACTTTCCCAACCCGGAGGCCAAGCCTGTTACCTTTTTTCTGACTGCAGGGGCCCCTGCCAGGGGTACGCTAAACACGAAAAAAACTGAAGGACAGGGAACTGAAACCCTTGTGGATAATTACTCCTTCGATGGATCGGCCCTGGCTGAGGCGGAGATTACCAATCACAGGCTCATCTATCTCACTCCCGAATTAAGCGAAGACATACATATTTCCGGACTTGCGGAAATCACCGTACGGGTAGCTGCCAGCAAGCCTGCCGTCAATCTCTCAGTATGGCTGGTATCCCTGCCATGGCAGGAAGGCAGAAGGCCAAAAATCACCGATAACATCATTACCAGGGGCTGGGCCGATCCACAGAACCATAGTTCTCTGTACGAAGGTGAAGCCCTGGTACCCGGAGAGTTCTATACGCTAACCTTTAAGCTTCAGCCCGACGATCAAATTATCCCTGAAGGACAGCAGATTGGACTGATGATTTTCTCCAGCGACAGGGAATATACCCTCTGGCCCGAACCCGGAACAGAGCTGACCGTGGATCTGGATGCCACCAGCATCACCCTGCCTGTTGTGGGAGGGGAAGCCAGCTTTAATAATGCAATTACTGAATAAAATCCTATGAAATCACCGGGATATAAAATCATTTTACACATTATCCTGCTTGTCCCAGCTTTATGGTCCTGCAAGCATGACTCTCAATGGGAAGGCCAGGAGCCTGTTAAAAAGGTGCGTACAGAAACGGTCCCCATCCAGTTGCAGTATAAAGGAATCTTTGATCTAGGGACCGGGGTCTATATGTCGAATGAGTTTGAGGGAGCCAGGATGAATGGCGTGGCCCGAACCAACGATACCCTCGTTACAGTAATGATCACACCAGAGAATTCACCGATTAATATGAGTCCCTGGTATGCATTTAAGCTGTGGTCGGAGTACCCACACTATATCTACGTAAAACTAACTTATCCGGAAGATGCCGGTCACCGCTACCATCCTAAAATAAGCCCTGACGGAATAAACTGGCTGGCCCTGGACACAACCCGTCTCCAGGTCACCACGAAGATCCTTGAGGAAAAACCGGCCGTGAAGGATTTGACCATGAAACTATCGGTAGGACCCGATACGATGTGGATCTCTGCACAGGAGTTGATTACAAATGCTCATGTGGATCAGTGGATGCATGGACTGGAGTCCAAATCATATGTAACAAGGGATACCATCGGCCTAAGCCATGAGGGACGACCGGTCAACCTGCTCCGGATCGGCAACAGCGATGATCAGAGAATGATCATGGTCATCTCTCGTCAACATCCGCCGGAAGTCCCCGGATTCCTGGCCATGCAGTCCTTTGTGGAAACCTTTTGTGCCGATACCGAACTGGCAGAGGCATTCCGGAAAAAATACAATGTATATGTCGTACCCGTGGCGAATCCAGATGGAGTCTATCACGGTCACTGGCGACACAACAAGGGTGGTATTGATCTTAACAGGGATTGGGAAGATTTTAATCAGCCCGAGACTTCTGCGATCAGGGACTTTATGAAACTGAAAACAAGCTCTGCCGGGGGCAAGTTCTATTTTGGTGTGGACTTCCATTCCACTCAACAGGATATCTACTATACCATTGGCCCTGAACTGGAAGGGAACATGCCCGGACTGGTGCCTGAACTCATTGAAGCCACTGCACAGGAATTCCCCGACTATACTCCAAATATTAAACCCAGATCAGAGGAGGATGCCCGGATCACCTCCACAGCCTTTCTCTTTTTTGAATTTGGCGCCGAGGCCCTCACCTACGAAATAGGTGACCATACACCCCGGGATTTCATCCGTAAGAAGGGCGAGATATCTGCAATAAAACTCATGGAATTGATGCTGGATTGACGATCATCCCAAACTGATATAAACTGTTGACCTCTCCTAAAATAGCTTGACAGATTTATACTTCTTTTGTGGTACTATAAATATAGTTTTTTCTAATTACTGATTTTCTCTACAACTTAAACCCTTATTCCTGAATCTGGCCTCAAATGATTGCTTTTGATGATTGCGGATACATTTGTGCTAGTACGTCTACTGTTTGGGACCAGACTTTTTTCTGATGGAAAGTTTATAATCTTGCTCTGCTATATCGATCATGGTATTCAGAGCTACATTCTTCATCTTTGCAAGTTCTAATTGCTTCTCTAGCTCCTCGATACGCTTTTCTAACTTACCATTGTCTGCTCTATCCTTTGAACTCATTGCATTCAAAGATAAATGTAATTCCTCTGAATATAGCTCCTGCCAGCGTCTCAGTGTCCGTTTTATATTGACCTGTTTCAGTTGAAAACGATCACGTACTTCATTCATGCTCATGTTCCCCGAATCAACCTGGCTTACCAGCCAGCGTCTGAAACTAACCTCATAATCATTGTAATTGATCTCTTCCTTCTGAAATCCATCCATGTAATCGGTTAAAATGGCTTCGCTTTCTTTTCTCATAGTCTTGACATTTTTGTGTCAAGCTATTTCAGTATAAGACATTTCTTAGGAAGACTATTTTACCTGGCGGTTTTCTGCACGTGGCGAAAGCGGTTTATTCGTCGTAACAGGCATCTTTGGGTCAGAGGGAATGTATTTTAAAGTCTGTCTCCTTTTTTTCTGGACTGTTCATTGTAGTTCGATGCGAGTATCTCAATGATCTCGTTGGCCACCGACTCAATGGGCTTATTGGTCACCTTGATCACAGAAAATCCTCCCCTTCTGAAAACTGACTGGGCATAATCCAGTTCACTGCGAATCGTTCTGGGATCGATGTAGGATGTGGATTCATCGTAGCCAAAATCCGAAAGCCTCTTTTTCCTGTGAGTAACAAGCCTGTTGGTACTGATATCAAGACCAAAAACCCGCTCCGGTTCAACCTGAAACAGCTCCTCAGGTGGTTCGATTCCCTGCACCAGAGGAACATTTGCCACCTTCCAGCCAAGCATGGCCATGTAAATACTGGTGGGGGTTTTACCTGTGCGGGAGATGCCTGTCAGTACAATATCTGCATCATGAATCGATTTGGGATTCATACCATCGTCACTCTCCATAGTATATTCAATGGCCTCTATCCTGTCAATATATTCCAGATTCATTTTCCTGAAAAGACCCGGTTCATTCAGAGGCTCCTGCTTCAGGATGGAGGTAAGGTAAATAAACAGATTTCCCACCAGGTCAAATTGCATGATACCGTATTCCCTGCACCTGTCTACCAGGAGTTCGCGGATTTTTCTGTCAACCATGGAATGAACAATAAATCCTCCACTTTCCCAGACTTCCCGAATGCCTTTTTCAAGACTCTCTACATCCATGATATCGTGGATGATCTTAACCGGAATCTTGTTCTCGGGGAATTGCACCAGTATGGATTTTACGATGCTGTATGTGGGGAGGCCTTTTCCCCCGGAGAACACATAGATGTGTGGATCGGCATTTTGTTTTAAGGCTGCATCCATTATCAAACTATTAAACAGCGATCACCATGAATTTGTTAAGCAGAATGCCCAATTTTTTTGATCTCATTTGCATAAATATTGCAAAGCATTAGGCACTCAATGTTAGCCAGCTAGCTAATAGCTTCTTTCAGCACCTACTTAATCTCTCCGGAATCCTGAGCCGGGGCTTTTGATTGATAGATGTTTCCGTAGGCATCAACTACAATGTAATGAGGAACACCACCCATCATATTTTCCTTATACATTTCTGTGCTGTAGGCATTGTTGTGCATACCATCAAAAGGTAATTTTAAAATGTAGTTCTTCCATTTTTCCTGATCCTTTTCTATGTAATTCTTTACACTTCTTGAGAATCACCGAATTTTTATATTGTAGTATCTTATAAAGATATCCTTCCATGGTATTTGCCTTATTACCTGATTATGAAATATTTCCTTTTTTGAATGATTTAGATTATATTAACAGAACAACAGAATAAGGTTTTGGATAAAAATTTGAGTTTTGAGTCTTTCCTGGGAGAATTATCTTCAGAATTGGTAAATCTGCCATTCGAATCCATCGACAAGGCAATTGAATCCAGCTTGAAAATGCTGGTGGAATTCTTTGATGCAGATCGCTGTCACCTGGGAGAGTTTTCAGCTGATCAATCAAAGATTGAGGTTTCATATTTTTATTCCCGACCAGGTATCGACATTCCACAAATTACCGATGTCGGAGAACATTATTTATCGTTTGTTTATGAGAGTATTAAAAAAGATAAACTGATTGTAATTGGCAGTACGCACGAACTTCCTGATCAAGCCAGACAAGATCGGGCGGTGCTCGATGAAATGGGCATAAAATCGTTGCTCATCCTTCCCATAAAGGTTGATGATGCCGTTCAATTCGGCTTTGGATTATCAACGGTAACGAACCATATCCAATGGGAAAAAACAAGCATCAATCGAATTAAGATTGCGGCAAATATTCTGGGCAATGCGATACAACGGAAAATTGCACTTAAACAGAGATTGGATGAAAAGGAATGGTCAGAAGCTGTTCTACAAGGAATGCCCCAGATAACATATGTTTTTGATTTACAGGGAAAGCTGAAACGCTGGAACAAGGATGCCGAAGCTGTTTTAGGATATTCGACAGAGGAAATGAAGGATAAATTTATCGGTGATTTCTACAACGAAGAGGATCTGAAAAGGGTGATGAAAGTAGTCGAGAAAATAATTGAGGATGGTCAAGAACGAAAAGTAGAATATGATTTTGTCACTAAAAGTGGAGAAATTGTCCCCTTTTATTATGGCTCTGGAAAACTAATGGAGATTGGTGGTGAGCAATATATTGTTGGACAGACTGTTGACATTTCAGAAATAAAGCAGGCACAGGAAAAAATTGCCGAGCAGTTGGATGAAATAAAACTCCTTAAAGACCAACTGGAGGCCGAAAACATTTACCTGCGACATGAGCTATTGGAAACCAATTCATATAGCGAAATCATTGGTGAAAGCGATATTCTCAAATACATCCTTTATCGTGTCGAACAGGTTGCACCCCTGGATACGACTGTTCTCCTTGAAGGTGAAACCGGAACTGGTAAAGAGCTGTTTGCCAGAGCTATTCACCAAAAAAGCAAGAGAAGTGACAAAGCTTTGATCACGGTTAATTGTGCTTCATTGCCGGCGAGTCTGATTGAGAGCGAATTATTCGGGCATGAGAAAGGTGCTTTTACGGGGGCGCTGCAAAAACAAATTGGACGATTTGAACTGGCCAATGGGGGAACCCTGTTCCTGGACGAGGTTGGTGAAATTCCAATTGAGCTGCAGGCCAAACTATTGCGGGTGCTGCAGGAGGGAGAATTTGAACGGATTGGAAATCCCCGCACAATGAAAGTGGATGTAAGGGTGGTCGCGGCAACCAATCGCAACCTGGAGCAAGAAATCCTCGAAGGCCGCTTTCGCAAAGATTTATTTTATCGTTTAAATGTATATCCAATTTCCATCCCTTCACTGAAGGAAAGAATTAGCGATATACCGCTTTTGGTGGAGTATTTTGTGAAACGTCTTAATCAGAAGCTGAGAAAAAACATCACACGAATTCCCAGGAAAGTGATGGAGCAGTTGAAGCAATACCATTGGCCGGGCAACATCCGCGAGCTGGAAAACTTATTAGAGCGGGCCATGATCCTCTCAGGGTCGTCCACCCTGGTCGTAGAGAAGTTAAAAACCTCTGATCATGCTCCCAAAGAAAAACGCCCAACATTAGCGGATCATGAGCGTGATTATATCATCAAAGTACTTGATCAAACGCTGTGGCGAATTAATGGACCTAAAGGTGCTGCCCGCATCCTTGATATGCATCCCGAAACCCTGCG
>CAYWGP010000120.1:0-9811 GCA_964458155.1 uncultured Bacteroides sp.
GCTGTAGATAATACCATCCCCGTCAGCATCTGTAGCAGCGACAGATGAAGAATACAGAACATCCTCTGTGGCCACGGTGTCGGGCATCACATCAAAGGTCGGTGCATCGTTTACATTGGCCACCCGAATCTGAAATGAGCTGTCCACATTCACAGTACCATCAAAAATCCTCAGGGTCACATCATGAAATCCCACTTCGGCATTGCCGGGTGTACCGCTCAAAACCCTTGTTCCCGGGTTGAATAGTAACCAGCCTGAGGGTGGCAACTGGGTGGCGCTGTAGATAATACCATCCCCGTCAGCATCTGTAGCAGCGACAGATGAAGAATACAGAACATCCTCTGTGGCTACGGTGTCGGGCATGGTAGTAAAGGTGGGTGGCGTATTTACAGCGCTTAATTGAACCACAGCAGAATCCCTTCCCGCAGTAGCTGCAAAGGTGGTGCTCCCGCTGATATAAGTGGGAACCACAGCTGGATTACTTAGCACTCCGCCCGGGCAGAATTGATACGTAATGGCATTCCCGTTAGTATAACCATCTACTGGAATGGTAAGGGAATTATCTACCAGAGCCTCTATCACCAGGGTATTTGCTCCGCTAATAACCTGGGTTAAAGTACCTGCTCCCACACAAATAGCCCCGTCAAAAATCCCAATTTGATCACCAGCCTGCAGATTTGCACCGTTGAGAGTTGCAAGTGTAATATGAAATCTCATGGTATCCTGGGAGGCAATGGTCCACACAGGAGTAAAACACTGGGCATAAGTTCCAATGGAAAAGGCTGCAAGTGCAAGTATGGATAATACGAGTTTTCTCATGATTTCACAACGCAATTTGCAATAAAAATCTCCTTCTTCTATATAAAAATTGACTAAAAAGCTCTTTTAGAATATCACCTGTTTTGCAATTGGACGAATGGAAAAGTTATAGCTTATATTAATTATTTGAAATAGAGGTGGATAAAAATTTAAAAATAATCATAAAGCAGATTAGCTCGCTGAACCGGACCGAAAATGGGCCCTCTCATTTTTGACTAATTTTCAAAGGGGATCCCCTTAAGAGTACTGTACTTTTTCCTGTGGTTCTGTCGAATTCTGAGCAGGATAAATACGAGTATCAACAAGAGGATAAATGCTCCTGTAATGGCAGCCTGCCAGGTGCGGGTTTCAGGTGAGGAAAGAAGAATAACTTCGTGTTTTATCAGGTAGCCTGTGAGCACATTAATAAGACATTCCGGGATCAGCCCGATGGTGGTTCCAAGCAAGTATGATCGCGTGCTTATACTGCTGAGGGGAAAACTGAAATTGATCAGGTTGGTGGGGATAATGTAGATGCCACGGCTGAATACTACGGTCCAGAGTCCGTATTTCCCGATTCTTTTATTGATCCTTTTGATTAGCTTTTTCTCTCCGTACTTCTCTCTGAAATAGACGATAAATGCTTTTCGTACCATAATAAATGCCGCCATAACCGAAAGCACATTTACCCCCCAGCAGATAAGCAATGCGGGAGTCAGATTCAGCAGGAATCCTATGGCCATGGAGAGGTAGAAGATGGGCAGGCCGGAGAGAGTGCTAAGCAGAGTAAGAGCACTGATCAGAAGCACCAGGAAGACGATTCTCTGGTCGGTGACCACGATCCGTTCAAAGAGCAATGTCTGTGCATCTGTCCCTGTCGTAAGCCAGATAAAGACTCCTGTACTTAGCAGGATAAATGCAATTATTACAATCCGTAGTAGTTTCACTCCTTGTTATTATCAGGACTCTAAAAGGTCCCTTTGGACCGGTACAGATAGAGCCAGCCGGTATAAAGAGTATTGGATGTCGGGTCGCTTCCGTCAGGATTGCCGCCACCTGTTGACCCTCCTGTACCACTACTTCCTCCGTTCAATTTTTTCTGTTCTCTGAGAGTGGGATCACTGTATTCCACCCCATCATATCCCATGGCTTCCACTATAAAATAATACTGTCCTTCGGGAGCCTCCCGGTTGCTGTTGTGCATGTGCCCGGACCAGCCATCCCAGGTGTAAATATCCTCGATCTTTCTTTTATAGACCACCTTCCCGGTGCGGTCCACGATAGTAACTTTACAGGTTTTAAGCGACTGGTGTTTAAACACAAAGAAATCATTGATCCCATCCCCGTTTGGAGAAAATACATTGGGTATGGCCAGCTGGGAAGAAACCACATGAATGCCACCCTCAATCCTGAAGGTGTCGGTGCACTGCTCTTCGCTGGTGGAGATCATGTAAGGATAGAAATACTTATTGGCAGTTTTATAAGTGAACTCCGTAAGTGCTTCCAGATCATAGGTAGTTTCACTTTCCAGGACTCCTCCCACGGTATCGAGGTACACCCAGTAATAAGAGGCACCGTTAAGCGATTGGTTAATAAACTTCACGGTAAGCATGGCATCCAGACTTCCCTTATCTGCGCTCCAGTCCCCGCTCATATCTGATGTATATTCGCCGGTCACCTTATCGTGGTACTCAACATTGAATTCCGCTCTGGTCTGAATGCTTTCATAAAATACTTCATCCACTGCCGACATCCCGAACTGGTCGGTGGCTGTCAGATAGTACTCCGTATCCTCGTATGGGGGCTTATAAGAAATGTTGGGCCTTAACACCAGGGTGTCGTTGGGGATATGCAGATCACTGTTATCGGAGGTCCATTTGAAACTGAAAGAAAGGGGAGTGATTATGGCTTCGTGGGACAGGAGGTCATAATATACAAGGGTATCGGGGAATACATATCCCGACACTGCAATAAAGTCGCAGGTATAGAGATATCCTGGCACGGTTCCCTCACTGGTTTGCACAATGCTGTCACCTAATTCATCCAGTAAAACCCATGACATAAAGGTGACATCTGTATCGCTGCCGTTCCATACCCTGACACTGTATCCACCATTATCGAGGTTTGTTACTGATGAAGAGGTGGCGCCTGTTTCACTGCTGAAAGCTGGATCAAATCCATTGATGGCCGGATTGTACATGCGCCATTCAAAATTGTAATTCCCTCCGCCCGGATAGCTTGCTGTCAGTGAGCCGGGTTTGTATATACCATCCGTCTGGTAAAAGACAAAGAGGGGGTCCCTGTCCGTATTACCTGGCAGATAGCCCAGTGTATCCACGTGATCGGCAGTGGCGGAGTTAATCTGTGCCTTGGTTTCCTGAAGGGAAAAACAGGCTGCTATCAATCCCGCTGTCAGAACCAACAGATACTTTTTATTAACCGCTCCAGGTAGTGTCATTCCCAATGTTTATTCTATAAACGAATTATTGCCAAATTATTATACAAATAGCAGGGCCGTAAAAATGCAACTTTTAGACTAACTGTGCAATAATTTATGTCTTCCAGTACGATTGCAGGTGAATATAATCCATCAACATATGTTATCTTAGTCAGCCAATAAAAAACAGGAGAGTTTGGAAGCAATCAGGACAGATTTGAACAAGGCGCAGCAGGAAGCAGTAGTGAATCACAGGGGACCGGCACTGGTTATTGCCGGAGCAGGGTCGGGAAAAACAAGGGTATTGACCTACAGGATCGCCTACCTGCTTTCCATGGGGATAAGTCCCTCCAGGATACTGGCCCTGACCTTCACCAATAAGGCAGCCAGTGAGATGAAGGAGCGGATTGCCACCATGGTCTCCCCGGATCTGGCGCGCGCTCTCTGGATGGGGACCTTTCATTCCCTTTTTGCAAGGATACTTCGCCGGGAGGCAGAGGTCCTGGGATTTCCTTCCAACTACACCATCTATGACACAATCGATTCAAGGAGCCTGGTTAAGACCATTGTCCGCGAGCTCAGCCTGGATGAAAAAATCTACAAGCCCTCGGAGGTATTTGGCCGGATTTCTGCTGCCAAGAATAACCTGGTTACCCCTGATGTTTACCTGGGTAGCGGCGAATTCCAGGTACGGGACCAGGTCTCACGCCGTCCCCGGCTGGGCGAGGTATATGATCGTTATGTAAAGCGCTGCAAGCATTTTGGAGCCATGGACTTCGACGATCTTCTGCTGCAAACCAATCTCTTGTTCAGGGACCATCCTGCAGTGCTCGACAAATACAGGGAGTCCTTTGATTATGTTCTGGTGGATGAGTATCAGGATACCAACTACTCCCAGTACCTGATTGTAAAAAAACTCTCGGAAATACACCGCAACCTCTGCGTGGTGGGGGATGATGCCCAGAGCATATACTCCTTCAGGGGGGCACGCATCGAGAATATACTGAACTTTAAAAATGACTACCCCGACTACCGCATTTTTAAACTGGAACAGAACTACCGCTCCACCCAGACCATAGTCAATGCAGCCAACTCTGTGATCAAAAAGAACAGGGGCCAGATCTCAAAAGAGGTGTTCTCAAAGAATGAAAACGGTGAACTGATCCGTGTGATCAAGGCTGCAGATGACCGGGAGGAAGGATTCCTGGTGGCCGGACATATCTCGGACCTCCGTTTCAGAGAGCAACTGGAACATAAAGATTTTGCCATTCTTTACCGGACCAATGCACAGAGCCGGATTTTTGAAGAGAGCCTGCGCCGGATGAATATTCCCTACAAAGTGTTTGGTTCACTTTCATTCTACCAGCGCAAAGAGATCAAGGACCTGCTGGCCTATTTCCGGCTTACGGTCAATCCCAGGGACAATGAGTCGATGAAACGAATCATTAACTACCCTCTGCGGGGGATCGGGAAGACTACTCTTGACAGGTTGATTGCTTATTCTGAAAAGCTGGATACGAATATCTGGGATGTACTGACCCACCTGGACCAGGTCAACCTTGGATTCAATCAGGGAACCCTGACCAAGTTACAGGGCTTCACCCGGATGATCAAAGGATTCCGCCAGCGTTTGCCGGAGATGGAAGCCTTCGACCTGGCCTATACCATTGCCAGCGAAACTGGCATTATCAGGGACCTTCAGGCCGATAAGACCCCTGAGAATGTGAGCAGATATGAAAACATTGAAGAACTGCTCAACGGGATCAAGGTATTTACAGACGACAGTGATCGGGAAGGAGACCTTACACTGGCCGAGTACCTGCAGGAAGTGACCCTGATGACAGATGCGGATCAGGAAAAGGATGAGGACCGGAATAAGGTGACCCTGATGACCATCCATTCGGCCAAGGGACTGGAATTCAAGCACCTGATTATAGCGGGAGTGGAGGAAGAGTTGTTCCCTTCCCAGATGAGTACAGACAATCCAAAGGATCTGGAGGAGGAACGGAGACTATTTTATGTGGCTCTTACCCGGGCCGAAAAGAGCGCCATTATCACCTATGCCGCACTGCGCTATAAATGGGGCATTCAGAACTCCTGTTCCCCCAGCCGTTTTATTAAAGAAGTTGATTCCAGATACCTGGAGCTACCGCCTGATTTCTACCCGGTGCTTACCGGAAACGCTGCCGGCGGGGCCGAAAAAGAGAAGTTTGTGCCTGATACCTACCGTAGGTTAATGGAGACAAGGAAACAGCCAGGCCAGATCCAGGCAGGCGGCCGCAAATTGGTCAATGTGAACCAGGCCGTAAGCAGGTCTCAGCCCGCTGCCAGCTCTGCTTCTTCAAAGCCTCCAAAGGATTTTGTTCCTTCCGATCCCGGGATGATTAAAATCGGCACCAGAGTTGAACATCCCCGTTTTGGAATTGGTGAGGTGCATCAGCTGGAAGGCACGGGTTCAAATATCAAGGCCACTGTACTTTTTCCCATCGGAACCAAGCAGCTCCTGCTTAAATTCGCCAAGCTGAGGGTGGTTGAGTGAAAAAAAGCGTACTTTTGTAGAAATCTATTTTAAAATCACAATGACATACGATTATAATTCCAGCCGGAAAAAGTTGATCCTTCCCGAATACGGAAGAAATATACAGAAGATGGTAAACCATCTTAAGACCATCGAGGATCGTGACGAAAGAAATAAGGCTGCCCGGACTGTGATAGGAGTGATGGGTAACCTCAATCCACACCTGAGGGATGTGGCCGATTTTAAACACAAACTCTGGGATCACCTGGCAATCATTGCCGATTTTGATCTGGATATTGATTCCCCCTATCCATGGCCGGAGAGAGAATCTCTCCAGAACAAACCGGAAAAGGTACCCTATGCTCAACACAGGATTGCCAAAAAGCACTATGGCCGCTCCATCGTACTGATGATCGAAAAAGCAGTTGCCCTGGAAGCGGGTGAGGAAAAGGATGATCTGGTGAAGATGATTGCCTACCATATGAAAAAATCTTATCTCACATGGAACAGGGAAGCGGTCAGTGATAGTGAGATTTTTGCCGATATGAAAACCCTTTCAGGCGGTGTTCTGGTAGTAGATCCTGAAATTAAACTGCCTGAAACCAAAGATATTCTTGCCAAGAACCGTCCACTTATTACTCCCAAGAAAAAAGGTGGAGGAAAGAAGGGCAAGCACCAGCATTCACAGTACCAGCATAAGCATTAGACAGCACATTCCTGTTCTATGGGGAAGTTCATCATTGAAGGAGGACTAAGCCTGAATGGGGAGATCACTCCCCAGGGTGCCAAAAATGAAGCACTTCAGATTCTTTGTGCCACTTTGCTGACTTCCGAAACTGTTACCATACATAACCTTCCCCGCATTAAGGATGTACTCTTACTCATTCAGCTTCTCCGGGATCTTGGAGTGGATATTGAGCAAGCTGGCGATAATTCTTACCGTTTTCGTGCAAAAGAGGTGGACCTGGACTATTTCAGGACCGATGCCTATATTCAGCAGAGCGCCTCTCTCAGGGGATCAGTAATGATCCTTGGTCCCTTGCTGGCTCGTTTCGGAAAAGCGGTTCTGCCCAAGCCGGGTGGGGACAAGATTGGACGAAGAAGGCTCGATACACATTTCCTGGGCTTCCAGGCACTGGGGGCTACTTTTGATTTTGACCATGCAGAAAACTTTTATAAGGTCGCTGCTTCCAATCTGAAAGGATGCTATATGCACCTCGATGAGGCTTCTGTAACCGGAACAGCCAATATCATTATGGCAGGTGTTATGGCTGAGGGAAAGACCACTATTTATAATGCAGCCTGTGAACCTTACATACAGCAGCTCTGTAAGATGCTTGTCAGGATGGGAGCCACCATTGAGGGCATTGGCTCCAACCTTCTGACCATCCATGGTGTGGACTCCCTGGGTGGAACGGATCATACCATATTACCCGACATGATCGAGGTGGGAAGTTTTATTGGAATGGCTGCCATGACAAAATCTGAGCTTACCATCAAAGATGTGGCCCATGAGCAGCTGGGTATTATTCCTGGCTCTTTCCAACGACTTGGAATTGCTCTTGAAAAACGTGGAGATGACCTGTTTATCCCTGCCCGGGACCATTACATCATCGAGACCTTTATCGACGGTGCCATTATGACTATATCAGATGCACCCTGGCCCGGGCTGACTCCCGATCTGTTAAGTGTCTTACTGGTCACCGCCACCCAGGCAAAGGGCAGTGTGCTGATCCATCAGAAGATGTTTGAGAGCAGGCTCTTTTTTGTGGATAAACTCATAGATATGGGCGCACAGATTATCCTATGTGATCCACATCGTGCCACTGTAATCGGTCTGGATCATAACATCAGGCTACGGTCGACCATCATGTCATCTCCAGATATCCGGGCCGGAGTGGCCCTGCTTATCGCAGCCATGTCGGCCCAGGGCACCAGTACCATCTACAATATAGAGCAGATTGACCGGGGCTATGAGAACATAGATGCAAGGCTCAACCGGCTGGGCGCCTCCATTAGCCGTGAACCCTAATCAAACAGAATTTCCTAACTTTGCACCGCTAAACTATACCTGACCTATGAAAACGCTATTCTACCTGCTATTTACATCCCTTTTCCTGCTTTCATGCAGCGGCAGGACTGAAAAAGGAACCCTGACCGAAGCCGTTGCAGTGGAGCAGAATGGAATTAAGACAGGGATCAATATCGGTGAACGCGCTCCCGAATTGGTTTTTGAATCCCCTTCAGGCGAAAAGATCTCCCTTTCCTCCCTCCGGGGCAAGATGGTCCTGATCGATTTCTGGGCCGCCTGGTGTTCCCCCTGCCGGCTGGAGAATCCCAACCTTGTAAAAACCTATCATCATTTCAAGGACAAAAAGTTTCAGAACGGGGATGGATTTACAGTCTACGGAGTCTCCCTGGACCGGAGAAAAGAGGACTGGGTAGGCGCTATCGCAAAAGACAAGCTGGTTTGGGAATCCCATGTGAGCGATCTGAAAGGCTGGCAGTCGGTTCCTGCAGCACAGTACGGAGTAATGGGCATTCCCGCAAACTTCCTGATTGATGGGGATGGTATTATTGTTGCCAAGGGCCTGAGGGGCGAATACCTTGACAACAAGCTGAAGGAACTGCTGAAGTAGGGTATAAATCAATCATATGGAGGAATTTTCTTGACTGGTATATGGCTTCTGTCGTAACTTGATCGGTAACCCAAACACTGCAATCATGAGCTCACATAGACACTTTACCCGCAGGGAATTTGTGATCACGGGCGCGGTCGGCACCCTGGGCATTGCTTCAGGTTTCAATTTATCGGATCCGGCTCCGGTGGTTTCTGTGGTGAAAATCAGAGATGACAATATTGCTCTTGCTGTGCAAGAGGCCATTGATCTTCTGGGCGGCATCGAAGAAGTGGCCAGGGACAGGCAGCGGATAATGCTGAAACCCAACCTGGTGGCCCCCGATCCCAGGTGCACTACCAAGCCTGAAGTTATCCGGGCTCTGGCGGAGATGATGCTCAAAGCCGGAAAAGAAGTATGCATCGGGGAAGGATCGGCGGCAGCTCCGGGATTTAACGCAGATGAACAGGGGGTTCACTTTTCAAAAGATCCCGGAATCCTGGATCCCATGCAGCAGTATGTTTTCGATCAACTGGGTTACACCCAGCTGGCAGAGTCCCTGGGAATCCCCCTGATCAATCTCCATACCGGTGAGATGGTGGAGGTTGAGGTGCCCAATGCCTTTGTATACAATAAAATAGTAGTGCACAAATCCCTTTCAGAGATCGACCTGCTCTGTTCGGTGCCCATGATGAAAACCCATGTCCTGGCAAGGGTAACCCTCGGGATGAAGAACCTGATAGGATTGTATCCCGGCAGTGCCTACTGCTCCGTAAGATCATGCATTCATAACGAAGCCTTTGAAAGAAATTCCCCCTGTGTGTCCTTTGAGATAGTGGACATGGTCAGAGCCTGCCCCCCGGGATTAACCGTGATCGACGCATCCACCTCCATGGAAGGGAACGGACCCACCGATGGGGAACTGGTCAAGACCAATCTGATCATTGCAGGGACTAACCCCCTGGCCACCGATATGGTGGGTGCAAAGATCATGGGCTTTCATAAAGACGAGGTGGCCACACTGGCCATGGCCATCCGGGCCAGGATGAAGCCTGCTTCCCTGGACTATGTGGAGATCAGGGGCGAGCCCCTTGAATCGGTGCAGATGGCTTTTAAGAAACCCGAACTGATCCCCTGGGGGGATATCAACAGCTGGTACGGAGTTAAGGAAATCCACGCAAGGCCCTGACCATCTTATTTATTCACATCAAGTATTTTCCTGAGCAGGACCGTCTGCTTGGAGAGTATCCGCTGCTCTTGAACCGGATATTATAGATTTGCTATATTTGCCCAAGCTTAAAACTGGAATATGAAAGCCGCACACTATATTATTTTTACTACGATTTTTCTTTTGTCCTGTGGAGCCAAAGAAGTAATGGGTCAGCCAAGCCTGGTTCCGGCAAAGGAGCAGGCTGAAGTAAAGACAGGCATTCATATTGG
>CAYWGP010000121.1:0-3323 GCA_964458155.1 uncultured Bacteroides sp.
TCGAACAGCTGCAAAGCTCAGCCATGGTTATGACCAGTGGGAATTTCTCCAATGAACCAATCCTCATATCCAATGTAGAGGCCAGGGAACAGTTTAGCCCTTATGTGGATGGGATTATTACTTACAACAGGGAAATCTTTATGCGGGTGGATGACTCTGTAAGTGCAGTTATCAGGGATGTGCCCATAGTGCTGAGACGGGCCAGGGGCTATGCACCTTCACCCATCCGGACTGGCTTCGATCTGGAAGGCATCCTGGGTACCGGTGCCGAACTAACAGGCTCTTTTTGCATGGGCAGGGGGCATCTGGCACTTATGAGTCAGTATACAGGCGATTTGAAGAACCTGGAAACTCTTGAATTCTACCAGGAAACCTATGATCGTTACTGCAGGCTGTTCAGGTTTACCCCACAACTTGTGGTCAGCGATCTTCATCCCGATTATCTTTCCACCAGATTTGCGAGGAAACTTGTGGAAGAGAATCCGCACATCGAACATATTTCCGTTCAACATCACCATGCGCATATTGCTTCGGGCATGCTTAGTAAGGGGCTTGAAGGGGAGGTGCTGGGATTCAGTTTTGATGGCAGCGGATTAGGTAGTGATGGAAACATGTGGGGAGCCGAGGTGATGAGAGCAGCTTATGATGACTTTGAGCGCCTCTTCCATTTTGAATACCTGCGCCTGCCGGGCGGTGATAAAGCAAGCAGAGAGCCCTGGAGAATGGGCATCTCCTATCTTTACCATTGTTTTGGAGATGAATTATACGAATTAGATATACCACTGATAAACAAATTCAGGAGAGAGGACCTGGAGAATATCACAGCCCTGATTCAAAAAGGGATCAATACCCCCCTGGTTTCCAGTGCCGGAAGGCTCTTTGATGCTGTGGCAGCCATTGCAGGGCTCAATTACTTTTCCACTTATCAGGCGGAGGCTCCCATGTTGCTGGAAGCGGCCATCGACCCGGGCGAAAAGGGAGCATATTCCTATGAGATAGAGGGTGGACAGGTCTCCTTTGCTCCAATGATCCGTGAACTCGTTGAAGATATTCGCCAGGGAAGCAGTGTTAGTAGCCTTTCTGCAAGGTTTCATCATATGCTTGTCAGCCTGATCCTGGAACTCTCCATGGAAATCAGGGCTCAAAGCGGTCTGGACCGGATTGTACTGGGTGGTGGCACTTTTCAGAACCGTTTCCTTTCGGAAAAAGTAATGTATAAACTTGAAAAAGAGCGTTTCAAGGTATATCTTCCCCTGGGGATACCGGTGAACGACCAGGGAATTGCTGCAGGGCAGCTGGCCATCGGGGCACACAGGAGGAAATTGATGTAACTTACAGAAAAATGCACGAACTCTCCATTGCCATCAGTATTGTTGACCTGGTCCTTGATCAGGCCACCAGGGCATCGGCCGATCGCGTAAGCGAGGTCGAGCTTGATATAGGTACACATTCAGGTATTGAATACAAATCGCTGGAATTTGCCCTGGGGATTGCAAGCAGGGAAACCATGCTTGAAGAGACCCTGTTCAGGATCAACCGGGTGGAACCTGTAGCTGAATGCCCTGCATGCAGGCACCTATATACACCGGAGGGAGTATTCTCTTACTGCCCGGAGTGTAATGAGCAGGGAATTAGGCTTATACAGGGAACTGAGCTGCAGATAAAATCTTTATTGGTTGAACAAAACGAATAATTATGTGTGACACATGTGGATGCGGAAACGGGACCAATCCGCTTAGAATAAGTCGCCCCGGTGAAGCGGGAGCGGATCATAACAAGGACCATGGACACCATCACGACCATGACCATCCTCACGACCATGACCATCCTCACAGCCATGGACACCATCACGGCCATGATCAAAATCACGACCACAGTCATGATAGCTCGAAACAGAGGCTTATCAGGGTGGAGGAAGATATCCTGGGTAAGAACAATTTGCTTGCCAGCAGGAACCGGGGGTATTTCGAAGCACTTAAGGTGCTTGCATTGAACCTGATGAGCTCACCCGGTTCTGGCAAGACCACTTTGCTCGAAAAGACCATCAGGGCCCTTGAGGGAAGACGGCCTGTGGCTGTAATTGAAGGGGATCAGCAGACCATGAATGATGCCGACCGGATCCATAAGACCGGCACCCCTGTGGTACAGGTAAACACAGGAAACGGTTGTCACCTGGATGCCGGGATGATCAGGCAGGCTCTTGATCAGCTGGAAGTGCAGGAGGATAGCATTCTCTTCATCGAAAATGTTGGAAACCTGGTCTGTCCCTCACTTTTTGAATTGGGTGAGAAGAACAGGGTCGTTATTATCAGTGTTACGGAAGGAGATGACAAACCCCTGAAGTACCCCACCATGTTTGAACATGCCCATACCTGCATTATCAATAAAACGGACCTGCTGCCCCATGTGGATTTTGACATGGAGCTGGTAAAGAAATATGCACTTTCCGTAAATCCCCACCTCCATATTATGGAGATGTCGGCCAGAACCGGTGAGGGGGTGGAAGCCTGGATCTCCTGGTTGCTGGATTTAAAGGTTTAAATGCTGCTGCGATCAACACCCCATTTTATCAATAGCCCCTTATAAGCTCTTACGTCGTACTGGTTTCCCGGTTTTGTATAATTTGCCGGGATGGATTTGCATATGTCCAGGAACTCTTCCGAAGTACCCCCGATGTTTTCGATACTGGCCAGTGCCAAAGTTCTTATCATGTCCTGGTCACATTCCAGCAGTCTCTGGTAGGCCTCAATGGATCTGGCTTTCATGCCCAGCCTGTAAAGGATTTCTGCTCCCACCACACTCACGTTCCAGGATTCGTCAAATGCAGCTTCCTCGACCTCCGCTAAAGCAGGTGAAGCATCTTCTCCCAGCAAAAGCAATCCATAAATACCCCAGTAACGGATGGCACTATCGTCGTTTTCGAGCATGGACTGCAGACTGCCCAGGGACGCCGTAAGCTTCTCTGAAGCCATATATGCAGCATCCAGAATCTCCAAATACGGTACTTCTTCGCTTCTCACGTAATCATAAATTGGTACATCGCCGGCCCGTATACTTCTGTCTGTTTCCGGAATAAATCCGGCATCATACATGGAAATGGCCATGTCCAGACTTGCCATTCTCATCTCCTCAAGAAGGTCGGCATATTCCGGATCACCGGCCAGGTTATTGAGCTCCCAGGGATCATTATCCGTATCATACAATTCCTCTACGGGTTTGGTAGTAAAGAAACGTGCCTGCACCTCATTACAGGAGCCAGCCTGGAATTCCCTGTCCCAGGAAGCCATGGAAGGAGCCTTCCACAGGTATTCCAGCTGCTGCAT
>CAYWGP010000122.1:0-1891 GCA_964458155.1 uncultured Bacteroides sp.
GGATCTCTTTATGCAGGAAGATTGGGTGTTGGACAGCATTTCAGGTGGAAATTCCAGACTGATGGAGAACAAAGGGAACCTGGTGTTTAAAGATGTTACCTCCGAGGCAGGTTTTCCACATGGCTTTCGTAAAGGCTTGTACGGATTAGGAGGATTTGTAGGAGATATGAACGGAGACCTCTGGCCGGATATCTTCTTCGCACATAGCTGCAGGATGTTCATAAATAACAGGAACGGTACATTTCGTGAGGAAGTCTATCAGATGGTTCCTCAGAAATACCAGCTTCCAGGCACCAGTGCCGACGGATACTGGACATGCGCAGCAGATCTGGGCGACCTGGATAATGACGGGGATATGGATATAGTAATGGGACAGCATTTCCTTGATTTAGATACCGTTAAGCAGAAGATTTTTGTATTCCTTAACGAAGGAAATGATGCAAGTGGAAATCCTATTCTCAGGGATATTACCAAAGAATCCAAAATGGAACAACCTTCCAGAAGGACGCCCAATATTCAGCTTCAGGATATTGACAATGATGGTATGGTGGATATACTGGCCACCTCTGGAAACAAATTTGTATACCGGAACAAAGGGATCCTGGATGGAATTCCACACTTTGACAAACCAGTGGACTCAAACATAAAAGAAGGAAATGGTTACTGGGCCTGCGGGCCATTTGGAGATTTTGACCGGGACGGGCGTCTCGATTTTTTTGGTCCTGAATGGCTGACAGCAGCTCCATCCGTATTATTGAAAAATGAAACACCCGGAGCACAGCACTACCTGGCAGTAAAGTTTGAACTTGAAGAAGGTCCCAACCGGAACGGTGTGGATGCCAGGGTGGATATTTATACCCAGGGTAAGCTTGGAAATGAAGACTGGAGGATCGCATCACGCATCATTACGGTCTCAAATGGATATGCCAGCGGCTATGAAGCGATTGCCTATTTCGGACTTCCTGACCATGAAAAGGTTGATATACGTGTGAGCATGCCCTGCGGAGGCACGATATATCATGCTACTGCCGTGCAACGTAACCAGCTTTATATTTTCAGAAAGTAGTGGTTTATGCAACCTGAATTGAGCTTGATCTTTTAAGTTCACAAAATGTGATCAAAGAGGAGTTCGATAACTTGATATTCCAAATTGGAAGATCAAGTTGGGGTGACCTTTGTTTACTTCCAATGCTTTATTCCGCGCACTGCCTATTTCAGGTTTTATATTTATCAGAGGTTCTGAGCGCAATTTGCTGGCATTGCCCTATAATGTACCTGGATTATGTTAAGATAGCTTTGGTCCTAATGCTATTCATAATCAATCCCTTATAGATACAGTGAACCTTTCGATAAAACCTGGAAAGGGAGAGGTGAAGGGTTTTGATGTAGAATCCTTGGATGCACTCTTTTTGCGTTGCGAAGCAACGTGAAATGGGTGTGGAAATCAGGTAGCATCTACCTGCTTTTCTTTCACACCAGCACCCGAGGGAAGGCATGGTTCATTTGTGATACTCGGAAGGCCTGGTTCCATAGAAATCAGCAAAGCACTTGCTGAAATAGGAAAGATTGTTGAACCCTACCTCGTAACAGGCTTCCGATACGGAAAGACCTTTCTCAGATATGAGATAAGCTGCTTTCCGCAGGCGGAAACTCCGTATAAGTTCATTGGTGGTCTGGCTGGTCAGCGACTTGATCTTATTATTCAGGTGTTTACGGCTCATGCCCGACAGTTTGCTGAGCTTCTCCACGCCGAACTGGTCATCGTGCAGATGCTCCTCGATATGGGAGAAGGCCTTTTGCAGAAAGCGGTCGTTTACCGATATAGCTATCTCTGTACCGGTATTGATCTTGAAATTGCGCAAAAACTGCTCATGCATTTTCTTTCGCTGTT
>CAYWGP010000123.1:0-7631 GCA_964458155.1 uncultured Bacteroides sp.
AAAAGGATCTATGTGGATTTGAAGCGCCCGATTATTATCACCGGCCTGACCACCATCGCTGGTGTGCTTGGATTGCTAACCCATAGCATGATCCCTGCTGCTCAACTGGGTGTAAGTACATCGGTGGGAATAGCTTTTGCACTGGTCCTGAGTCTCTGGTATGTACCGGCCATGCTTTCCTATTTTAAGGTGAAGGCTCACGCTGCCAGTATTAAACCAAAAAAAGCAGCTCTTGCAGACCGCTGGCTCGAAAGGTTTAGCAGGTGGGTAAGCTATCATCCCAAATATACAGTTGCTATTTCGGTAATAATCGCTGTGCTGGGTACCATGGGTGTTTTTTTGGTTAATGTTGATACCAACATCGAGGGATACTTCCTGGGTAAATCGGAAGTCCGACGTTCTACGGAGCTTATTAACAATCAGTTTGGAGGGGCCCAGTTTATTTCCATTCTCTTCGAGGGAGATGTGCTCCAACCGGATATTTTAAGGCGGATGGAGCACTACGAGGAGGTGATCAGAAAGCAGCCGGCTGTGGGAAATGTAAATTCACCGGTCACCCTTGTCAAAGAGCTCAGCAAGGGATTTTATGATCCCAGCGAGGAGGGCTACAATCAAATTCCGGAAACGGCAGACGAGGCCTACCAGTTCATAGAAATATTTGCCATGGGGGGTAATGAAGATGCGGTGGAGCAATTTATAGATTATAACTATGAGTATGCGCGCATGATTGTCAGCCTCACAGACGGGAGCAACAGTGCGGGCAAGAACCTTCTGAACACGCTCCAGGAAATGACAAAGGACGATCCTAACCTTCGTTTTATAACGGGAACTGCCCTTACAAAAATAGAATTGGCCGATATAGTGGTCAGCGGTCAGATAAAATCCCTGATCTTTGCCATGATAATAATCTTCATAATTATATCCTTCATATTCCGGTCACCCAAGGCCGGGATCCTTTCAAGCGTACCACTCTCCATTGCAATCATCGTCCTGTTTGGCTTAATGGGTATTCTGGGGATATCCCTGGATATTGCCACCGCCCTGCTTTCTTCCATAATGATCGGGATCGGGGTCGACTATACCATTCATTTTCTTTGGCGCTTTAAAACTGAACGTGCTAGAGGAATGGATCATAAGGAGGCAGCAAGTATCACTCTTCGCACAACCGGCAGGGGAATATTCTTTAATGCAGTCTCGGTTATCATCGGATTCCTGGCATTATCTTTGTCTTATTTTGCACCAATGCGCTATTTTAGTGCTTTAATTGTGATATCAATTACCATATGCCTGATCAGTGCACTGGTGCTGGTTCCGGCCATAGTAATCTTAACAAAACCCAAGTTCTTAGACAAATGACAATTATAAGTTCATATAAACAGATTAGAAGCATCTTGCTTCTTCTGTTGATTGCCCTGACCCTGCCCGGTCTGGCTCAGGATGATCCAAAGGCCATTTTCACCAGGGCCCTTGATCAAATGATGACAGATCAAATGGAGCTCTCGATGGACATAAGTACCACCGATGATAAAGGCCGGGTCAAAGAAAAGGCCTATGACATACTTATGGCTAAGTTTGGGGAGGTTGAAAAAACCAGGATGGTCATGCAAAAGCCGGAGCGGGCAAAAGGGATCAAGGTGGTAATTACGAATACTCCGGGAGAAACAGGAGTGATCGAAGTCTTTACTCCTGCCAATGGAAAAACCAGAAAAATGAGGGCAACTCCTGAAAACATGGAACAGGTAGGCTCCAACTTAATACTCTCGAACTTAACTTCTCTTGTTCGCGAAGGTTTAAGCTATGGTCTGGAGGGAATGCAGGAAGTGGATGGGAAAAACTGCTATAGCCTTGAGATAAGTGACCATTCAGATTCAAATGGGATGAATGGTAAATTCCTGGTGGAGGAAGGTAGCTATCACCTGGTCAGAATTCAGTTGTTTGATGACAAGGGAGCAAGCACCAGCATTACCAAACTTTCCGATTTTCAGTCCATTGCAGGTGCAAAAGGCAAAATCCAGGCCATGAAGATCAATACTGAGAATTTGGATGACAACTCACAGACCAGGATGCAGGTGACTCATATTGCTCACAGGCCCGACCTGAAAGAAGCGGACTTTGTTATCCAGGAGGCTACCGAATAAATTCAAATCTGACTTAGACTATATGAAAGTTAGAAATGTGCTAATCAGATTTGTGGCAATGGCTGTGATCCTCCCTCTGCTTGGAAGCGCCTGCGGATCCATCGGTCCAAAAAAGATTAGCAGCGACCGTTTGGACTACAGTACTGTTCTGGCAGAATCCTGGAAAAAACAAATGTTTCTGAATATTATCATGGTGCGCTACCTGGATCTTCCCATCTTACTGGATGTGGGGAAGCTGGTTACCGGATATTCCATGGAAACAAGTGTGAACGCGGGAGGTAGTATTGCATCCTCCACAGGTGTGGGCTCTGTCGGTGCTTCGGGAAAATACACAGACCGCCCGACAATTACCGATATGCCAATGACGGGTGACAGCTTGCTGCAGATTCCCAACAATCACTATTCCGACTTTTTAATACATGTTTAGTGCCTTTAGCCTTTCATTGCCCATCGCCTTAGGTGTTGCTGCCAGTCCGATGACAATTCTGGCCCTGATGATCTTGCTTATGACACCCAGGGCACTTCCAAATGCTTATTCATTTCTGTCAGGCTGGTTTATTGGCCTGTTTCTGGTAGGTGGCCTTATATTAATCAGTCCCGGCTTGAATCACTATACCAGCGGTCCCACTCCGGTATCGGGTTGGATCCGGATTGGCCTTGGGTCCCTGTTTCTTCTGATAAGCATCCTGATTGCCAGGGATCTTCCTGAAAAAGGGAAAGCGAAAGCTCCACCCAGGTGGATGGAGAAAGTGGATACCTACGGCCCAAGGCAGGCAATGAATGTGGGCTTATTTCTATCGATTGTGAATTTTAAGAATGCTGCCATGGTAGCCTCAGGTGCTGTAGTGATCGCTGCTGGCGGACTTAGCTCCTGGCAGGAAGTAAACTTGCTACTAATTTTTTGTTTAATTGCTTCCCTGGGGGTTTTATTTCCTGTTGTAATCTACCTGCTTTTCAGGAATGTAGTTGAAGTTGTATTCGCCAAAATTAAAGTCTGGCTGCAAAGATACAGTACCCTGATTCTTATGATTGTCCTGATTGTATATGGGGGCTGGTCGCTCTATCGGGGGATTATTCTTGTGGGACTTTATTCAGGCTAAAAATCAACTTCTCCAAGTCCTTCCCTGATAAGTTCAGGCTCATCGCCGCTGCAATCGATTATGGTCGATGGCACAATACCCCCGTACCCTCCGTCAATCACAGCATCTACTAAATCTCCGTACTCTTCGGCAATGAGTTCCGGATCGGTGGGGTACTCAAGAATCTCATCGTCCTCTTTCAGGGAGGTCGTGAGAATGGGGTTGCCCAACTGACGTACAATCTCCAGGATAATGTTGTTATCGGGGACCCTGATTCCCACAGTTTTGCGCTTTTGCTTGATTGACTTGGGCACCTGGTTGCTGGCGGTAAGGATGAAGGTATAGGGACCCGGCAGGTAGGATTTCATCAGTTTGAAAGTAGAGTTGTCCACATGCCTCGCAAAATCGGACAGGTGGCTCAGATTGGAACAGATAAATGAAAACTGTGCTTTTTCAGGTTTGACACCCTTGATCCGGGCAACACGCTCCACTGCCCTGGCTTTGGTAATATCGCAACCCATACCATAGACCGTATCCGTAGGATAAATGATCACACCACCGTCGCGAAGCAGCTCAACAATTCTGTCGATCTGCTTTTGATCCGGATTCTTATCATATAGCTTAAGCAGAAACATATTATTCGATAAACCGCGTAAAATTAGTATAATAACTATATAAATGCAGCGTGTTTTGTAAATTCGGCAGATGCAACTTCCTGTAATAAAGCTGGAGAACTTCACCCTGCGACCCTGGCACCCCGATGATGCTCCATCCCTGGTTAAACATGCAAACAATCCCCGGGTGGCTTCCAACCTGCGGGATGGTTTCCCTTATCCCTATACACTCCCCGATGCAAAGAGGTGGCTGAACATGGTAGGTGAGAACAGGGAGGATGTGATCCTTGCCATTGAGCTGAATGGTGAAGCTTCAGGGGGCATCGGGCTCCATGGCCTCAAAGATGTATACCGCTATAACTGTGAGATTGGATACTGGCTGTCTGAGGCCCATTGGGGCAGGGGGATTATGAGCGAGGCTGTGGCTGCGATGGTGAATTATGCCTTCACGCAAGGATCCTGGCTCAGACTTTTTGCCTGCATTTACGAAAACAATCCCTCTTCCATGCGGGTACTTGAAAAAAACGGATTTAAACATGAAGCCATTCACAGGAAAGCGGTAATGAAAGAGGGTAAACTGATGGATGAACATCTCTATGCCCTGCTGAAGGATCAATGGCTGGCCTCTTCTTCAGATTGATCCTCCTCTTCATCTTCCAGTTCTGATTTTTCAGGCAATGGTCCCTGATCGCGGTAGACGACGGCCAGGACCAGTCCTGATACGGCACCGGTAATATGGGCCTCGAAAGAAACATCAATATCAATGGGCAGGAGTCCCCACCACATGCTTCCATACCAGAAGACCACCAGCAGAGAGATGGCGGTCAGACTTCTCACCCGCCTGATAATGCCACTCAGAAAGAGAAAGGCAGCCAGCCCGTAGATCAGTCCGGATGCACCAATATGATAGGCTTCTCTTCCCACACCCCAGAGCAGAATCCCTCCCATGAAATAGATCAGTAACCAGATCTTGTAGGCAATATCGCGATAGAAGTAAAAAAGTGCCAGACTAAGCAAAAAAACCGGCATAGCGTTGTTTATCAGGTGCTTCCATCCACCGTGGATAAGAGGGGAGAAGAGGATCCCCTGCAGTCCGCTCCACTTCCTGGGGTAGACACCTCCATGCGCAAAGGAGAGTTCCATGCTGAACTCAAAGAATGCCACCAGCCAGATGAGCAACAGGAAGAAACCGGGAAAAACCAGGCTGTATATAAAGCGTTTCTTCTCTTCCGCCATATAACAAAGTTATCTTTTTTCCGATTGTGCTATCTTTAAAGAATAAAAGCTGGTAACATGACAGAAATCTTGCTGGGTGTACTTATACTGCTTGCCATTGTAAATATGGTGATTGCATTACGGAAGAGGGGATCGGGCGATGCCGGATCCAAATTGAAAGAGGTTGAAAATTCAATTCTGAGGTTTGAAACAGTTCTTGAAAAGAGTGAAAGAACCCAGAAGGATGAATTTGAACGCAACCGGCGTGAGAACCAGGAAAGTGCAAAAACAAACAGGGAAGAACTAAGCAGGTCCCTCCGGTCATTCGAAGAGAAGTTTGCTTCAAGCACTAAGGGCATCCAGGAGACTATCGAAAAGCAACTGCTGAGTATTCGTGATGACAATACAAAGCAGCTCAACGAGATGCGCAAGACCGTTGATGAGAAGTTACAGACTACACTTGAGAAACGATTGGGAGAGTCTTTCAAACAGGTGAGCGAAAGGCTGGAACAGGTGCACAAGGGGCTTGGAGAAATGCAGACCATTGCTTCCGGGGTAGGGGACCTGAAAAAGGTACTTTCCAACGTGAAGACCAGGGGAGTGCTGGGCGAGTATCAGCTTGGAAATATACTGGAACAAATCCTGACACCCGATCAGTATGGGAAAAATGTGGCCACAAAAAAGGGAAGTCAGGCGAATGTGGAGTATGCTATCAAATTGCCGGGGAAGAATACCGACGAAGAGGTATGGATGCCGGTGGATTCAAAGTTTCCCATAGAATCCTACGAATTACTGCTGGCAGCCTATGACCGGGGGATTCCGGAACAAATCGAGGCGGCTCAGAAAATACTGATAAAATCGGTGGAAGGTTTTGCCAAAGATATCAGTGAAAAATACCTGGACCCGCCACATACAACCGACTTTGGAATTATGTTCCTGCCCGTTGAGAGCCTCTATGCCGAGGTCCTAAGGCACCCCGGACTTTTTGAAACGCTTCAGAGAAACCACAGGATTACTGTCACAGGACCCACCACCCTGTCTGCTCTGCTGAACAGCCTGCAGATGGGATTCCGTACCCTGGCTGTACAGAAAAGAAGCAGTGAGGTCTGGAAGGTTCTGGGGGCTGTTAAGGCTGAGTTTGCTACTTTTTCGGATCAACTCCGGAAGGTGCGAAAGCAGCTGGATACTGCAAGCGGCACCCTGGATAAACTACAAACTACCCGGACCAGCCAGATAGAAAGAAAGCTGCGTACGGTGGAAACTCTGGATGCACCGGAATCCAGAGAAATTCTTGAATTGCCTTCCGAATCGGAAGAAGAAGACCTCAAACCTTAATAAATCGTTATTTTTTTAAGGAATTGACCTTGCGAATTAAATTTATCTCTATATTTGAACGATGTTTTAAAACAATGCTAAACAACATTCTGCATATTCTACTCGTGGTGCTAGTGCTGGTGATCGATCCAGGGTTGGCCTGAGGGTGGTATTTTGCAGATAAATACATATAGCCATTCTCAGGATAGAGGATGGCTTTTTTAATGAAGATAAGCAGAAAGCAATGAAGATTCAGTATCGGAGCCATACAAGTACCATGGGACGCAGAATGGCAGGAGCAAGGAGCCTCTGGCGTGCCAATGGAATGAAGGAAAGTCAGTTTGGGAAGCCGGTATTTGGCATTGCCAACTCCTTTACCCAGTTTGTCCCCGGTCATGCCCACCTGCACCATATTGGACAGGAGGTGAAGCAAATCTTTGAAGAGGCTGGCTATTTTGCTGCAGAGTTCAATACTATCGCCATTGACGACGGAATTGCCATGGGTCATGATGGCATGCTCTATTCGCTTCCTTCACGGGACCTGATAGCCGACAGCATCGAGTATATGGCCAATGCCCATAAGGTGGATGCCATTTTTTGCATCTCCAACTGTGACAAGATCACCCCGGGTATGCAAATGGCGGCTATGAGGCTGAATATCCCGGTGATCTTTGTATCGGGCGGACCCATGGAGGCCGGGAGGGATGGCGACACAGCCCTGGACCTGGTGGATTCTATGGTCATGGCGGTTGATCCAAGCGTCAGTGATGAAAAGATGGCGCGTATTGAAAAACTGGCCTGTCCTACCTGCGGTTCCTGTTCAGGCATGTTTACTGCCAACTCCATGAATTGTCTGAATGAGGCCATCGGTCTGGCCCTGCCTGGAAACGGAACCATTGTGGCCACCCACGTGGAAAGGAAAAACCTCTTTAGAAATGCAGCTCAGCATCTAATTGAAAGCACCCGTTCCTATTATGAAGAGGGGAACGAGAAAGTACTACCGCGCTCCATCGGGACCTATGAAGCATTTGAAAATGCCATGACCCTGGATATAGCTATGGGGGGCTCCACCAATACGGTTCTGCACCTGCTGGCCATAGCCCATGAGGCAGAGGTGGACTTCACTATGAAAGATATGGACCGTCTCTCACTTAATACTCCGGTATTATGTAAAGTGGCACCCAGCTCCAGCTACCATGTGGAGGATGTGAACCGGGCCGGCGGGATTATGGGGATCCTGGCGGAACTGGACAGGGGTGGACTGATTAACC
>CAYWGP010000124.1:0-33542 GCA_964458155.1 uncultured Bacteroides sp.
TAGACCTCAATATTACGTGCTATCTTTTCCACAAGGAGTTCCCTGGACTCCTTTGAGGCCCAGGCCATATGAGGAGTGATCAGGATCTTATCCTTATCAAAAAGTTTAAGCATCGGGTTGTCGGCGTTGATGGGCTCCTGCTCCATCACGTCGAGGCCTGCTGCAGCTATTATGTTTTCATTCAGGGCCTTTGCAAGGTCTATTTCATTAACAATCCCGCCTCTTCCCAGGTTGAGCAGGATGGCGCATGGCCGCATCAGTTTCATCCGGTCATAAGTGATCAGATCACGGGTTTGATTATTCAGCGGTGCATGGATGGAGACCACATCTGAGCTTATCAGCAAATCTTCCAGTTCAAATCTTTTATAGCTGATATGGTTGTTCCTGCCGGTGGTTGAGTAGAAGATTACTTCCATACCGAAGGATTCTGCAATTCTTGCCACTTGCCTCCCAATAGTTCCCAAGCCTATGATTCCCAATCGTTTTCCCTTTAATTCCCAGAAGGGTTCGTTGTGATGGGTGAATGAAGCACTCCTGGAATAGGCTCCGCTCTTAACATAAGTATCGTAATAGTATGGTTTATTCACAAGATAGAGCAGCATGGTAAAGGTAAGTTGTGCTACTGAATCGGTTGAGTATCCAGTCACATTTTTAACCTCTATTCCGTTGTTCTCAGCGTAATTCAGATCAACATTATTTACTCCCGTGGCGGCAACACAAACAAGTTTAAGATCAGGCAGTTGTTTCATCACTTCCCCGGTCAGTTCCACTTTGTTTACGATGACAATCTCTTTTCCCATGCATCGTTCTACCACCAGCTCGGGTTCGGTGCTTTCATAGCTTTCAAAATTACCGAGTTTGGAAACAAGCTTCAGGTTATCTACTTTTCCAATGGTCTTAAGATCCAGGAATACAATATTGCTCATATTTCGCAGTTTACTATCAATAAACATATCTCTATTAATTTGGTTCATCAAGCAGGTATATTATAAAATGCTTATTGGTTAAGGTATGTTAAATGGGACATTTTCCGGAAATTATTGGATATTTTTATAATATGTCCCCTCGTTGCATACTCCTGCTCTTCTGCTTTCTGTTGCCGGTAAAACAACACTTACATGCACAAACTGCAGATACGGTGTTTCTACTTTCCGCAATTGTATATGACGATATGTATATCCCTGTACCTGCCACCCATGTAATTAATATAAATACACATCAGGGGGATGTTACAGACAGCCTGGGCATTTTTCGACAGGCTGTTCATCTGTCCGACACCTTGCTGATCCGGAATATTGCTTTTCGTGATACACTTATTCCGGTAGCGGAGTTGCAAAAAATACTACATATTGTAATAAAAAGAAGACTTTATCAGCTGGAGGAAGCCAGAATCTTTGAATGGGGTGCTACCTATGAAGATTTTCGTGAAGCATTTATTGACATGCCCGTGCAACAGACTCTGGGAGCCTCCCTGGGCCTCCCTCAACAGGATCCGGAAAAAGTTCCAGTAGAAATGGACGAAAAAGCCGTGAAAAGTGCGGGTTTGCTATTAACTTCCCCGGTATCATTTTTCTATTATAACTTTAGCAAGCATGCCAAGTCGGCCCGAAAGGTCTACTGGCTGAAAAAGAACCATGATAAGCAAGATCAATTCGAAGCCATTATAGGCCCGGAAAATATCTCGGAAATCACAGGTCTTAGCGGAGCTAAACTTGATGAGTTCATGCGCTTCCTTTCCAGGCAAATGGTATGCGATCAAAATTGCACCGAATTGGCAATCTTCAGCGAAATCCACAAGCTCTGGAAAATTTTCCAGGACTTGAATGATCGCGGAATGCTTGAGGAATAAGGGTGATTAAGCCTTTACAATCTCTTCCTTTTCCTTATCCCAGAATACAGCGCGGTGTTCTCTCTGCGCCATAATCCCCATTGCTGCAGCAACGCCTTCCTCAAATGCCTGGTCGATGTTACAGCTGGGCTGAGTTCCTTCACGAATAGACTGGAGCCACTCAGCAATATGAAGGTGAGTAGTATCAACCCTGCGTCCGCCCCTGTAGGTATATAGCAGTCCCCTTGCAGCAAAATACTGTTCGGTGGCTGTGGCAACAGTATCAACATTTTTACGTCCGGGAATATAAGTATAAATGGGAACTTCAGGATCAATCAAACCACTTTTGATTTGTTCTGCATATCTGGTACTCTGACGATCGGCATACACGGTCAGCGTATTTCCAAATTCCATCATTCCATCGTGGCCCATGATCGTTTTTCCCCTGTTGTTGTTGCTCCCAAGGGAAGCGCTGTAAAGAAGACTGAAATCTAGATCAGGATATTCCAGGACCGCGTTCCATACATCTGGCACCTCCCTGATTTCATTCACATAGTCACCCCTCTCTTTATTGTTCCAGACATAGACGCCTCCTGATGCAGAAGCTGAAGCAGGAATACCCATGCCCAGGATCTGGTTTATGGCATCAAATTCATGGGTCAGCAGATCACCAGACAGGCCGGTGCCATAGTCCCACCAGCATCTCCAGCGGAAGAAGCGTTCCGGACTCCAGGGGTGTTTCACCTCGCAGGGCTCTTCAAACATTGCCCAGTCAACGGTGCCGGGGTTTGCATCGGGATGGATGTCATAAACCCATGCCCCATTGGCAGAGTTTCGGTTGGTACATACTTCAATCAGGTTTATTTTCCCAATGAGCTTTTTATCAATGGCCTCCTTGGCCTTGAGATAACTCTCTGTCTGACGCCCCTGGTGCCCAAGCTGGTAAACTATGCCACTGGATTTCACAGCATCACGAATGGTATAGTTTTCTTCCATGGTAAGAGAAAACCCTTTCTCTGCATAGACATGTTTACCGGCGAAGGCAGCGTCTATAGTCATCTGAGCATGCCAGTGGTCGGGTGTGGCAATAATGACAGCATCAATATCATCCGAGGCCAGCATCTCCTGGTAGGTCCTGTATCGCTTAACCGCAGGACCCATCTGTCCCCCGACACTCTCTCTGCCAATATTGGCTGCAGCAGCCATGGCATTCTCTGCATGGACATCAAAAAGGTCGCATACTCCGGTGACACGGATATTCAGGTCATCCTGTTCCAGGAAGTTGGAATAGCGGTTGTTACTGGAGTCATTGGCTTCAGCCACTTTCCATTTTTCAATGGTTGCAGGCTGAACGAATCCAGCGGCCTGCATTAATTGAGTTCCGCGGATACCGAAACCAATAATTCCTATCCTGATTGTATCACCGTCATGTTTAAACGGGGTGTATTCTTTTTCACCAGCACTCATATTGAGTTCTTTGGCCAGCTTATGGCTGCGAATGTGCTCCTGCCTGGTTTTTCGCCAGGTGCCATAGGCCATGGCCCCCAGTACCGGCACTGTGGCCAGGCCTTTAAGTACATCTCTGCGGTTCATATTGCCACCGCCTGCATTTTTATCTTTATCAGTCATATCAGTCATCTATTTCTTATTGAACAGAAATCGGTCCATCCCAATAGTTTTCCAGGTGGGAAACAGCACTATTACCCAAAGTGTAAGCAATTCAATCAGGTTTTTATTAACCCACAGGTAGCTTCCCTCTGTGGGCATGGCAAAGTTCACCCCGATAATGGCAGGGTGGGAGAGGTAATAAAAAGCCAGCAGAACAATGCCTCCGATGGAAGCTATTCTTGTGAAAAGTCCCACAATCAATCCTGCTCCAATAAGGATCAGTCCCCACATATTCAGAAAATCCATTACATTCAGCAAGGCAGGGTTCGAGGCTATGGAATGAAACATTCCTTCAAAAAGCCCTTTCGAATCCATCAGGTACCCAAGGGAGGACCAGTTGGGGTTTAATAGCTTGACAATCCCTTCATAGAGGAAGTGCCATCCAATGGCAACGCGAAGAATCACCAGTGACCAGAGCTGCCATTTCGAGAAATCTTTATCTCTTAACATATAGTTGGATTATTGAAGTAAAAAAAAATGAATAAGCGAATTTAACCAAAAATGTATTAAAAATGATTAGACTCGTTTCAAATTGTAGAAAGTACACAATGATTTCTGCAGCAGGGGCTTACTCTGCATCCTTTCTTTTATTTAAGAATTTCCCAATTATTATAGCCATAATGATCACCAGATAGAGTTGCCCAGTGAGGGCGGTAAAGGTTGAAAGGGATCTCGCCAGGGCTGTGCTGGGTGAAATATCACCATAACCCAGTGTGGTAAGAGTGACTAAACCATAGTATACAAATGAGGAAAAACCCTCTTCGTTTGGGTTCAGTTGGCTGAAGCTGGCCGGGATAAATAGATCCAGAATCATAAACAGGATGGAAAGGCAAAGACCGATCAGAAGATAGCTGTTAATTGCACACAGAAGGGTGGATACGTAAACCTTTTTGGTAGTGGAAACATGTGAAACAAGCGCTATGGTAACCATTATAAAAAAGAGGGTATTAAGTATGAATACAATTGCGCCGAGATTGCGTGATTCAGGGAATACGAGGTCCAGAAAAGTAATAATGAGAACCAGGGACCCGAAAATTGCCAGCATCCGGAAAGCGGTCCTGGAGAAATCGGCTGCAAATAATCCGCTTATAACAACAATACCAAGCAGTATACGTGTTAAGTAGCTGTCTTTAACGGGGATAACAGGTACAAAAAAGAGTATCATTATCAGAGCCGCCAGCAGGATAAAGTTGGTTCGCATGAGGAACTTGTTCCTGTCCGCACCTGATTGGATTAGCTCAGGGGATCTGTCAGAGGTCATATTGCTCATTTTGCCTTAACTGTTTTGGTAATTTTCAGGTGATTTTTCTCGGAGTTTCGCCGATAGAAGACAGAACTGGAGAAGGCTCTGATAAGGGTCAGTCCCATTCCACCTGCATCTGAGCTAGCAGGGTCTGAGAGCGGGCCTTTTTCATATTCCAGGGGATTGAAAGGCCTTCCTGCATCTATTATCTCAATTTCAACATGAGAGTCAGCACGTTCAAGCCTGATATCTATAGGATGTTTTTGATTTTCTTCAAAGGCATAGCGAACGATATTAGAAAATAATTCTTCAATGATCACCAGGATCTGCCTGATCTCAGATTCGGGAAGGCCCCACTCCTTACTCAGAAAATCGAGGTCCTCCCTGATTTTGGGAATCTCTTGTATTTGTGGCTGGTATGTAAATGCACGATCCATATCACTGTTCTTTAATAAATTCTACCGGATTTATTCTGGCCAGACGTATGGTGTGGTAAAATACTGCCATCCAGCTGAAAATAATAAGTACCAGCGCACAGGCCGGGAATACCCAGAACGGAATGTCAGATCTGTATTTGAAATTGCGCAGCCATCGCTCCATCAGGAACAGAGAGATTGGAACTGAGAGTACTGAAGATAGAATAGCCAGCCAGAGGTAGTAAAAAAGTTCCGGAAAGAGTACCTGATGTATTCTTGCCCCGTTAATTTTTTTAAGTGCGGCCGCCTTAATTCTTTGTTGCATGAAGAATCCACTCAGGGCGAAAAGACCCAGACCTGAGATAATGATGGATAAAACACTGAAAATGAGCAATAACTTTATTTGTGTAAGCTCTGATTCGTAGAGTTGTTCTATAAGTGATGAGGAGAAATAGTACTCCAAAGGATAAGAAGGGAATAAGTCATCCCACACAGACCTTAGATGTTCCAGGGCCGGTTCAGGAAAGCCGGCCGGCATGATGGAGAAGCACCAGAGCCAGGCATATTTGGGGAAGATCACCATGGGGCTGATTTCATAATCGAGGCCCGATAAATGAAAATCTTCCACAATGCCTGTAATGGGACCCGGCCATATAAGATCAGGATGGGGGAAGTTAAGAGTTAACTCCCTGCCAATGAGATTCTGCGGATTATCGGAAACCATCTTGGCAGCAGTTTCATTCAGAACAAAATACTCTATTGAATCAGAAGGATTGTAATAGGCCGGGAAGTCTGATCCGTAAAGAATTTTCAAATTATAAAAACGAAGGAATTCCTGATCCACCGGAAAAAGAAACAGTTGTTTTTCGCCCTCGTCTAAACCGTCTATCTGAAATGTGTTTGCATCCTGGGTCTGTCCGGTTGGTTCTTCCAAGCTGGCGGTTACATTTGTGATATGTGGACTTTCCATCATGCGGTCCCTGAAAACTTCAAAATTGTTGACAATTTCCCTGTGAAGACTATGGAGGTGGATGGCTTCCCGATTAGATGCCCCGAGTTGCTGAGACATGGCATAAGAGGTTTGCCGGGAGATCGTTATCAAATTGGACAGCAGTACAAAGGTGATGATAAATTCCAGCACAATCATAGATCTGATAAAGAGGTTCTTACCGCTATGAACCGGTGGAGCTCCCGGTTTATTGGAGAGGTGCCTGATTTGAAGATGCCTGTATAGTTTTCCCGTTGAAATCAGAGAGGTGACCAGGGTACCAACTGCAATAAAAATCAGGAGTATAACAAGGGAGAGCACAATGACCATAGGATCCTTGAACATATAAGTATCGCCCTGATTTTCCATCAATGGAGCTACAAGAAGGGCCAGTACCACACCAAAAATATAGGCGATGCTGCCAACAAAAAGATTATCAGCAAGGAATTGCCTGAAAAAAACAGCCCTTCCGGCACCCATTTGCCATTGTATCACCAGTTTCTGAATCTGAAGCTGGTTCCTGCTATAGGAGAGCAGGGTGAAATTGAACCATGCCAGCACAAAAACCAGCATACCTGCTACCATGACTATCAATACGGTCCTGAAACGAACATTTGGCTGAATCTCCCTTGCCAGGTGGGAATGAAGGTGAATGTCTCCAACAGGCTGAAGGCAGGGCTGGATCTGGTTGGCATAGGACTCAGTCACATTACTCTCAATAAAAGCCTTCAGATTTTTCTCCATCTCTGCAGGCTCCATTGAAGGATCAAGCTTCAGATAGGCCCAGGCTGTGCTTTCATATTCAATGGGATTATCAAAGGAAGTGAGAGCAGAAATTCTCAGGTGAGAATTCTCAGGAAAATCTTTAATTACCGCAGTTACGGTATAGGTTTCAGCTTCAATTCCAAATTGATGAATCAGATCAAGGGCCTTACCTACCGGATCTGCATCTCCGAAAAATTTTCTTGCTGTACTTTCAGTCAAAACAACCGTTTTCGGTTCTGTAAGCAGGTTTTCAGGACTTCCGGAAACCAATTCCGGAGCAAATATGTCGAGAAAAGAAGGATCGCAGCTATAGGCGTATTCTTCATAAAAAGAAAGATTGTCCAATCTGAAGGCTGCTTTCCTGAAAGGAGCAATACGGCCCACCGATTCAATACCGGAGATCATCTCTGTAAATGTGATCTGGTTCAGTGCGGATCCATGCAGAACCCTGGCAGTATGACGGTAGAAACCTTCATAGTCTTCTTCAAAGGTGAGCCTGTAGATCTGTTCCTTCTCAGGGTAGCTGCTGTCAAATGTCAGGTGCCAGGCCGACCATTGAAAGGTTGCAAGGAAGGTGGTAATTCCCACAGCCAATCCGGCAACCACAAACAAGGTGTAGAGAAGATTTTTTTTTAGGTTGCGCAGGGTTAATAATAGGTGCTTCCCGATCATAGTTAAATTCTGGCAGAAGCAAATATAACGATTCAGCCTGCATTCGCGCAGGATGACAGAGTTTAATTTTCAGATACAGCCATCATCCGGCCAGCAGTCCTCAGGATCAGCATTCCTTCAGAAATACCGGGAGTGACCAGTGAGGCCTCTCCCAGGGGGATAAGCTTCAGAAGTTTATATTCTCTTCCCGCCTGTACAATGTATAGATCGCCATTCTCGGCGACCATATAGATTTTACCGTCGGATGCCACAGGAGAGGCTATAAAGCTGTATGGATGCACCGTTTCTCTGTAAATAAGTTCTCCTGTCCTTGCATCAATACAACTCAGATTCCCGTTCCATCTCAATTGATACAGGAGCTCGTCATAGACCAGGACTGATGTCATATAAGCTCCTGCCCGATCATAGAACCAGGCAAAATCATCTCCCGGTGAATCCTCTGATCGGGGATAGGGAATTTCACCCTTAATATGGTTTTTCATAGCCATCAGCGGCGCCTTACCACCATGTGCACTGTTAAAGTAGATGAGGTCTTTCCAGACAATGGGAGTGGGGACCGGGATATCACCTCCACCCGACATTCGCCATATCTCTTCGCCTGTCAGCAGGTCATACGCACCTCTGTGTTTGTAACCATTAACCACCACACGGGCTTTATTTTTATCAAAGTATACATTCGGAGTACACCAGTTGGTAATTTCGTCCCTGTCCTGTCTCCAGATAGTCTTCCCTGAATGCAGGTCGAGAATAGCAACAAATGCGGTGTTCAGGGCATCGGCCTGGATGATCACTTTGTCCTGGAAGATAACAGGAGAACTGCAAAACTCCCACTGGGCCGATTCAACCTTATCCCATGCTGAATTGATCAGGCCGAAATCCCGTTTCCATAAAAGCCTGCCATCTGTATTGTAACAATAGAGGCCCTCCGATCCGAAAAAGGCAATCAAGTGCTTTCCGTCGGTGGCAATGCTGGTATTGGCATGTGATGATTTTGGATGGCGCTTTACCTTTGGAATACCCTGGTGCGCATCCTGTTCCCAGATCAGTTTGCCCGATTTTTTTTCGAAGCAGAGTACTTTCCACACATGTTCAGAGGAGTCATCTACCGGGGCAATATCTCCATAAATTCCAGTAGTGTATCCCTCGCTGTCCTGCTCACTGACTGCGGTGGTTATAAATACCCTGTCGTCCCAGATCACCGGGCAGGAGAGACCGAGACCAGGCACTTCAACATTCCATTGTACATTGTAAGAACTTTCAATATTGAAACTGTCGGGAAGATGGGCATCATCCAGGTATCCAGAAGCGTAATATCCCCGGTATGAAGGCCATTGACGGTTGCTTTCCATGGATTCAAAAAAGGCTTCAGCGGAATTTACTTCTTCGGCCAGAAGGGATTGTGCTGAAGACTCGTTAAAGCATATCAGGGCAATTGTGATGATCAAATAGTGTGGCGTGCTAAGCTTCATGATTTTGTACTTTTGTTTATACTTCTAAAGGTATGATTTATTTAAAAATGGTAGCTTTGAATGTGCAAAGTAAATTCATACAACCCTCTATTGAAATCCTGAATCTCAGGATAGATGAACCCATTACTGTGCTTACTGATCTGCTCATAGCATCTATCTGTTTCTATGCATTTTTCAGGATCCGGAAAATTAAATATTTGAGCAGGGTGAAATGGTATTTCCAATACTATTTTTTAATACTCGGACTGGGGACTGTTTGTGCGGGGATATTTGTTCATGCTTTTCAATACAGGCTCGCTGAGGGGTGGAAATTGCTTTCATGGGTATTGACCCTTGGATCAGTTGCACTGATAGCTCATGCACTGGTGGAATTGGCAAAGCCGCTGGTAAGACCAGGGATATTCAGATTCATCTGCTTCTTTAATATGCTTGCTTTTATAATAGCACTGTTTTTTACTCTATTGACCCTTGCATTTTCACCGGTGAAGTATTATACCATCTATGGAATGCTGGTGGTCGTGGGGTCTTTCAGCTACTATATCTTTCGCAGAACCGGCAGCAGGGGTATGCTGTTTTTACTGGCTGCAGTAGTGGTAGGTTTTTTTGCATCTCTTATATTCTCTTTCCAGTGGGGATTGAGTCCCTGGTTCAACCACAAGGATATCAGTCACGTAATTTTGATTTTCAGTGTTATCGCTTTCTATAAGGGAGCAGCACTGATTATGGGCTCCTCAGTAATCGGCCCCTGACAACTTTTTCTGCTTATTAATATCCTTAACGCACCTGAATCCTCCTGCCAGATCGACCCAGTGCGATGGAAGTGCATTTCTGTGGTGAACTGAGGTGCAGCCCGGGCCGGAATGCCATCCACCTCCCCTGAATACCCTGAAATTTCCTGTGGAAGGGCCACCCGGATTAAGCTCCGGAGATTCACCGTAATATGTTTCCGAGAACCAGTCGGACACCCACTCCCAGGCATTGCCCGACATATCGTGGAGTCCATATGTATTGGGAGGGTAGGAGCCTGTTTTTACCGGACCTTTTTCCGCCTCCGGATCATTAAAGCGGGAGCTGGCATGATCGGCCGTCTCCCCGTATGGATAGGCGATATCTTCCAGTCCGCCCCTGGCGGCATATTCCCACTCTGCTTCTGTGGGCAGCCTTTTTCCCGCCCATTCAGCATACTGCCTTGCATCAAAATTACTAACTCCCACCACGGGGTAGTCGGGGTAGTCAGGTCCACTTTTGTATATTTCCATGCCCCAGAATTCGGGAAACTTATATCCCGCAGCCATACAAAATTTCTCATACTCCCGGTTACTTACCTCACGAATATCCATATAAAAAGCATTGAGGATTACAGGGTGTTTGGGAGCTGCAATGCCCTGACCGTCATTGCTGCCCATCATAAATGTCCCTCCCGGTATGAGTACCATTCCATCGGGAGGATTGCCATTTCCTTTCTGTCCGAAAGCCAGTAATACTGTACTTAGCATAAGAGCTGAAATAACTTGTCTGAGCATGGTATAAAATAATAGTAAAGTTTCCGGTAGAAGTTATAAAATTATCAAACACCTTTCATAATTCTTCCTTAACTTGATGGGAAATTAAAAACCCTCAGTTATGGATCGTTCAGAACAAGCCAAAGAATTATTTCTTTCAGGTTACAATTGTGCCCAGTCAGTAGTACTGAGTTTTGCCGACGACCTGAAGTTCAGCAAGGAACTGGCCCAGAAAATGGCTGCCGGTTTCGGCGGAGGGATGGGCAAGCTGCAGGAGACCTGCGGAGCTGTGACAGGGGCCATTATGATCCTTGGATTACTCAAAGGGGAGGACGTAAATAACAACGATGAGTTGAAAGCCTCATCCTATGGGGCCGTAAAGGATCTGATCCACGCTTTTGTGGCCGAGTATAATACCACATTATGCAAGGACCTTATAGGCTGCGACCTGAATACCCCCGAAGGATCGGCAAAATTCAAGGATGAAAATATAATGGTGACCATTTGTGCCGATTGTGTAAAAAAGGCGGTGGAGATCGTAGAGGACCTCACCACCTGAGAAAGAATAAGCCGACCTACTGTTTAGTCTCCAGGGGATTCCCGGCCTCCTGGTAGAATTGTTGCTGGAGTTTGGTGGCAGAGTCGTCCTCCTTCAGGAACTTAATCAGTTCTGCCAGTTGTTCCGAACGACTTTTAAAGATCATTTCGCCAATGTTCACGTTGGGCTCAGAGCCATCTCCAGCATAATGATTTGGAAAACTGGCATACCACCAGATTGCAGTATAGCCGTAGGGTATATTTAACCTTTCCTGGTCTCTTCCCGATTGAGAACCAGCTCTGTCGGCATGAACCAGCTCGGGGTGTACGGCAAAAACCATAGATGTTTCCTCTTCATCGGCATGTCCCCCGTAATCGGTCTTTCTCATCTTTCTTATTTCTGTATCAAGCTTTCTGTCATCGGGCTGAAAGAAGACAACAGTGTAATCTTTTTTCTCTGACAGCTGGGCCTGACAGAAGTAGCCAAAGAGGTTGTTATTGCCGCCATGCCCGTTGACGATTATGATTTTCTTAATGCCATTGCGGGACATCTCCTCACAGCTTTCTTCCAGCATCTTCCATACCAGTTCGGGGCTGTAGGCCACGGTTCCGGGCTGATGTTTAGCTTCATAAATCTGTCCGAAATAGAATTCCGGGAAAACAAGTGCATACTCCAGCTCAGCAGCCCTGGAGGCAATCTCCCTGGAGAGGATCAAATCGGTGGATAGAGGAAGGTGAGGGCCATGCTTCTCCATGATTCCTGCAGGAAGAAGGCAGATCCCCTCTGAAAGATCCACCGCTTTTACAAAGTCTGGAGCAGTTAACTCGTTCCATTTATACGGCAGATTAGCGCTGCCGCTGTCCTGTGAGTGAAGAGGAGCAAACAGGATGCACAGTAGGGTGAGGGCGCTGAAGGCATGTTTAAATTTCATGATGATGGTTTTAGTTAGTGACAATGTATGTTATTGTTTTATTGATTTTATGCCGATCTCAGGAGCATGCTCCAGGTCATTCAGGGCATTGATCAGTTTAAGTTTTTGATAGCTGTTAAGATCTGTGGGTGTGATCCTGCTCTCCCGGATTAAACCCTTTGCAAGCAGGGAAGCCCTCATGGTTCCCGCCAGTAGAGGAGTATCAGGGCTTATCCAGGATTTATTATCCCAGAATACAACATTTGCATAGAAGCTGTCCCCGATACAGCCATTTTTTACTACCAGGATATCATCGCAATCGCCTCTTTGATGGAAGAGTGCTTCCAGCTCACTTCTGTCGGCATATTTAAAGCCGTAATCTATTGAATCAGAATAGACCAGCTTAAGGCTTTGTACCCTGTTCGCCATATGGGGTTCATATTCCACCAGCACAATCTCTTTGTGGTAAGTCACCCGGCATTTGAACAGCCCCTGTTCAAGGCCCCCGGGTACCTGGACTACTTCTTCGAGCAAAGGATGTTTTTTCAAGCCAAGTGCCTGGGACCGGGTTCGTTCAAAGCGTTCCTGATGGAACTCAAGGTTTTGCAGAGATCCCTTAAACAATTGTATGGTTTCAATAAACAGGGACATACACTTTCTTTTGCATTTCATCATATTCCCTCTTCCAGTCACTCATATAGGTGATTCCCCCTCCGCTTTTAAAGAGGAGCTTTTCTCCATCTTTCTCAATATAGCGTATGGCAACGGCAGAGTCAAGGTTCTGTCCGTCAAAACAGCCAAATATTCCTGTATAAAATCCCCGGTCATAAGATTCCACCCGGCGGATAATTTCCAGGGTTTTCTTTTTTGGAGCTCCACTTATGGACCCTGCCGGAAGCATGCGAAAAAGGATGTCACCAAGATTCTTCCTGAAATCCGGGGGCAGCTTCCCTTCAATTTCAGAACTCATCTGCAGTAATTCGCCCTGGTGTGTTTTCAGCTTTTCAATATACTTGAATCGTTTAACTCTCACCTTCGATGCAACAGTGCTCAGGTCATTTCGTATCAGGTCCACAATGGTATTGTGCTCGGCATCCTCCTTCGGATCAGATGCAAGCATGCTGTGCGCGCCGGGGATTCCAGCATCAATGGTTCCCTTCATGGGGTTTGAAGAAATCTTTCTCCCTTTTATCCTGATAAACCTTTCCGGACTGAACACAACCAGTTTATCTTCCAGGTAGAGCTTGTAGGTGGCCCTGCCCCGGGTGAAAATCTCCCGGAGTGACTGGTTGATTTCAATTTGGGTTGGGAAGGTGAGGTTCAGCAGGAAGGAATTCCCGTAAAGGATTTCTTTTACAACATGGGTAAAGGCTTTATGATATTCTTCGGGATCAGGTGCCAGGCGGGTAAGCAGGATATTTTTACCAGGAAGCATTTCGAAGTTATGGTTAACCATTCCGGGCATGTCCAGGAAAAAGCCCATGGCAGAAGCCTCTTCCGGGGTGCATACCAGGTTTTCCTCCCCATTGAAACTGATCAGGAAAACAAAGGAGGTCCCCTTGGATGCGAACTCATTTATTTTCCGGATGCTCTTTTCCCGTGTTAGTGTATTCATGAAAAGATCCTTATGATTTACCCTGATCCCAGTCCAGGGCTGAACGCGCAATGTTTGTTGCATGACTGTCAATACTGCTGTACAGGGCCAGGATCTCCAGGTGGGTCTTGCTGCTTTCAATGGATTCAGTCATGCCTTCCAGGATCCGGTCATAGTGTTGTTTCTCCAGCTCCCTTGATAAAAAACGGTACTCTTTATGTTTGGCTTTCATTTTTGCAGCAGTCTGAAGATTTGCCTCTTCAAAAACAATCAGTGCACGTTTCAATTGCTTCTCTATTTTCTCATGGAAGTGCCTGAGCTCTTTTTTGCCCTGTTCGGAAAAATCGTAATCCTTTAAGGACCAGCGTTCAGCCCTGGCGGCCAGGCTCCCGGATATAATATCGGCGATCTTTCCAAATTCCTTAAGGGAATACAAGAGTTGAAAGGACTCACTCACCTGTCTGCTGTTCATAGATTCCCTGTTGATCTTCATGAAGTAGGATTTAATGGAGTCCCTGAGGAAATTTACTTCCTGTTCGTGTATGTAAATATCTCCCAGGGAGGAAGGATTCTTTTCCAGGAAAGGTATCTGAATTTCTGAAAACATGGTCCTCACAATCATTCCCATTCTGAGTATCTCCTGCTTTGCAAGGTTAAGTCCAAGGGAGGGAGTAGCAGTCATCCCGGGGTCCAGATATAGAGTCCTGAAGGCTTCTTCTATACTTACTTTTGGTTTTCCTACTAACCAGTCAATGAAACGGGCTAGCTGTGGTGTAAAGGGTAAAACCACAAGCATCAGCACCCCGTTTATCAGGGTGTGTGCATTTGCGATTAGTCTTGGCAGTGGGGCTTCCGGAGTAAACTGTAGCAGCAGCTTGCCAAGCTGGCTTGTCCATCCGGCAAAAATGAGCACAGAGATTAGCTTTATAAACAAAAAGGATATAGCCACTTTCTTTGCTTCTGTATTGGATTTCAGGCTTGCCAGAATAGCCGTAACAGGTGTACCCAGGTTCGAACCAAGTAAGAGGGGGATGCAGGCGTCCAGGGAAATCAGGCCCTGGGATGCCAGTACGATCATGATCCCTATAAAAGCGCTGCTGGATTGTATCAAAGCTGTAAATACAGCCCCTACCATGATTCCAACCAGAGGACTTTCCAGTCTGATTAACAGAGCAATGAAAGGATCGAAATCCCTGAGAGGAGCCATGGCATCTGACATAATCTCCAGACCAAAGAAAAGAATGCCAAAACCAAAGAGGGCATAGCCTACCGATTTTAATTTCTCTTTCTTTGAAAAAGCCTGTATGAAAAAACCCGCGGCTATCAAAAGCAGACTGTACTCGGTAATTTTAAAAGCAATGATTTGTGCGGTGATGGTGGTGCCGATGGCAGCACCCAGAAGGACAGGAATGGTCTGCCGGAACTGGAGAAGATTGGCATTTACGAAGCTCACTAACATAACAGAGGTCGCGCTGCTGCTCTGGATGATGGTAGTAACAAGGGTGCCGATACCCGCACCCACAATTCTGTTCCGGGTTACATTTTCAAGGATGGAGCGCAATCGCTCACCGGCCGATTGCTGCATACCTTCACTCATGGCATGCATTCCGAAAAGAAATATTCCCAGTCCGCCAAACAGGCTGATAACAAGTATCCAGACCCAGTTTTTCCGGCTGGCTCTTGCGGTAAATATCACTTCGTTGTCTGGAAATCCTTCAGCAATTCTGGCCGAAACCCTGTAGGAGCCTGCTTTGGAACCCAGGGTAAGTTCTGTCCGAGCCAGGCCCGCGGAGTCTGTGCTTATCAACACCTGGCTCAGCTCTGCCTCTTCTCCCTCATCCGCCTGTGCAATTATCCTGAAGGATACCGGGATTCCCGGAACCGGCCGCTGTAAACTATCCCTGACCTGCACCTCCAGGGGAGACGAAAGTTCTTGTCCGCAGATACCCGACACCACCAGGTTTGCAGAAAATCCGGGAGAAAGTGTCAATGGCCTGTGCCATAATTCCTTTTGTTGCAGGAGGGAATCCTGTGCCTGGATGGATGTCACAAGCACAAGCGCGCACAGGATATGTATCAGAAGTCTGTTCAAGTCTGTGATTTACGTTTATAAATATACAAATCATTGTGTATTGGGTTTTGTACCTTTATTTGATAATATTATAAGATGGTATCATGAAGAAATTAATTCTTATACCAGTACTCTGGGCCTTCTTCCTTACGCCCGCCTTGTCCCAGGAAATGGGATTGAAGGTGAATAAGGAATTTGGCAACCTGGGGGCTTATGTGGGCTGTGCGAGATTTTCCCCTTTCCGGAATTATTTTGCCTATAGCCTGGGTAATAATACCCTGAGAATCTTTGACCGTAACTGGGAAGTGATTTATGAACACCAGGGCAATCCCGAAGCTGGCAGCGGCTATTTGGCTTTTTCGCCCGATGAAAAATATGCAGCCTACGGGCGCTACAAGGGTAAGAATGACATAGCCATAATCCGGCTTTCGGATATGAAGGTGACCCAGGTGCTCAACCAGCACTCCTTTTATATTAACCATCTCGATTTCAGTCATGATGGAAAGTGGCTCACTTCCTGTTCGCATGACGGACAGATGATTATATGGAACTTACGGGATGATATGTATGTCTACCATCAGCTGGTGAACGAATTTGAATCCTATCTCTATCAATCAAGTTTCAGTTTCGATGATCGCTTTCTGGTGACAGGCGATACCTATGGAAACATAAGGATACTTCAGCGGAAGGGAGAGAGCTTTGAGATCTTTCAGGAGATGAATTTCCGGAAGCATAGTGTGGAAGGCATAGTCTTTCAGCCGGGAGAATATACTTTTATCAGCGGATCATCCAATGGACTCAGGAGGTATCGTCTGGATAATAATGCCTTTGTTTTATCTGATTCCAGCGAAAGGGAAGCTTACATAAGAAATCCAATCTCTGTCAGTCAGGACGGATCTTACCTGGCCTACGGCCAGTCCCGGACAGCTGTTATTTCGAAGCTGGGAAAGGATTCGATTTTTCCAGTTGATTTTGTTTACAGGCATATGGAAGAAGTTCTTGGAACCTCTTTCACGGAAGATGGAGAATTTCTGCTCACCTACGGAATGGATCAGCAGGTGATTATCTGGGAAATTGATAATGTTCAGCCCTCAGGAAGATCATTGGTGGTTTCGTGGTTAAATTCTGACCTTTCCCTTGCACAGCGCCGCTCTCTGACTCCGGCTGCTGTTGGCGATATTACCAGGAATGTGGATCATAAACTTACACTGCCCAGGGACGAGTTCGAGACTTCTATGGAGTACAGCGGCCGGGTCGAAAAGTTGTCCGACTGGACACTGAGGAAACTGCAGTCGGCCATGGAAAAGCAGTATGGAATACAATCCGCTTCGGGAAAGGTGGAAATTCCCCTGCAGGGCCTGGTTGGCTACAATGCGGATCTTCAGATCTACAAGATCCGCTTTATGGAGACCGAGGCCGGAGTGCAAATTCCGGTTGCAGCGGCACGAAAATTCAAAGAACATTGGTCCAAAGCCTATATCAGGGCAAGTAAATCCCATGAAGGGAAGAAGAATAGTTTCAGCTACAGCTCCTTTGAACTTTTTAACCCCGGCGACAAAAAGTACTATGAAGTCCTTCCCCTTGAAAATCCTTTTCATCCCGAGGAAGCTATGGAGGTAGTGGCAGAAAGGGGAGAAGTACTGCCTGGGGCTGATAGCATTGGAGCAGAAGGAGCGGGGACTACCTATGCATTGTTGTTTGCTTCCAATGTTTATGACTACTATTCCGACCTGGTAAATCCGGTACTGGATGCCCAGACCATTGGAACAGAGCTGAGCGAGAATTATGGTGTGGTGTCAGAGGTGGTGATCAATCCAACACTATCGGAAACAGCTTCAGCCATTCGCGAATTCGCAACCAGGTCCTATAATCCCGAGGATAACCTGATGATCTTTTTTGCGGGCCACGGGATTTATGATGAAGTGTTCAGGGAAGGCTATGTGATCTCCAGGGATTCGAGGATGGATGATGTGGGTAAGACTTCCTACCTGAGCCATTCCAACCTGCGTACCATGATCAACAACATTGACTGTCCCCATATATTCCTGGTCATGGATGTCTGTTTCGGCGGCACCTTCGATCCCCACCTGGCCGCCATCCATCGCGGAGCAGCTGTTCAGTATGCCGATATCAGCACCAGAGAGTTTGTGGAGAGGAAGTTAAAGTATAAGACACGACTCTACCTGACCTCGGGCGGCAAGGAGTATGTACCTGACGGCAGGCCTGGATTTCACTCCCCCTTTGCCCGCAGGTTTATTGAGTCTCTGCGCTACTATGGTGGGGACGATGGCGTGCTGACCACCTCGGAGATTCTGCAGTTTGTGGAAAAGGTAAATCCCCAGCCCCGCTTTGGAGAGTTTGGTGACAATGAGCCGGGAAGTGATTTTATCCTGGTGGTGAAATAGTGTGCCCTTTAAGTTTTAGCCGAATTTTGCACCATTGCCGACCTCCTTGTCGGGGACAGCCAGGATGACAGAGCCATCATCCCTGTATAAGCCCGTTAGCAGGCATTCCGATACGAAGGGGCCAATCTGTTTGGGTGGAAAGTTAATCACACAGATCACCTGTTTTCCCAGGACCTCCTCCGTGCTGTAATGATCTGTAATCTGGGCGCTGCATTGTTTGAGGCCTATCTCATTGCCAAAATCGATCTTTAATTTATAGGCAGATTTCCTGGCTTCGGGAAATTCCTTCACTTCCACCACGGTGCCTGCCCTTAATTCTACTTTTTCAAAATCTGACCAGCTGATGCTTTCCATATTCTAAACTTTACAGGTGTGAAATATTACTCATGCCTTAGTGCCTCTAAGGGATTTTTTGTAGCCGCCTGCCAGCTAAGCCAACTCACAGTAAGCATAGCAATTCCCATGATCAATAGTCCGCACAGTGCAAAAATCCACCAACTCAGATGGGTTTTATAGGCAAAGTTTTCGAGCCACTTATGCATGGAATGCCAGGCAAGAGGGACTGATATTACAAAGGCAATAGTTATACGCTTAATGTAGTCTTTATTTAACATGAACAATATTTTTTTGTTGCTGGCACCATTTACCTTGCGGATTCCGATCTCTCTGATTCGTCTGTTCATCGACAGCACAGTCAATGTAAACAGTCCCATACTTGCTGTCACAATGGCCAGCAGAGAAAAAACATCCAGGGCATTTGCGAGATCCTGGTCGTCCTGATACAATTCATGGATTTGATCGTTTACAAAGTTAATTTCTAAGGGATAGTCTGATACAAATTTATTCCATGCCATTTCAATATTTGATAAAACCGATGGAACAGCAGGATCTATCCGGACAATGATTTCGCTCCAAAAAATTGGATTAAACTGGTAATATATGGGGCCAATACCGGAATGCAATGATCTGAAGTTATAGTCCTCGACCACGCCTACTATGGGGCCATAAAATCCCCATACTTCTAACTCTTTTCCAAGGGGATCGGTAAATTCCATCTCTTTAACAGCACTTTCATTGACGATATAGGCACATTGCCGGCTCTCCCAGTTAAGGATGTCATTTGGGAATTCCCGGCTAAAATCGCGCCCCTGTTCTATTTTAACTCCCAGGGTTTGAAAATAGTCGTAAGAGATAGATTCCCAACTCATCGATACAGTCTTTTCCTCCGGTTTTCCTTCCCAGTTAACCTGGTCATCCCCGCTGGAAAATGCCAGAGAGGGGGATGAAGAGGAAAGTGTAGCATCCATTATTCCGGGAAATTTTTTCAATTCCTGGGCAAACAACTCAAATTTATCCCCATTTATACCTTCATCCAGATGCATGTTCAGCGGGATTGTAATCAGCTCATCCTTTGCATAGCCGGTCTCCTGACTCAGCATATGGTGGGTTTGTCTGTGCATCACAAAAGTCGACACTGTTAATGCAATGCATAAAGTAAACTGAGCAATCACCAGCAAGTTGATCATCATCATCTCACCCTTCCTGGAAAAAGCCTCAGAGTTTAACAGTCTGACAGGTTTTTGGGAGGAGAGAATGAGAGCAGGATAAATTCCTGAAAGGATCGATACGAGAACTACAATGGAACACAGCAGCAGTATCAATTTAAAATTGAACAGAATGATTTCTGGTAGAAAGGAGAAGTGGGGTGCAAGCAGATTTTGGTATAAAGCAAAGAGAACTATCGCACATACCGTACTGAAGCACATCAGGAGTATCACCTCTCTGTAATGTTCGAGGAACAAGACTCTTTTTGAAGCACCAAAAACCTTCTTTATTCCAGTTCCTCGAATCCGCAATGCAGCAGTGCCCAAATAGAGAAACAGGAAATTTACCATAGAGATGCATAGGGTAAGCAGGGCCACTATAAGTAAAATCTTCAGGTAGCTTACATTGGCGCTGATTTTCGGCTCCCATGTCAGATCTTTGTTTACATGTATATTGCCTATTGCCTGGAAGAGAAGATCAATCTTGCTCTCTGTAATATACCTGGCAATAAGATTCTCTGCCTTTCCAGATAAATCTTCAATGCCAGAATTTTCAGTCAGCAGAATAAACGTGTGTATATCGCTCTCATACTCCCAGCTGGGTTCTATCCAAATTTGAGTAAGTTTTGATATCTGGGCCAAGGGCAGTACCAGGTCTCCGGAAAAATTAGAATTGCTTTTGAAATCCTGAAAGACTCCTGTGATTGTAAATTCCTTATCCTGACCAATGCGGAGAATTTTACCCATCGGGTCCTGCTTTCCAAAATATTTCTTTGCCGCCTTTTGCGAAATTACAACCGAGTAGGGCGAAGCAAGACACTCGCTACTTTTTCCCCTGATTAGTGGAAAAGAGAAGAAATCGAAAAATTCAGGATCGGCAAATATGGCAGATCTCTCGTTTGTCTTGTTTTCGCCTGCAGCACACGAGAGGTATCCATAAAAAAAACTGACCCTTAAGGCATCTTCAATTTCCGGATAGTTAGATTTCAAAGATTGGGCAAGCGGTCCGAAGGTGACACTGTTCAGGCTTTCCCCCTCTTTCTGTATCACCCTGTATATTCGTTCGGCGTTGCGATTTTCATAATCGTAATGATACTCCTGGTAAATATAGCTGACGATAATTCCAGCCGAGACCAGCCCCAGAGCCATGCAACTTACGTTGATAAAGGTAAGGAGGGAGTTCTTCCTAATTGAACGAAAAACGTTTCTTATTTTTATCATTCAATCAGGGATTGACCATATTTCCAGCGGTAATCGTGTCAACAATGTACATATAACTATCTACTACTTCTATCTGATCCTTCACTGTTTGTTGCACTTGATAATCCAGGGGAAAGGATTCTCCTTCTTTGAATCCGGTGACGGCAGTCACAAATGTAGTTCGGGGAATATTTACCTCCATTCCTGAGTTTGGTAGTTGATACTGAATGCTGAAATCGTTGCAGGAAAATGTACTGCCGGGCTCTTCACCAATAAAAAGGGATTCGGTATGATACTTAAGCAGTGAAATCAGGTGACCGGTTGTTGACAGGCAGCTGCCGTTTACCAGAACAATGGTGCTGCCCTTGAAATGATTTTTATTAGGATGCATTGGATTGTAAAGAGGTTCAAACTCCTCCACCTCAGGATTTCTCTGAAAGTAGGTGAAATCACCAGCTGTCAAATAGGAGAATAGTTGAGCAGCAAAGATGGGATGTCCACCCCGATTGTCCCTCAGGTCCAGCACCAGGTTTGTAACTCCAGCACTATTCATACATAGGAATGTGGAATCCAGAAAAGAAAAATAGTCCTCCATATTCATGATCCCAAAGGAGGAAACCTTCAGGACACCATACGATGGTTCGCTCTCCATATGAAAACTATAGGGCCTCAACTCCATTGGAAAGAAAGCCATTTGTTCCACCTTGTCATAAGTACAGGCTTCCAGCTGTATACAAACTCCGGAAGCCGAGGAGGAGAATTTAATAAGGAAACTTTCAGATGGATCCACCATATGAAAATAGTTTTGAAAGTTCCGGTTGAGCTCCTGGTATTTGGTGGTCATATTATTACCCTCCGATGGGATGATTGAAAGTAGCTCACTGATAATCTGGTTCACAGGTCTGTGGTTAATGGCCAGAATTTCTGAACCTGGGACGATGCCCGCACCCGGATCTTCAGATGAGGAGAGACAATATGCTTTCTTATTCCGGAAAAATACTTTCAGTGGGAAGAAGTGCCCGGTTTCATGTATATACTGCTGGTATTGTCCAGGCAAACGGATACCCGTATGGCTGCATTTAACAGATTCAATGAGGGGAGCAATCCTCATATAGAATTGCTCCGGGTTCATGTCCTCGTTTAATTGTGAGTAGATTTCACTTGCCTGATTTTCAAAGTCCGCCTCTGAGGTATAGGAGTAGAGACGAGGATGATGCTTCTTCAATTTATCCATTAAATCCTTGAAATCAGTTTTCAGCTCCTTTACAGTGGTGTCAAAATTGAGTTTCTCCTTCAGGGATGGTGATGCGTCTGTCGCCTTCACCGCAATACTGTCTTCATTGAACTTGCTGACCTTCAGGGGATGCATTGTATTGTCAGGGAAAATCAAGTTACCGGACAATTCTGTGTTTGACTCATTGAAGGTCCCTTGAAAGAGGGTCTCTTTGGCAGCGATATAGAAGGATAGGCTATTGTTTTCGATGGAAATTTTGGTGAGCTCATCATCCTGTATGCGCTCTTCTCCACTGTACATTAAGATTTTACCGGCATAGCCGCTTTCATCCGCTTGATCTAAAAGAATGACAGTTTTAAACTGCTCCATAAAGTTTCCTTCCCACATACCAGTATAGGTATTTTGGGTCTGGGCCTGTGCATGCTGATACAGCAGGCACAGAACCCACAGGGTGATTAGCCCTGATTTGGATATGATACTTATCTTTTTCATTAGGCTAGCTTTTTTTGATAATACAGGTCCAGCAGGAACCAGATGATAATTGAGATCAGATAGATTACTACCCCAGTCAGGGAAGTGATCATAGAGATTTTTAGTCCACCCATCAACATGGAAGGGGATACATCACCAGCTGCCTCAATAGCAGTAAATGCAGAAAAAAGCCCGATCATCTGACCCAGAATCCCGGTAATCATGGTAAACAGACCCAGAGATTTTACATACCTGAGTTGCTCCTTGAAATTCTCTTTTTCTGATGCCTTACCGCCGGCAATGGCAACAGCGAAATAGACAGACACGGCCACAATAATGACCAACAGTATGGTTAGGATACTCATAAACAGGGAACCACCCATAACAAACCACTCTTTCATAACGATAAATTTTAAATGAAACTTAATTACAGTACAAAGTTAGTGGGGCCAAGGCATACAGCGCAAGGTCGAATCCGGTTCAAAACCTGCATTCCGTCGACAATGGCCCTTTCAAGTGCAATTTTTTACGATCTTTAGACTAATGAAAGCCTGGCACCATATTGTTTTCTGGATCCTTATTTACGGAACTCTGACAGTAATCTTTACTAAATGGGTTGGTGTGGCCATGGAGGCATTCTATTATGTTTCCCTTTTAATGCCGGTCATTATCGGAACATCCTATTTCTTTAACTATGTCCTGGTACCCCGCTATCTTTTCAAGCGCAGGTTTTTTCTATTCGGCCTATATTCCGTCTATATGTTGGTGGTTTCACTTTGTCTGGAGATGATTGCAGGTATTCTTGCATTTATAGTGACTGCATATTATGTTACAAATGAAAACGGGATGCTTATCACCGACGTTTTTCTCATGGCTGGCTTGCTCTATTTTGTGGTACTTGTCATGTCCTTTATCCTGCTTATCAAGCACTACTTTGTGGACCAGAGTGCCATCAGCAGCCTGGAAGAGAAGCAGGTGCAGCTTGACCGGGGATATTTCACCGTTCGTTCAAACAGGCAAACAGCGAATATCAAATTTGAGGAACTGCTCTACCTTGAAAGTCTGGCAGACTATATTGAATTACATCTTGTCGATGGCTCCATAATCTCTTCCAAAGAAAAGATTAGCCATATGGAAAAAAGCTTGCCTGAAGGATTTCTCAGAATTCACCGCTCATTTATAGTGAACAGATCGAAAATATCATCTTTTTCCAGGGAATTTGTGATGATGGGGGAGAAGGAACTTCCCATCAGTCGCAGTTACAAGAAGGATGTGATCACGAAACTCAATGGGCAGTAGAGCGATCGTCTCAATCATCCAGTGCCCTGGACTCCTCCGAGTTTAATTTTGCCATACGGGTCACTTTTTCCCTGGTAACCGTATTGGAGGAAAGCACAAGGATACAGATCACAAAGATGATCAGCTGTTTGGCATCCTGTAAAACAATGAGTCCTACCAGGGAGAACAGGGCAACGCCCTCGATCACGGCCCAGCGAATGATCATAGCAGACTGGAACTGTTCAAATTTCTTTGAATAAGAATCGCCGGCATCAATGGCATCCATCTTTCGCGTTGATATGGAATAAGCAGCAGGTATGGAAGCCAGCAGGAATATATTAAGGTAAGTGAGGATATCAATCCCCTCTTTAAATGGAGGAATCTGCATATCGTTCAGATAGATAGCCACTATAAAGAAGAGGAGCAGGCCGGTGTTCAGAGAATAAAAAATAACTTTCAGGGCGCGGAAGGCCATTTTGGGTTGAAATTTCTCTCCGATCATCTTATGTCTGTTTGCGACTAAATTTAGTGAATAGCTAATGAAATAAAAAGTTGGATCTACTTAGCTTTGTATAGATTTGCCTGTAGTTAACTAACACTTCAAGGAATGAAAAATGCAAAACTTTCAATGCTCCTGGTTGCACTGCTTCTTTTAACTGCCTGTTCGGATAAGGATAATGAATCGCTTTTGGTAATGACCTGGAACATTTGGCATGGCGGACTCCATGGAAGTAAAAGTGTAGATTTTGAACAGGATACTTCAAATACGGCTAATGTGCTGAAAGTAATTCTGCAGGAAAACCCTGATATCCTGTTTATGCAGGAGACCTATTGCTGCGGGATGGATATTGCCAGGGAAGCCGGCTATCCATACTCGTGGAGAGGAAGTTCAAATCTATCCATTCACAGCAAGTACCCCATTGTTGATACCATTCATATTTTCAGGCCCTTCAATTCACATGCAGTGGTCATTGAGGCCAAGGGACAAAAAATACTATGCGTTAACCTGTGGCTGCATTATCTGCCCGATTTTTTCCAGGACATCAAAACTATGTCGCCCGACTCACTGATCCTTGGAGAAGGTACTTCAAGGTTGAAGGAGATTGAGTCAATATTGCACTGTATTGACAGCCTTGAGAATACTATGCATTTACCCATTATTGTGGGGGGTGACTTCAATTCAGGATCTCACCTGGACTGGGTCGAGAGCACAAGGGACTACCATTACGGGAAAGTGGTTGAATGGCCCGTAAGTAAACTGATGAAAGATCGGGGATATACAGATTCCTTCAGGGAAGTACATTCTGATCCCTTGCTTACCCTGGATGGAACATGGGGATTTCTGTCGGATGATATAATCTCGGACAGGATTGATTACATCTATTACAAAGGAGCAAATATGTCTACCAGCTTTTCAAAAATCGTCAAAGACGATCCTCCGGGTGGATTCTTCAACTCGGATCACAGAGCCATCTTAACTGTATTTGATATTGCTGATCAGCATAATTGATTCGGGTTTGGGAAGAAGGATTTGAGGTAGATAATAGAATCTCGCAGTATTCACATTATTCTTATTGATAGCTATGTTAGCTGGATATGAAAAAGCAGCTACCGTTTTATGGGTAACTGCTTCCTTTTCAAATGTGAACGAGAGAGGAGTCGAACCCCCAACCTCCTGATCCGTAGTCAGGTGCTCTATCCAGTTGAGCTACTCGTCCGGTACGGGAGTGCAAATTTAATCATTTCCCTATAATTTCAAAACTCTTTTCTTCGTGCAGAATTAGTATTTTTGATTAAAAGAGTATGTATGAAAAAGCTGCTAAAAATACTGGGTATCACAATAGGTGTGATTCTCGTTTTATTGATTGTGACTCCAATTCTTTTCAAGTCGAAAATTGAAGCGGTGGTCAAGGAGAAGGTGAACGAGGAGATTCATGCCACGGTTGACTGGTCTAAGTTCAGTCTTTCTTTCTTCAGGGGTTTTCCCGACCTGAGTATTAATCTGCACCAGGTGTCGGTGGTAGGGGTGGAGCCCTTCGGGGGGGATACCCTTGCCGGGCTTCAGCGTTTTGAATTGAGGGTGAATCCTTTCAGTGCCATCGGAAAGAATATTGAGGTGAAATCAATTCTTGTGGAAAGTCCGCTGATCAATGGAATTGTGTTGGAGGATGGATCGGCCAACTGGGATATTAGCGATGCGACCATCGAGGAGGAGAGAGCTGAGGAAAGTGCTGAAGCATCTTCCATGTCTGTCTCCCTAAAACGTTTTACCATTACAGAAGGAAGAATCTACTATCTCGACGAGACTTCAGATATAGATGCTTCCCTGGAGGGATTTAATATGGAACTGCGGGGGGACCTCTCCATGGAGCAGACGGAATTACTTATATCCGGCGGCATTGACAGGATCAATGCAAAGATGGGAGGAATCCGCTATCTAAGGGATGGGGTTTTTAACCTGGATCTGACTGTGGCTGCCAACATGGTGGAAAACAGCTATACCCTGAAAGAGAATCTGATTAGTCTGAACGGTCTATCGCTGGGTGTGGAGGGTGATGTGCTACTGTTAGATGATGATGCCATGGAGTTGGATCTGAAGTTCTTTTCACGTGAGACCTCTTTTCAAACGATCCTTTCCCTGGTTCCGGCAATCTACCTTCAGGATTTCGAGAGTCTGAAGAGCAGCGGAAATATCCAGCTGGATGGAACCGTAAGCGGAGTAATGAAAGATTCCATTTTTCCCGATGCTAAATTGAACCTGCAGGTATGGGATGGCTATTTTGCCTATCCGGATCTCCCAAAGGATGTATCGGATGTTCAGATATCCTTAAAGGTGGATTACAAGGGTTCCGACTTGGATAAGACCCTGGTAGATCTGCAGAACTTTCATCTCCTGCTGGGTGGAAATCCATTTGATTTAAGCATGCAGGTCGATCATCCTGTCAGTGATATGCATGTGGCCGGTAAAGCGAAAGGCAGCATAGACTTTGCCTCTCTGCAGGACATTGTTCCCATGGAAGATATGAGTCTCGATGGCAGGCTTGAAACTGATCTCAGGTGGGATACAAAAATGTCATACATAGAGGATGAAAAATTTGAGGAAGTGGACCTGGATGGTTCCTTACTGATTGAAGGACTGGTATTGGAGACTCCTGAAATCCCGGTGCCCATTTTACTGGAAACAATGAATATGTTGTTCAGTCCGAGAATTGTTGAGCTCACTGCCCTGGATTTGAAGATGGGGGCATCCGATCTTCATATGGAGGGCGAACTGGAGAATTTCATTCCCTATGTTTTTGCTGGTGAGACCGTATCGGGCCGACTGGATGTAAGATCTGCCCTTCTGGATGCCAATGAGCTTATGCCGGAGTTGGAGGAGGCTGCTGAGATGGACCAGGTGCCCGGTGATACACTGGTGCCTGTGCTGCCTGATTCCCTTGCTGAGCCAATAAGGGTGAAAATTCCTGAAAATATTGACTTTGCCATGAACTTGGATATGCGCCGGGTGGAGTATGCCAAGATCATATTTGAAAATATTAAGGGAGAGATGCGCCTGATTGAAGGTGTGGCGGGAATGGATCAATTGCGGATGGACTTGCTGGAGGGGAGTATGCTTACATCCGGATGGCTCGATACACGTGGTGAGTATGCAGAAGCAGACTTCAATGTTGATATGAAAAGCGTAGATATTCCTGCTGCCTACAATACCTTCATGGCTGTCGGGAAAATGGCTCCCATTGCCAAATACTTCAGGGGAAAAGCAAATGTTGATATGGAATTCCATTCGCTGATGGACATTACATTCGCTCCACTCTACGAATCTATTAATGCCAGGGGGCAGGCAAAAACAGAGGGCCTTCAGTTTTATAACATGGAGGAATTCCTCCCCCTGAGTGAGGTCCTGAAAAATGAGAAATTTAATGAGATGGCCCCGGATGAGGTTTATGTTGGATTCACTGTACGGGATGGAAGGGTGATTTTTAATCCTTTCACCATGGATTTCTATGATTCAGAAATGACCGTTTCGGGCTCACATGGCATTGATCTTAGCCTGGATTACAAGCTGGATATGAAAATCGCCAAAACTGATCTTGGTGCAGGTGCCAACGAGATGATCCAGGGAATGACTCTTCTGGCCACCAGTGCCGGATTGAAAATCCCACAATCGGATTATATAAAGGTGCTGGCCAGTATAGGAGGAACATTCAACCAGCCGAAACTAAGCACCGACCTGAGTGGGAATATGAAATCGGCAAGTGAAACGATACAGGAAGCTGTGGAGGAAAGGATCACCGAGGAGATTGAGAAGGTGGAAGAGGAGATCAGGGAGGAGGCCGGTGAAGAAGCTGAAAAAATAATTGCGGATGCCGAAAGAGAGGCGGCCCGGCTGGTTGAAGAGGCCAGGAAGGCTGGAGAAGCGCTGGTAAAGGAGGCGGAGACCCAGGGTGAGAAGCTCATGGAAGAGGCTGGTAGCAATCCATTGAAGCAGGTGGCGGCCCGGACTGCTGCAAGTGAACTGAAGCGCCAGGCTGAAAAGCAGTCAGCAAACCTGGTAAGTGAGGCAGAAATTAAAGCAGCCGCAATCATTCAGAAAGCCCGCGAAGAAGCCGGTAAGTTATAGGATACATGCCCCAAAGACAAAAAAAACAGGCTGCCTCTTTCGAAACAGCCTGTGATTTTCTTTGTTGGTCGTATCTAGAATTTCTTTTCCTTGATACGTGCCTTTTTACCGGTCAGCTCACGGAAGTAGAAGATGCGAGCCCTTCTTACGCGACCGTGCTTGTTGATTTCAATTTTTTCAATAAATGGTGAAGCCGATGGAAAAATCCTTTCAACACCTATATTACCTGACATCTTACGAACAGTAAAAGTCTCTGTATTTCCTTTTCCACGGCGTTGGATCACAACTCCCCGGAATTGCTGAATACGTTCTTTATTTCCCTCTTTGATTTTATAGTGAACGGTGATGGTGTCACCTGCACTGAACTTGGGAAGTGCATTTTCAGCACTGTACTCCTGCTCAACAACCTTCATTAAATCCATGATTCTATTCTTTATAATATTCTGTGCCTCGATTTAACAGGTCGCAAAAGTACAAAAAAAATCCAGTTATTAATAAAATATACCCAGTTTTATTAACAGGTCTTGTCTTTAATGGGAATCCTCTTGGGGTGCCTTCAGATTCTTGCCGGCATCCTCTACTACAATGTTTTTCCACTGTTCTGAGTATCCGGGTTGATCGGGACTAAGAGGATAACCATCTTTACTGCGGAGAAACTCCCCATTCTCCTCCTTCTTAATGTTTCCGTCAATGTACTTGACCAGGAGGAACTGTCCCAGTTCTTTGTAACGCTGAACCGTATAATCTCCCATGTTGACTGAGTAGTTGGTGATGAATTCCCTGGCCAGTTCCGGATTGGTTTCATTCAGTACATTGGCTGCTGCGTCAATGGCTGCAACTTCTGTAATAAATTTATCTTCCAGTTCGGTCTGAACCTTTCGAACGTCTTCCATCATTACGTTGTATCGCAGGTAAGAGAAGTTCGATACAAAACTGAATGCCCAGAAGGCAGCAGTTTCCGAATAGGTAAGAAGATCACCGTTTCCAACGGCATAGGATTCGGGGACGCGGGTCATGCCACAATACATGGGTACATAAGTGGTAGCGGCTGCATCGTCAATACCAAACCAGAGGATGCCCCCCAGCCAGTCAGGTTTCATTGGCCTGCTTTCTGCCACAAAGGAGAAGCCAGTCTGCTGTGTTGCTGTAGTACGCTCATTTACATACATTTTCCCGTCATATTCCCAGGTAAGGGGACGCCAGCGATAGGGGAGTCCAAAGGGACCTGCCCCGGCATCTTTGCTCATATCCAGTTCGGTGCCTTCCAGGTGGTCCCTCATAAAGTTCATCAGGTCCTTGTTGGAAATTTTCCTCTTAGGTTTGATATAAAGGGGCATCCTGTTTTCCAGGTCTTCTCCTTTTACATAATCAAAATACTGGTCCATATCATCGTTAATATCCTTGAAGAAGGACCATACACGCATATCGCAGAACCTTGCTCCGCCGAAGCTTATGGGTGCATACGTATCTGAAAAACTGAAGTTCTCATCCGTACCTTCATAGTAGCCTTTCTCGCGGGCAAAGGAGATAACATCAGGGGCATATATACAGTTATCGGGATCGTTCAGCGGAAACTGTTGAATCCTTGCCTGGTTTGCATGGCCAGAAACATATCCATCGGGAATTTTCACTGCCACCCAAACAGCTCCTTTATATTTATTGTAAGTTTTCCCGTTCTCGGTAACCATCTCGTTACCCTTTCCTATGAGTTCCATAATCCAGACCTCATTGGGATCGGCAATGGAGAAAGATTCTCCGGAGCTTGCATAACCATATTCGGCCACCAGTTCGCCCATAATTTTGATAGCTTCTCTGGCTGTTCGGGCCCGCTGAAGTGTTATGTAGATCAGGCTTCCATAATCAATAATACCCGTGGAATCACGTAGTTCGCTTCTTCCTCCATAGGTTGTTTCGCCAATAGCTACCTGGTGTTCGTTCATATTGCCTACTGTCGAGAACGTGTGAGAAAGCTGCGGAATGCGTCCAAGAAACTTGTTGGTATCCCATTCATATACGTCCAGCATGGTTCCCGGGGGATAATCGGCAGCCGGTTTAAAATAAAGTTCCCCATACAGGACATGGGCATCAGCAGCGTAGGTGATCATGGCTGTGCCATTCACCGATGCACCGGGAGTAACCAGGAAATTAGTGCATGCACTTGCATTACTGTTCCATATGGCAAGGGCCATAATCATGGTAAAAACAACTTTTCTCATCATATCCAAACTTTTAATTTTGCGATTGGGCTGCAAGATTTCATTTTTCCATCAAACTACCAACAGAATCTATCCAATAACATGATCTGGGTATTTTAAGTTAGAAAATATCACGAATTATAATATTATGAAAATAGCTAATATACCCCTCTATATTTTACCCATTTAAGTGTATTATGCAATAATTGTAACTTACACCCCTAATAATATAGGGGTCGGATAAATATAATTTGTATTTAACTTTATTTAACTTGAAATTAATCTTGAAAAGTTTGCAGGCTAGTTGACTTGTAATTATCTTTGTGGCATACTATTTGCGATGATAAATAGTAGAAGAAATTTAAGGTAGTTTAGTTGGTAGTTTTAGTTAGTGTTGTAGAAAAGGGTCGATCGTCAGATTGGACCCTTTTCTTTCTTTAAAACATGTAGCTCAGTAATTTTTCTCTTTCCTTATCTGTTAGCTTGTAGTTCATACCCTCGGCACTGTTCTTGTTCATCAGCCTGAGTATCTCCTCCTTTCTGGACTCATCAATCCCGGCTTCCTGACATGTGACAGGGCTTCCGAGAGAATTGAAAAATTCTTTCAAAGCTGTGATGGTTTCATCTACAGTAGCAACTCCAAAAAGTTCCTGGCCCAGTTGGGTGATCCGGTCAGCAGCCCTTTCTTTCAACACCTGCATCCAGGCAGGATAGATAATCGACAGGGTTGCTCCGTGGGCAGTATCATAAAGGAATGACAGGACGTGCCCAAGAGCGTGCACTCCCCAGTCGCCCGATTCCCTTCCATAGATGGTCGTATTATTAAGGGCCATGGTGGCAGCCCACATTATACTGACCCTGAGTTCGTAGTTTTCGAGGTCCTTCATCAGGGCTGGTCCGAATTCCATGGCTTCTTTAATAACGGAAATTACTATGCGGTCTGAAAGAGTGGCTTTGCCGTTGCCAAACCAGGCTTCAAGTGAATGTGCCACCAGGTCCACGATACCATAGGCCGTATAATCAGCGGGTACAGATTGTGTATAAGTGGGATCGAGGAAGGAGTGCACCGGGTATTCCAGGTCGTTTCTGTATCCGATCTTTTCCATGGTAGCGCCATTCTGAAGAACTGCCACTGCATTCATTTCTGTCCCCGTAGCTGCAAGCGTAAGAACAGCTATAAGTGGTTTGGCCTCCTTTGGCCGGTACTTACCTGTCATAAGCTCCCAGGCATCACAATTATCAGCAATGCAGATAGCTATGATTTTTGCAGAGTCTATAACACTTCCGCCACCTACCGCAACGACCATGTCAACACCTGCATCCCGGCCCAGACGGGCTGCATCCATAACATCCTCCACCCTTGGATTTGGTTTGATGCCATTGAATTCTGTAACAGCAATATCAAATGCTTTCAATTGCTCCAGGGTATCATTATAACTACCATTCCGCAACACCGAACCTCCCCCGTAAACCAGTAAGGCATTTTTTCCAAGCTCAGCGGCACTGCTGCCAAGGTCTTTAACCACACCTTTCCCAAAATGGAGTTTCACTGGATTGAATGCAATAAAATTTATCATAACAGTTGGTTTAAGGTTTATGAATGCGTCCTGCCGAGAGATCGCTTCTGCCGCCGGTGACGCTGGCCAGGCAATTAATCTCGCCCCGGATTTTCAGGACCCCAAGCAGGGCAAAAATAAGCGCTTCTTTATAATGTATCAACAAATCTTCCGGTATTGCCAGTGAGGCATTCGTTTGATTCTTAATTCTCTCAATAAGAGTTTGGTTCAATGCGCCACCCCCTGTTACCAGCAGCGATCCTATGCCTTCCTGGTTTATTCCCCGTGCAATCTGCTGAGCGATATGCTCCACCAGGCTTGCCATCAAATCGACTGTAGATAGTTCACTTTGTTGGATCAGTGGCAGGAACTGGTTCAGGAACCATTCCCTGCCCAGGGATTTTGGAGCCTGCATTGCATAAAACTCAAGTAGGTTCAGCTGGAGAAGAAGCTCAGGATTAACAAGCCCTTTCCGGGCCATCTGTCCAGAGTGGTCAAATGCCAGGCCTTCCAGGGAAGCCGCCCAGTTGAGAGCCATGTTGGCCGGGCAGAGATCGTAAGCGATTCGTTCACCCTCAATGTTTTCGCAGGAGATATTGGCAAATCCCCCAAGGTTCAGGCAGCCATCATATTCTGAAAAGAGCAATCTGTCACCAAGAGGTACCAGAGGCGCGCCCTGTCCGCCCTGTGCCACATCTTCATTCCGGAAATCATTAACAACAGTTATTCCCGTTAATCTGGCCATGATTCCACCCTCGCCGGCCTGCAGCGTAATTCCCTTATTCGGATCGTGAAGAATCGTATGTCCGTGTGATGCAATAAGATCGGGATTCAGGTTCTCTTTGCGATGAAAGGAATTGAGCAGTTCTGCATAGTGTAGTCCGAGTTCCAGGTCCAGTTCATCTATTTCCTCCCTTTTCCAGTTGCAGGCCTGTTCCAGTTTAATAAGAAGCTCCCTGTCATAAACATAGGTTTCAGCCGCAAGGATAGTGTAATCCCAATGCTTGCCGTCAAACTGCAATTCACAGCATGCCAGGTCCACACCATCCATGGATGAACCCGACATCAATCCTGTAACTCTGTAAGCTTCTTTCATTAGTGGGCACTTATGCTAAATGTATGGTGATAAAGGCTAACATTCCCCTTGCTATCAGATACATAAAGCTCAAGTTCGTGGATGGAATCTTTGCTTAGATATTTTTCGTCAAAACGATGTACAAGCAGGTCATTTTTAGGATCGTATTCAAAAAGGGCCCAGTGATTATCTATATAGCCTTCGTAAGTGTCAATCCCCGACAGATCATCACTGATGGTAAAGCGCAGCTCCTTTTTACCTGTATAATCAGATGCACTTTTTCCCATGGGAATAATCTT
>CAYWGP010000125.1:0-83607 GCA_964458155.1 uncultured Bacteroides sp.
ATCGCTTGAACCATTCAAAAGATTCTTCAAATTTATCCTGGAAAGAAAGATTTACTCCTATGTAATACGTAACCCATCTGGCAGGCAATTTCTGAGACGGTGCCCACTTTCCTCTGCAGCAAATCGAAAGCTTCTTTTAACCTGATCTCCTTGATCAACTGGTTGGGAGATTTGCCGATCGAGCTATGTAGCTTTCTGTAGAGTTGGGCCCGGCTGATACCAACTTCCAGGGCCAGTTCCTTTACACCAAAACTCGAGTCCGATATGTTCTTTTCGATCATCTCTTGAACCTTATCCAGGAAGGCCTGATCTAATGAGACCGATTTGTTCATTTGAGTTCTTTCCCCTTAAGTAAAAGTAAGGATGAAAGAACATAAAGTCAAATTATTACGATGATAATCAATTACTTCCTGAGACCAGGCTAAAATTGCATCAGTTTGGAAAAAATATGGGAGGCTGACAAATGGGAAAAGCAGCTTCCCTGGATACGGAAGTGAGTAATTCTTTACGATAGCTCACCCACAAAGTATAAATCATAAAAGAGGAAAGCCCCTCCGAAGAGGGCCTGGTTTTGGGGAATATAAGAGGAGATAAGCTCTATTTACATGTTACTTCAGAGGAACTACGATCTACAACTACTTCACCTGAGCGATAGCTAAGAAACCAGTAGTTCCCGCTCTAACAATGAAACGGTTACAGAATTTTTTTTAACTTTCGATTGCTGCGACCAACAAAACTTTTCCCTATGAAAAAATACCTGCCCTATCTGCTTACGGTACTCAGGATACTGATTGGCTGGCATTTCCTTTATGAAGGCATAGCAAAATTGTTGAGCCCTGGGTGGACCGCCAAATATTATCTGCTGGGATCAAACTGGATTTTTGCAGGAATGTTTGAATGGATGGCTTCGTCGCCCGGAGTTTTGAGTGTTGTCGATTTCCTGAATGTTTGGGGACTTATCCTGATAGGCTTGTCTTTATTTATTGGATTGTTTGTACGCTGGTCTTCCATAAGCGGAGCTGTGTTGCTTCTGTTCTATTTTCTTGCCTACCCTCCAATTCTGGGCCATACACTTGGAATAGTTGCTGAGGGCAATTATCAGTGGGTTGATAAGAACCTGATCGAATTATTTATGCTGATCGTGTTCGCTTTCCTTCCCGTAGCATATTCCTTTGGGGCTGATCGCCTGATCAAACGCTGGAGAGAAGAGAGACCAAGTGCACCCGTGCCGGCATCGGGACCGGAAGAAGGAGTTCCCAACAGGCGCCGTGAACTTCTTCGGGATATGATCAGCGTTCCTTTTTTCGGAGCATTTGCCTATGTGTTATACCGAAAAAGCAAATGGGAAAGCATGGAGAAGAAATTCCTGAGCGATCACCCGGATGCAATTTCAAGCGCCACATTAAAAAGTTTTCAGCTTAGCTCACTTGAGGATTTAAAAGGAACTGTTCCCTCAGGTAAAATAGGAGATTTCGAACTGAGCCGGCTGGTCATGGGAGGAAACCTGATTGGGGGCTGGGCCCATGCCCGTGACCTGATCTATGTGGATAAGCTGGTAAAAATGTACCATACAGATGAGAAGGTAATGCTTACGCTCAGGCTGGCTGAAGAATGTGGGATAAATGCCATCATTTCCAACCCGGTCATGTGTCGTATTTTCAACAAATATAAGCAGGAAACCGGTGGAAAGATGCAGTTCATATCGGATTGTGGAGCCGGAAAAAACTTTATAGAGGGAATTGAAATTTCCCTGGAGGGAGGAGCAGATGCCCTGTACAGTCATGGAGGGCAGTCTGACAGCAGGGTATATAACAATGATCCGATTTTTTTTGATGAACTTGCTGAAGGCCTTGAGTTGATTCGCAGTTATGGTAAGCCGGCAGGTATTGGGGCTCACCGTATTGAGACCGTACAGTCCTGTGTGGAGCGGGGCATCAGACCCGATTACTGGGTGAAGACCCTTCATTCTGATAATTATTGGTCAGCGGAGGTTGATCTTGAAAGAAAGGATGTTCCTGAGGCCGGTTGGAAGGATAACAATTTCTGTCTGAAGCCTCAGAAAGCCATTGATTTTATGAATGATCTGGATGAGCCCTGGATTGCGTTCAAGACACTTGCAGCAGGAGCAATTAAGCCTGAGGAGGGCTTCAAATATGCCTTTGATAATGGCGCAGATTTTATCTGCGTGGGCATGTATGATTTTCAGATCGTGGAGGATGTCAATATTGCCCTGGATACCCTCGCCAATGTAAATCGTATCCGACCCTGGAGAGGATAGGCCATCTTTAATGACGCATATGCATCAACAAATGAACAATCGATTTGAACGTGTTGCGGCATATGTGTTTGTATTGTTAGTAGTGCTGTTAACATGTTATTTATTTCTGTACGATGACTTTACCAGTAAGAGTGAAGGAAAGATTACAGGCTTAATCGCTTTCCTGGCATTGGGTTTTGGAGTCTTCCAGTTCTGGATCGATGAAATGAACACAGAAGAGAGAAAGCTCTATGATCTGCGATATGAAAGTTATAAAGATTTTGTTCTCCGGATTGATCTGATTTCGGAAACATTGAATTATGAAATGGCCGGGAATGATGTTAACAGCATCCATACCCTGGTTAGCCGATTGATGAATGATGTCAATAGAATAAGGTCGGCTATTGCCATGAATAGTGATTTTTTATTCCCGGATCTGTACCTCAAACCAGAAACAGAAACCATTAACAGCATTGTTGGAAATATTCTTGTCAGAACAGACATATTTCGAAGGAGGGTCGAGCGTGCAATTAAAGAAGAGAACAGGCGTAGCAGGAATTTTGAACTGTCAGTTGAGCAAATGAAATGGCATAATGAAATCAGAGAATATCTTGAAGATCTGCATCAAAGCAAATTTGACTTTTACGGGATATTAAGGACCTATATGTAATTCTCCAACAGAAATGATGTAAACAAACCTGAACCTTCTCCAGGGTAATACATCGACATATGTCGATGATATTGCCGAAGCAGATCAAGATATATCAAATATATTCCCCCTTAATATCGAGATAGTGCTGGGCAGAAATCCGATAATTAATTTCAAGTATATGTAATTTACACAAATCATATAATGTGTATTAAAATATACACAGATTGATGTTGACATTTACTTTATTAACTCTCTAAACCATTAGCTATGAAGAAATTTTTACTCTATTTTGCAGCACCGGCAATTTTAATTGGTGCATTGGTTCTGCTGAGCAGTATCTCGCTCACACCTCTTCGCGGGGCGCCGGATGACGCGGCAGCAGAAGCAGAATTCGTAGGATCAGCTGCATGCGCAGGCTGCCATGCAGCTCAGTACGACGACTGGGTAGCATCGGGCCATCCTTATAAATTCACAGTAATTACTGGCGGAGTCGCTCCTACCTTTCCAGCTGAGGCCGTTAACTTTCAATCACAGTATATGGACAGTCTGGGAGATGGATCCCATACCTGGGACGATATGGCGGGGATTATAGGTGGATATGGCTGGAAAGCCCGTTTTGTGGGTTTAGATGGGCATATTGTTGGTACTTTAAACAGTGCTTACTCCACCGGTCTGGGTCATAATCAAATGAATTTCTTCGGAGGTGTGGACCATGGTTGGGTGGACTATCATCCAAGTGATGAGAAAATCTATAACTATGGATGTTTTAAGTGCCATACCACCGGAGGAGATACTGCCAGCAGCTGGCTTGCCGGAGTAGACGATCTGGGAACCTTTACTGAAAGTGGCATTGGATGCGAAAGCTGCCATGGTCCCGGAGGTGATCACATTAACTCGATGTCGGCAGATGACATTGACAGAGTTTATGAATTTGCCCACATAGACAATGCACTGGGTGGGCTGGAAATTGATGGGGTGGTCCAGACCCCCGATCCTGCCAGCGATGATGTCAACTTCCTTTGCGGAACCTGCCACAACAGGGGCTACACAAACAAGATTGATGCCAGCAAAGGTTTTGTCAAGCACCATGAGCAATGGGATGAACTGGTATCCACAGTTCACTATCAAGGCGGGATTACATGCAATACATGCCATGATCCCCATAAACGAGTGATCTGGGATGGCGATGGAGTTATCAAGAACTGCGAAGAATGCCACAGCGCCCAGGTTGCAACCACCAACCATGGTGCCAGTGCGAGCTGCCTGGATTGCCATATGCCCTATGCTGCAAAATCAGGCACCAAGAGGGGACAAAGTGGCTATGTGGGGGATGTGCGTTCACATCTTTTGGCCATTACCGTCGACACCGCATCCATGTTCACTGAAGACGGATCTGCTGTGAGGGACGATGATACAAGGAAAGCTTCCCTGAGTCCGGCATATTCCTGTCTTGGTTGTCACAACGATGATCCTGAGGATAATATTCCGGATAAAACACTGGAAGCGGCTGTGGCAGGAGCAGCAGGGATGCATAGTGCAGTCGGTGTTTCTTCTACTAAAGACGAACTCCGCATGGGCATATATCCAAATCCTGCAAGCGGGGCAGTACAAATCAGGGTGAACCTGGTGTCCGGTGCTGAAGTGGCCATGAGCATTTTTAGTGCATCGGGACAACTGATTTATTCAGAAACCGGAAATACCTACCCCTCAGGAAACCAGGTATTGCACTGGGATGGAAAGAACAGTTCCGGAGAAGAAGTAAGCGCTGGTTACTATTTTGTAAAAGTCTCTTCGGGCAGTATGACTTCCGTGGATAAACTTGTGGTGATAAAATAAGACCTCATAGCTAAAGAGTTTATCTAACCCTTGGAAGAGGCCATCTTGTGAATATCATGGGATGGCCTTTCCCATTTTGTTTTATAAGTATGTGATAAACCAAAAGATAGTTTGAGCGGAAATGAAAAGCAATGAACCAGGAAAATATGGATATCAAGCTATTCTAACTATGGGCACTGTTCGACAATTATCCGGAATTCCGACACATTCATTGCCTCCTCCACGAGAAGGGTCTGAAATCTCTGCTCAGGAATTAAGCGGATTCCTTTCTTTATTCATCCCTTAGCGCCTCCACAGGATTCAGATTTGCTGCACGCCAGCTTTGCCAGCTTACGGTTATCAGAGCTATGACCAGGGCTATAATTCCGGCAAATGCAAATATCCACCAGCTTAGCTCTATTTTAGTTGCATAATTCTGGAGCCATTTATTCATGACAAACCCGGCAATGGGAGAGGCAATGATAAAGGCAAGAGCCACCCAGATTACAAAGCCCTTGTTTAACAGAACCATGATCCGTCTTGCCCCGGCCCCATTGGCCTTTCTAATTCCAATTTCCTTTGTGCGCCGGATAATTGAATAGGCAGATAAACCAAATAAACCAAGACAGGCGATAATGATTGCCAGCAAAGAACTTGAAAGGAACAAGCCACTGAAACGCGTCTCCGCCTGGTATTGTTCATTGTAAAAGTCGTCCAGGAAAAAGTAGTGGAAAGGATTTCCCGGATAATGTGCAGTCCATATCTTTTCCAACTCAGATAATAGCGTACTTATATCTGTCATTTCGGCTTTAATGGTATAATATGAATTTACCGGTTGATTGAAAAAACCTATAGGACGCGGCAATTCTTTCATTATTTGTTGATTGAAATCCCTGACAATTCCTTTTACGTAGACCACCTGGCTACCCCCTCTCAGAATTTCTCCAACAGTACTTTCTGCATCTTCAAAGCCAAAATATGGCAGGGCTGCTTCATTAATTATAATATTAATTGAATCCTCCCTGAAGGTCGCAGCGAAATCATCACCTGCAGTGATGCGTATACCATAGGTATCAAAGAAGTGATCATCCACATAATACATTTCAATCACTTTTTCAGTATTACGACCCTCCACAGGGATTCCGAAGACTCGAGTGGCTTTAATCTCTGTGCCGGGAACACTTGAGGAAGATGTAATATTGCTGACCGCAGCAAGAGAAGTAATGTCATTTTTAAATGATTCAAGGCCGTTCATATAGGATTCATATGAATTTACATTGAGTATTCGTGGCCCTTCCAGAACTGCCAGGCCCTCAAGCTTAAATCCAAGGTCATGATGGCGCATAAAATTAATCTGGCGAATTATGGTGATTGTTCCGATAATCAGAATGACTGATACAGCGAACTGGAAAACTACAAGAAAATTCTTAAGTCGGCCTGTCCACCCAGATCCCGCTGGAACTCTCCCTTTCAAAACAAGGGTGGGAGCAAACTGTGAACTGTATAGTGCCGAAAGGAAACCGGTGAATAAGGTACCAGTTACCAGTAAAACCAGAAAGAGAATTATAAGAGTTAAAGGATCAATCTGTAGCGGACTTTGCATCACTTGTTTAAAGAAAGGAAGCAGGAGAAGTACTATGGAAAAGCTTATGATTAGTGCCAAAAGGTTCATGGAGGCTGACTCGGTTAAAAACTGTAGAATCAGATCTTTCTTGAATGCGCCTGCCACTTTTCGGATACCTACTTCTCGAGCTCTTTCAACCGCATGGGATGTGGCTAGATTGAGGTAATTGATAAAGGCAATTAGCAATACAAGCAAAGCTATGATTCCCAGTGTATTAACATTTCGATAGTTACCATTTACTTCCAACTCGTTACTTATGGATGAATGCAAATGAATATCAGTTAGCTTCACCATCCTGAATTCCATCAGAAAGAAGGCTCGCTTCATAAAATCACCTAAAAAGGCTTCCGGGATCTGTGGCAGTTTGCCCTGCAATGCTTCCACATCTGCTCCCGGTGCAAGAAGGACGTAGGTATAAACATCTTCTCCCCACCAGGAATCATCCCAATTTCTTCGGTTTTGCTGTACAAGGTTCTCGTAGGAGAGCAGGATATCAAACTTAAAGTGAGAATTTTGCGGGATGGATTCAACAATCCCAGTGATGATATAATCGGTATGACCATCAATTTTCAGAACTTTTCCGATGGGATTTTCATCGCCGAAATATTTCCGGGCACATTCCTCTGTTAAAACAGCATTACCCAGGGCCAGAAGACTGGAATCTGCCACCCCTTCTACCAGAGGAAATGAAAAAATATTGAAAAATGATGATTGTGCATACAGGAGGTTTCTTTCTTTAATGATGTCGTCGGGATCATCCCCGTACTTTACAAGACTTTCTGTACGGTAGAAACGCGTATAGTCCAGAACTTCAGGGAATTCCTTTACCATTTCCCTTCCTATGCGCTTTGATCCGGCCGCAGAGTGTTGCTCAAGAACATCTTCTTCGTACAATAAATAGTCTACCCTGTATATGTCATTTGTTTTCTTGTGAAAGGTATCGTATGAGGTCTCTGTTTGTATCCAGAATAAAATCAGTGTAAAAGCAGTGATCCCAATAATTAATCCCAGGAGATTTATGATGAAATATGACTTGTTCAACATCAGATTCCTGATGGTTTGCTTCAGATAGATTCTGAACATATCGTTTCCTTGTAGTATCTCTATGCATATTACGGCATTCTACACCGGAAATCAAGAAAATTCTTCCTCTAATGCAATTTTTGACGGACTGTAGTTTTGCTTACATATAGGTGACAATGAATTACTTAGAAAAATTGTAGTTTTGGAGGTAGGGTAGAGAGTCACTTGTGCGGTATATAGTATAAACCTATCGTTAACCAAAATTACTCCTTATGAAAAAAGTAAGACTGTTTCTTGGAATTATTTCTGCACTGGTAATTATATTTACCACCGGTTGTCAGGATATAACAAATAGTGATCGACAGGGTCACCTTGTCATTCAACTGACTGATGCACCCTTCCCCTTCGATACAATTGATGCCGCCATGGTAAACATCACCAAAGTGGAGATACGGAAAGTTACTGAGGGAGATGAAGATGAGAACCCATATATCTCACTGCCCGTGGAGGCCACGGATTTTAATCTTCTGGATCTAAGAAATGGCATTACCGCAGAACTGGTGGATGTGGAGATAGAACCGGGTGATTACGATCTGATTCGGGTATATGTTGAAAATGCCAGTTTATCCATCAAAGAGGGAGAAACTTTCAGCATGAAGGTCCCGAGCGGATCTCAGACCGGGATAAAAATCTTTGTTGAACCCGCATTGCATGTTGCCGGCGGAATAACTACGGATGTATTGCTGGACTTCAGTATTGAAAAATCCTTCGTGCTTAAAGGCAATATGTTTACCCCGGCAGGGATCAAAGGATTCAACTTCAAGCCAGTTATAAGGGCAGTCAATAATACCACCGCCGGAAGTGTCGAAGGGCTGGTCACAGATACAGCCTCTGTTTTACTGGAGGAAGCATCCGTCTATATCATCCAGGATGAGGATACAATTACCTCTGCATCAACCGTTGAAGGATACTATGCCATGCCTGGAATCCCGGCTGGCTTATACACCCTGTCTTCTACAAAAGCAGGCTTTGACACAGTTGCCTTTGAAGGAGTGGAAATTGTAGCAGGTAATCTAACGGTTCAGGATTTTACTCTTACCCCTCTTGAGGAGGATGAGGGAGAAGAATAGTTTTAATTTACCAGTATAATACAGTGAAGCCCGTTCAGTATTGGACGGGCTTCAGTGTGTTAATTAAACTATATGCATGATTTTGAGTCAGAAATAGTAAATTGTTATGTATCAGAAGGTCCTTATGCCGCTTAAAAAAATATCACTTTTGTTTGCCTTACTTGGCATGATGCTTCCTGTTCTGCATGCCCAGAACAATCCTTACGGTTTGCCTAGCATCAGAAACTACCACTATGCACAAACAGGGGGAAGCGAACAGAACTGGTGCATCACCCAGGACCACAGAGGGGTAGTTTATGTGGGAAACGACAGCAATGGAATCCTGGAATTTGATGGCAGCGCCTGGCGCACTCTTCCGGTACCCAACAACGTCATAGTAAGATCATTGATAACTGGTGGGGATGGAGTGGTGTATGCAGGACTGGAAGGAGATTTTGGAAGGTTGGAGCCTGATAACAGCGGGGAACTTCATTTTCGTTCCTTGTTGGACTCTCTTGCAAAAGAAAACTATCCCGATATACGCATCTGGAAAACCTATTACCAGGACAACAAAGTGTACTTCTGTAGCATGGAGGCTATTTTTGTATACGATCCATTTAGTCAGGAATCTTCTGTTATTACACTCCCGGAAGACTCTTACTTCTCCTATTTCATTAATTCTGAACTATATACAGCTAACTATGGACTCGGATTGATGAAACATACAGGGGATGAGTTTGTGATTGTTCCCGGATCTGAATTCTTTATGGAGAAGAACATATCCGGACTGGTGACTCTGGACCCGCAGACCTTCCTGGTGGGCACCTTTTTCAATGGATTGTTCCTTTTGAACCTTGAAGATGGAAGCATCGATAGTAGCTTTGTGAATCCCGCAGTAATGCAGGAATTAGTATCAAATATGCTGGTGGATCTGAGCAGAGATGACAGCTATATATACGTGGGAACCAAGGATATAGGTCTGATTGTACTGGACACGCTTGGTAAAGTAAAAGAGATTATCTCCGAGGAGCAGGGTATGTTGGATAATACAGTTACACAGGTTTATATAGGTACTCAAGGCAGCGGGGAGAATTCTATCTTGATTGCGCACTTTAAAGGTATTAGCCGGGTCGATCTTAGCAGTCCGTTCCGAATGCAATCTATCGGACCAAGATCCATGGGGATGGATGGCAGAGGTCAGGGTGAACTGATCACCGATATGGTAGAATTTGGGGGAGAGATATTTGTCTCTACCCTGGGAGGAATCCATCACCGGCCATACCTGAGCGACCGTCCCTGGTTCAGAAATATCCGGGGCGTCCGTGAGGAGATACATGATCTTCAGGTGGTACAGCCTTCAGCCGGGTTATCATTTTTAGTGGCCTCAGGAAACGATAAGACTTATATCTATGATCAGGATCTAAGGGTAAGCACATTACCTGTTGGAGGTAAAAAAGTGCTTGTCGATCCGGATAATCCGGCCATTTTCTACACCGGAGATTTTAATTTCACTGGCTTTCAATACACCAGGGGCATGTGGAAAGAGATCCTGAAGGTGGAGGTTCAGGAAGAAATAAATCAAATGTGCCTGGACAAGTATTCCTATCTTTGGATCTCCACATGGAATGGCTTACTCCGTCTGGATGCTACCAGGGGGCAGGACATGGAACTCACACCATATAACAGCGAACAGGGTCTGCCCGAAGAGGAAAATCTGAGGATTTTTAAAGATCCCGTGAACCAGGAGATACTTGTAGGTAGCTCCAATGGATTTTACCGTTTCGATTACCTGAACAATCATTTTTCGTCCGATACGGCCTATAACAGCATATTGCCCGAGGGGAGGAACAGTATCCGAACTGTTCACAAGGGAGCAAATGGCCTTTACTGGTTTTCTTTTGACAATGAATTCAGAGGCTGGAGCACTCTGGCTGCCAGGCTGACAGCAGGTGGTTTTCAAACCATGTACGACCGTGCATTCAGAGCCTTAACTTCAAGAGCACCCACCGATGTTTTCTATACCGATTCTAAGGATCAGCTCTGGTTCTCAAAATCCAATGTGCTGTTTCATTTTGATGAAAGCCAGGTAAGAGATACAAAAGATCCCTTTGAAATACTGATGCGAAAAGTTAGCATACTGGGCGACTCGATCCTGTTCAATGGTTCTAACTATCTCATGGATGCATCCGGTAGGATCCAGCCATATGATGAACAGTTGGAAAAGACCAGGCCCAGTCTTAAGCATATATATCGCGATATTTTCTTTGCCTGGTCGGCTCCAAATTACAGACAGGAGAGTCGGATCCTCTACAGCTACTACCTGGAAGGATTCAGCAGCGAGTGGTCCGATTGGAGTTGGGCCAGGTCGGTTAAAATCAACAATCTGAATCATGGAAGGTATGTGATGCAGGTTAAAGCCAGGAATGTATATGGCGAAGAAAGCCCTGCTGCAAGCTACGCATTCAGCATCTTAAGGCCCTGGTATGTCACCGCCACGGCCATTCTTATTTACATCATTCTGATCACCTCACTGGCAGTTTTTGTGATCCTCTATACAAGGAGCCTCAAATCAAGAGCCGAGCTTCTTGAAATGCAAAACAAAGAGATCGAGCTTCAGAAAAAAGAACTACAAAACCTGAATGAAGAGGTAACAGCACAACGTGATGAAATTGAGGCTCAGCGAGACTCCATTTCGAATCAGAAAGAGCTGATCGGCCAGCAAAACAGAGCCATGACCGACAGCATACATTACGCCCGCAGGATCCAGGATGCGGTGATGCCTGCCCCGGAGGTCATGCGCTATCTCTTACCCAAGCATTTTGTGTTTTACAGGCCCCGCGACATTGTAAGCGGAGATTTTTTCTGGGTGGATAAACGGGATGAAACGGTGCTGATTGCAGTGGCCGATTGTACAGGTCACGGGGTGCCAGGTGCTTTTATGAGCATGCTGGGCATTTCCTTGCTGAATGAAATATCCAGCAAATACGGCGATCAACCCACCAATGAGCTTATGGATGAGTTACGTGATCAGCTGATTGCTGCACTGGGACAAACCGGCGACAAGTACGAGGCCAGGGACGGTATCGAGATGAGCCTGGTGGCCATTAATACGCTTAGCAGGGAAGTCCAGTTTACCGGGGCAAACCAGCACCTCTATACTTTTCAGAAAGGTGAACTGGTGGTCATCAGGGGCGACCGCATGCCTGTTGGAATTCACGCCATGAGCGGCAAACTCTTTTCGTCTCACTCCATGAAGCTAAACCGTGGTGACTCCCTCTATATGTTCTCGGATGGCTATGCCGATCAATTTGGGGGAGAAAATAGGAAGAAGTACGGAAGCCCACGACTTAAAACCCTGCTCACAGATCTACAGCAAAACATCATGCACGATCAAAAGGAGGACATCGAAAAGGAGTTTGACAATTGGAAAGGCAAGCAGGAACAGATCGACGATGTACTGATGATCGGGATCAAACTCTGAAACTATTCCAGGCTTTAGCGCTTCTGAAGTGTGTAAACTCCCTGCTCTGCAGTTTTGAATGAGATGGATCCGTCCTTGTGCTTATTCACGGAAACAGTCTTTCCATCCTTTTGAACTCTCAATTTATCTCCTGCCTTGATCCGGCAGAGATGGCCATACTTCGAAAGGACCTCGACCCGGGTGATCTCCCTGTCCTTCCATTTCATTTTTAATTCAAACCCTCCTCGGGCACAAACACCATTGAATTCGCCTTCACTCCATTCATCAGGCAGGGCAGGCAGGAGATCAATGACTCCCTGGTGCGACTGGATCAGCATTTCGGTAATGCCGGCAGCAACACCCTGGGTACCGTCAATCTGCAGAGGGGTGAAACACTTGGCAAAGAGCTGCGGGTAACATTGCTCCGCGATGTAGCCTTTAAAAATCTGAGCAGCCCGGTTGCCATCATACAACCTGGCCCAGAGAGCCATTTTCCATCCCCTTGAAAACCCGGTCCCCCCGTCACCTCTCTGTTCAAGCACAGCCTTGCAGGCATCAATAAGCCGGGGTGTGTTTTTTACTGAGATCACATTGCCGGGATAGAGCCCGTATAAATGGGAAAAATGCCTGTGTTTATCTTCCAGTTGTTCATAATCTTCGGTCCACTCCTGCAAGGTGCCGACCTTCCCGATCTGTGGTGGCACAAGTCTGCTTCCGGCTTCCTTCACGTTAAGCATAAATTCTTCATCCAGTCCTAATATTCCGGCTGCTTCCACATAATAAGAGAAGAGGTCGCTCAGGATCTGCATATCTATGGAAGAACCATAACAAATGGTGGTAAAGTAATAAGAGCCTGTTACTTCATCGAAGAAATAGCTATAGCCCGGTCCTTTCGGAGGATTTTCAGGAGAGGTTGAAGGATTGGTAACTAACCATAGTCCATTGGGATGATCGACAAGAAAGTCCGTAAAAAACTGAACAGATCCCTTGATGACTGGATAGATCTCTTTCAAGTATTCTCTGTCCGGATTGAAAAGGTAGTGTTCATACAGCTGGGTGCATAACCAGGCTCCCCCGGTCGTGAATGTTCCCCAGGTGGGACCATCCATTGGAGCTGCAACTCTCCATAGATCAGTATTCTGGTGAAATACCCAGCCTCCTGCTCCATAATGCTCACGGGCAACCTGTGAGCCCTGATCTGTAAGCTCTTTGACCATTGTAATCAAGGGCTCGGCGCATTCAGAGAGATTCCCTGTCTCCACAGGCCAGTAATTCATTTCCGTGTTGATATTGGTGGTATACTTCGAATCCCAGGATGGATTCATATCCTCATTCCAGATCCCCTGAAGGTTGGCAGGCTGGGTTCCTTCCCTTGAGGAGGATATCAGAACGTAGCGTCCGAAATTGTAGGCCAGTGAGGCCAGGCTGGGATCGGGATAATTTGAAAATCCCTCCATTCTTCTGTCCGTGGGAAGGTAGGAGTTATTAGTAAGTGGCAGTTCAAGCGATACCCTGTTAAAGAGTGACTGATAGTCCTCAATGGCAGCAGTAAACATGCTTTTTACTGTTTTGTCTTCTATCTGTTTCAGGTAGCTGGCAACACGCTCGTCCTGGTCGCCGCTTACATCCTTGTAATCCACAAAGTTTGTTGCAGCCACAATGGCCAGGGTCACAGCATCAGCATTCTTTATAATAAGATCAATTCCATCCACCTCCATGCTTCCGCCTTCCGGAATGGCTTTGAGTTGAGCTTTATACCGAATGGCCCCTTCAACACCCATATAATCAGCCGATTTTCCATAGACCACCAAACCATCCTGTCCTTCCCCATCCATCCTGAAATAATCAGTTGCATAGTTGGAGTGTGCCTGGTTTCTGCAACCTCGTAGCTGGGCTCTGAATGAGATATTGCCCGGTTTATTTGCAGTCAGACGTACCAGGATCACCTGGTCGGGAGCGGAGGAAAGAATCTCCCTCCGGTAGTTAATGTTGCCCACACTGTATTCAACGCAGCTGATTCCAGTCTCCAGGTTGAGCCATCTTCTATAATCTTCCACCTCTTCCTGGTTTTCGAAGAAAAGATGCAGGTTTGCGAGAGATTGGTATTTCTGCTGCTCCACAGGATAGCCCATCAGGTGTCGCCCAAATAGTTTGTGCGCTTTCAGGGGCTCTCCTTCAAATAGATATTTCTGAATTTCCGGCAGGTATTCAGCCCCTCCCTCTACTACCGTTGAATAGGGGCCACCCGACCAGTAAGTTTCCTCATTTAATTGAATGCGTTCCTCACCGTATAAGCCAAAAACCATGGCTCCAAGACGACCGTTTCCAAGCGGTAAGGCCTCTTCCCAGGATTCTGCGGGTGATTCATACCACAATATTGTAGCTGGATTAAAGCTTTGGTTATCAATGGACTCAGGCAGCAGGGCATCCTGTCCAGGAACATAGCTTGAAACAGACAGGGCAAGAAGTACAGGATATATCAGGATATTGGTCCTCATGCTCAGATTTTAGTCAAACTTCACCCACTTTTCCATGTAGTAGTGATTTTTTACCGGCTCTCCGGCCTCATCCACCGGCCAGATCTGGGTCAGGGTATCATTCTTGATCTCAAGCCACAGTTTCACCGTCTGCCCAAGGTATTCAGTAGCACTGTGATATTCTACTATCTCCTGGTAGTTGGTGCCTTCCAGGGTGAATTTTCCTCCCCCGAAATTATCGGTCATGATGGAATCTGCAATAAACACTCCTACCAGGGCCCATCTGTCACCCGACCACATTTTGATTTCGCTTCCCTGAGACTCACCGGGGAATATCATCGTAGATTGATCGCCCTTTACTTCATATTCATAGGCCAGTTTCCATGCACCTTCCATGGGCGATGGTTTTTCCCGGGTACAACTTCCCAAAATCAGGGGAAAAATCATGCAAAGCAGCAGGAGTTTTTTCATTCTTTCAGTCTTTGATTGTTTGTTTGGATTCAGATCGGGTTTCGTCCACTAAAACTACGACAGAATTTGAAATAAACCAATGGAAAAACTTTATCTTGTCTACAGTTACTTTCAGGCCTTTTCCCTTTTATGAAACAATTCTTTTCATGTATTCTGATCCTTTGCCTTTCATTGAGCGCCCTGGGACAGAAGATCAAGGGTGTGGTTCTGGATCAGGAAACAAATTTTCCCATTGATTACGCCTCGGTCTTTTTCGATGGCACATTCGTGGGAACCACCACCGGCGAGGATGGAGGCTTTGAGCTGGACGTAAGTAAATATAAATCCAGGCCACTGAGCGTAAGTGCAGTGGGATATCATTCAGCTTCAATCACCAGTTTTTCACCGGACTTAAGGATTCAGATCTTGTTGACCCCAAAGGTATTTACGCTGGAGGAGGTAGTGGTCAGCACCAAATCCCTGGTCAGAAAGCGAAAGGCATGCATGCGGATCTTTAAAAATCAGTTTATCGGTCTTACCAGCAATGCCAGGAGGTGCTATATCCTGAATGAAGAGGACATAAGCTTTAATTACGGAAATGACAGGGATACTCTGCGGGCATTCGCCTCAAAGCCTATTCATATTCAGAACCTTGCACTGGGTTATGATATTAGCTACCACCTGGATCGTTTTGAGTACGACCGGCATAGCCAGACCACACTTTTCGTAGGCAACATTATTTTTAACCACGACTTGTCTGAAGATAAAGACAGTCGGCGGAAATATGAGCGGCAAAGAGCCTATGCCTATACCGGATCAAGCATGCATTTTTTCAGAGCCCTGTGGACCGATTCCCTGGAAAGTGAGGGATTTATTATCAGCAATTACAGGTCCGAGCAAGTTCTTCAGAGTGATTATATTGTTTCCCGGGACAATCAGGGCAGAAAATTCCTGATATACAATGAAGATATCAAAATCGATTTTTACAACCAGCTCTCCTTTATCTCCTTTCGCGAATATCAGGTGTATTTTGAGGAAGATGGTTATTTTAACCCCCTGCCTATAGTCTGGACCGGAAAGATGTCCGAACAGCGGGTCGCTGATTTTCTGCCCTATGAATACATATTTCCCCGGTAGCGTACTGGTTTAACTGATCACTTTTATTCCCTTGCCCCTTATGCAGGTGCATTATTCCGGGGGAATGTTCTGATTCATATGGAATGCATTCTCCGGATCCCATTTCTTCTTGACCCCGACAAGACGATCCCATACTTCTGTTGTGTAGGCTTCCCTGACCCGACCCTTTCCCTCTTCACTGAGGAAGTTGACATAGACACCCTGGCTAAAGGGCCTGGTGGCATCATGGAACTCTCTGGCCCAGTCAAGGCAGCGATCATCGTCGGCCTCGTCCCTCCAGCGGGTATGAATGTTGAGCAAAAAAGGTGTATTCCGGTGCGGGAAAGCTGTGGATACGGGATCAACACGGGACGGGGCTCCTTCCATGTGCGGGATAAACACCTCGGTCTCCCCGTGGGGTAATCTGGCTGCATAGGAGAGGATCTCCCCGATGCATTCATCAGATAGGTTTTTTAAATGGTGCGATTTCCAGTAGTTGCGGGCACCATGTTCTACCAGGCCGTCAAAGGCTGCCTGCCAGCCTGTCCAGGGCTTCATCCCTGAGCCATCCCCAATATTTACCCCCTGATCGCGGATGGGTTGAAGAAGTTTTTCGCCTTCAGCCTGGTCACCCAGCCATACAAAGGGTATCAGCAGTACCAGTTTCCCATGATACTCTTCCGGGATAAAGGGAAGAGGAGGAGCGTAGCGAAGTACCGACCAGATGGTCATCTCATCGGGCATGGTGCGCACATAGTCCCGGTAAAAGCGGAAATACTCCTCTGCATCTTCAAATCGTTTGACAAGGGGACCTGTAAAAACTTCAGTTCCGATATTTGCGGCCTGAAACTCAAAGGTGGTAACAATTCCAAAATTCCCACCGCCTCCGCGCATGGCCCAGAAAAGATCCTCATTTTCAGTGGCACTGGCAGTGACTATTTTTCCCTCTGCAGTGACCAGTTCCACAGAAAGAAGATTATCGATGGTCAGACCATATTTCCGGCTTATCCAGCCAAATCCGCCTCCCAGGGTTAATCCTCCTGCACCGGTATGTGATATAATGCCAGCTGAAACCGCAAGACCATGTTCCTGGGTAGCCTCATCAACTGCTCCCAGCAGACAACCTCCCTCCACTTTTACAGTTTGTGATCCGGCATCAACCTGCACAGCTTGCATAAGAGAAAGGTCAATCATCATTCCATTGTCGCAGACAGCATTTCCAGCCGAATTGTGTCCGCCCCCTTTGACCGCTATGGTCAGCTTATTCTTCCTGGCAAATAGGACTGCCTGCGATACATCTTCAGCATTGAGACATCTGGCGATCAGGGCAGGTTTTTTATCAAACATGCCGTTCCAGATGGCTCTTGCTTCATCATAGCCCTGGTCTCCCGGCATTAGGACATCTCCTGTGATCAGTTTTCTGATCGCAGGTACAGATTCTGTGTAGTTGCTCATTTTAGTTGTGTTTTGGTAAAATACTTCAGGTGGGATGGCAATGCTTTGGCGAATATAAGGCAAATTCATATAACATGCACAAAATCAACATGTTAAATCGATGTTAATTATATATTAGACTTCAACATTTTGCCGGAAGGAACCTCAATCCGGGCACCATAATACAGTCGAAAAAAACGGACTTGCATTAATAAAAATTTTGAAGGGGTAGTAAACACTCCCTTCTTTGTTGGCTCGGAGACCGGTGCCACATTTACATGTACAGGCAATACCACCTATCCCGCTCTGGACTGTACAGGAATCATGGTGGGAACTGCCAGGGTCATGCGCTATACAGCGGCAGTAAAAGGTATGGACCCCGGAAGAGGGGTCCAACCTGATTATTACTTTGTTCCTGCACAGAATGATCTGATCAGCGGACGGGATGCTGTGCTTGACTATGCCCTTTCCCTGGCTGCAAAGAATTAGCCCTGCAGGCCCTGTATCAAAGCTTTCAGTTCAGCTGCTTTTTGCTCGATCTGAGCGATCTCTTCTTTGATCCCGATAATAAACTTGTTTTTATCGGGGGTTCCCCTGACCGCTTCGAAATCCTGGTCCCGAATCCCTTCGTCACCGTCCAGTCCGAATCCTATCTTGCTGCTGGCATCAAACTCTTTGGCTGCATCGCCCAGGATCATCTTATCCAGCTTGATGCTTTCACTTTCCCAGAGGCTGAGTAATCCAAGCAACTGATCGGCAGTGACCTGCTTTACATCCACGCCAAAGCGCTCAGCAAGTATCCGGGTGGTCCAGTTCCAGCTGTCATCTGCATAGGAGGAGTGTATCTCCATAAGGCCGGATGTTAGCTTCTCCAGGCTGTTTACCTTTCCCGAGCTGATCTCGCCCAGCAGTTTCTGAACAGCCTGCTCTGATGCGATCATTCCGCTCAGGTCCAGCCATTTTTCCACTTTGGATCCCTTGCCGGGAGCCAGGGCCTTTCGAAGGGAGTCCATGTCAGCATTTCCAGGGATATTTTCCAGCTTGCTGATAAGCTGGTTTCCCAGGAAAACATTCACAGCCATTTCATAGTACTTCCTGGTGGACTTCAGCATCAGCCGTTTGATCCGGATCCCCTTGTAAAATACGCTCTCCTGCTTCTTGGATGCCTTTTCGTAAAGCTCCTGGAGGATGTCCAGACTGCGGAAAACTCTCTCAATAATATAGGGACTGAGGAACTCGAAATTAATCAGGTCATACTTAAGCGGATCCTTCCTCTTGTCCCGTTTGGGCCATTTTTCTCCATCCCTGCGGGTTCCCACCGTAAACAGATTCATGCCGGGAGTCAGGATGCTTTTCTCATTGTCCACATTGATGTAGGAGAAAGGAAAATCACTGGTGTCAAAACTTGCCAGGTTTTTTCCCATTACCACTGAGAAGGCTCCGATTCGACAGGGCCATAAGAGGTAGGCAAAGGATCCTGTTTTGGAACCCCGCTCCAGAATGCCCTGGTGAACCGGTCCGAGCTTGTACATGTGGTTGCTCTGATTGGTACCGCTTCCCGCATTGTAGAAAGAGTACATTCCGGCTATGAGCAGCGAGGATTTGTGATGGGTGACCGTATAGGGTCCGCCAAATATACTGACTGCCTCTCCGTGGAAGGCCTCAGAATTAGCAAAGAAAAGAGAATTCTCGGCCGAGAACTGTTTTCCGATCTCAACCCCCTGGCCCACAAGACTCTTGTCCACCAGGGCGCCTCCATCTACTTTTGAGCCGGATAGCATGATGAAGTTTTTGGCAATCACATTTTCACCTACTTGAACCGGGGCCTCCCTGTTGGATGCAATGGTTCCGTTCTTCAAAAGGGATGCTCCGCAAATGCTTGCGTACGCTCCAATGTTGACTTCGCTAATAGTCCCGGTATTCAGAATCTCGGTACCGGTCCCGATAACTCCGGTGCCTGAACTGTTTTTTTCGGCGTAGGCATCAATCATCCTGTCGATGGCATCAATAAGGGCGGGATCGTGCCGGTAGCTTACCAGAATATAGGCCAGCTGGGCCGAGAGTTTGTCGAAGATCTTCAGTTCCCTGCCTCCGCCTTCATTGAGCACTTCAATCTCAAATCCATTGCCAAATGACGAGGTTGTATTTACCGCGATGGAATGAACCTGTTCAATAATCACAGAGTCCATAATCCTGTAGTTTTTCAGCAGTTGAACGTTGTCCAGAAGGACGTCGTTCCCAATCTCGCAATTCTCTATTTTGCAAGAGTAGAGACCTGATGTTTTACCTTCTCCCTTACCGGTCTTTATCACACCGCCAAGACTTCCCAGTTTTACCGCTCCCACAAAGCGCACATGGTGAATGGCGTCGGTGGAGAACGAGTCTGAGACAGCGATCCTGGACCAATCGGAAGAAAAACAGCCCTGGTTCTCAAGGGCTGTTATTTCTGAATTATCTAATGGACGGTAACTCATTCTTCGCTACGATTAGGAATTTTATCACCTGCAATCTCTTCAATATCCTTGAAGTATTTAACGGACTCAACCTGCAGCTCCATGGTGGCGGGTTCGTCCAGAGTAATTACAGCATGTTCGTGAAGCTGAAGCATAGAAACGGTCCACATATGACTTACCCCTCCTTCAATCACCTCCCTTACAGCACGGGCTTTATTGAAACCGGTAATAATAATGACCACCTCCCTGGCATCCATCACAGTACCCACGCCAACAGTCAGCGCCTGGGTGGGAACCTTGGACATGTCGTTGTCGAAGAATCTGGAATTGGCCAGAATGGTATCATAACTCAGGGTTTTGACCCTGGTACGGCTTACCAGTGAGGATCCGGGCTCATTGAAGGCGATATGGCCATCGGGGCCAATCCCGCCCAGAAAAAGTTCAATTCCTCCATAGGAAAGAATTTTTTCTTCGTAGTCCCTGCAAACCTTCTGAAGATCCTTAGCATTCCCGTCCAGGATATTTATATTCTCCCTGGGGATATCTATGTGATTAAACAGGTTTTCGTACATGAATGCATGGTAGCTTTCGGGGTGGTCCTCCGGTATATTCACATACTCGTCCATGTTAAATGTTACTACATTTTTAAAGGAGATCTCACCTGCCTTATGCCTTCTTACCCACTCCTGGTAAATTGGCAGGGGTGAAGAGCCGGTGGGCAGACCCATAACAAAAGGTTTATCGGCCGTTGGGCCAAAAGACTTTATCTTGTTCCAGATATAATCGGCCGTCCATTTCCCTGTCTCCGTCTTGGTGTCTTTAATTACAATTCTCATTTTCTTTGTTTTAGTTGTGGTGTATTTGTTATTCAGTTGTAGTTAATATCATTCTGGCATCGCCTAATACGCAACCCATGCCTTTATCCAGTACGAATAGCGGATTGATATCCAGCTCCTCGATTTCAGGAAAATCCACAGCCAGCTGGCCCAGCCTGAGCAGGGCATCGACAACGGAGTCCATATCTCTGGGATTCCTGCCCCTGGTTCCTTTCAGAATTTTATAGGCTTTGGTTTGTTCGAGCATATGCATGGCCTCATCCCGGCTGAGTGGTGCAACACCAAAACTTACATCCTTGAATACTTCAACGAAGATTCCCCCCAGGCCAAACAGCAAGACCGGTCCGAAGGATGGATCTCTCTTAATTCCCAGGATAATTTCCTCGGCGCCTTTAAGCATTTTGATGACATAGAGGCCACTAATGGATGCATCGGGCATGGCCGATAGTGCATTACTGTGAATCCTTTCCCAGGCATCTTTCACCTCATCGGCACTCCCAAGATTCAGTTCCACTCCTTTTACATCGGATTTATGGATAATGTCGTCTGAAACAACTTTCATAACCACCGGGTAGCCGATTTCTTCTGCAATCTGCACGGCTTCTTCTACTGTGGATGCCAGTTTTCCCCGGGGGACAGGCAAACCATAGGTTTCAAGCACTTCAATGGTTTCAACCTCAGGAATATAGCTCCTTCCATTGACCTTCACCTTATCCATAAGTTTCCTGGCCAGCTCTCCCTGAATATTATCCAGGGCAGGTAACTGATGGATTTTTGATTTTACATTCTTATTAAAGTGATAAACTGCCTGATAGGAGTCGCACATGGATTCCGGAAGAATGTAATGCGGTATCTTATGTCTCTGAAGTATATCAATACCGGAGGCCACATCCTTTTCACCCATAAAGGAGGTATAAATAGGCTTGGTCTGACCTTCGGCAATCCTGGCAACATCTGTTGCAATGGTATCAATATCGGTCATGGACTGGGGAGTCAGGATAACAAAGACCCCGGACACATCCTGATCATCGAAGGCGGCCTGGATGGCTGCCAGGTAGCGGTCCGAGCGTGCATCCCCGATCACATCCACCGGGTTATTGATGTTTGCGGTGGCTGGAAGAGCTTTCTTTAGAATGGCGGTGGTCTCATCCGAAAACTTTGCCAGTTTCAGTCCCGCTGCAATCGCAGCATCGGTGGTCAGTACTCCTGGTCCCCCGGCATTTGTGATAATGGCGACTTTCTCGGATTTGGGCGGGGGCTGATATGCAAAGGCCCGGGCCCGGTTAAACATCTCTTCGATGTTATCGCAGCGAATAATCCCGGCCTGCTCAAAGCCTGCATCACAGATCTCATCTTTACCCGTGAGGGATCCGGTATGAGATGCTGCGGCTGAGGCTCCTTCATCAGTACGTCCGGATTTAATAATCAGAATGGGCTTTCCGCTTTTTTCGATTACTTCTCGGGCAGCATCCATAAGGGCTTTCCCGTCGCTAACTTCTTCCAGATACATCAGAATCACTTTTGTCTCCTCATCATTCATAAGATAGAACAGGAGGTCGATTTCACTGATATCTGCTTTGTTTCCGAAAGAGATAAATTTGGAAAAGCCGATGTGCTTGGCACTGGCATAGTCCAGTACAGCTGTGCACAGGGCTCCGCTCTGGGAAAGGAAGCCAATGTTTCCGGACTCGGGCATCTCCCTGGCAAAGGAGGCGTCTAGCATGGTCTCAGAAGCGGTATTGATTACCCCGAGGCAGTTAGGACCAATAAATGACATGTCATATTTCCTGGCGATCTCAATTAGTTGTTCCTCTCTCTTCAATCCGGCTTCACCTACTTCCTTGTATCCTGCGGAAATAATAATCACCGATTTAATGCCCTTCTGTCCGCATTGCTCCAGGGCCATATGGCAGACGGAGCTTGGAAACACAAGAATTGCAAGGTCAATATCGTCCGGAACATCCACCACGTACTTATAGGCTTTGATTCCTTTTATACTCTTTTCTCTCGGGCTAACAGGGTAGACAACACCGTTGAAATCGGCTTTCAGGATATTGTCGAGGATGTCGTGAGGAACCGTTCCTTTAACTTTGTTGGTTCCAACAATGGCAACAGATTTTGGATTAAAAATCGTCTCCAGGTTTACCTGGCGCAGTTGTCTTAAGTTTTCCATAAGGCTTTTGTAGGAGTTGGAGTATGTGTCCGTCTCTTAAAGGTATCCTGCTATGAAATTTACCGCGTCGTCAATGGTCTGCACCTCCAGTGCTCCGTCCTGATCCATTTCGATATCAAATTCCTCTTCAAACCCGGCTACCAGTTCCACGCTTTGCATGGAGTCTGCTCCCAGGTCGAAAATAAAATTTGAATCATCAGTAATTTCACTGTTATCAACTTTAAGCACAGCACTCACCACATCCTTGACGCGAGTCAAGATCTCATTTTTTTCCATTTCGAGAAGATTTTAGTAAGCCGAAAAGATAGGAAATCTTTTAGTCCTTACCAACAGACAAATCCAGTAATTCAACTTTTCTGAAGTCATAGGGATGACTCTCGGCCTGAAGGGCGATATATCCCGATGGAATATTGGTACCTGCCGGATAGGGATAGCCTTCCGGAATGGAACCTCCGCCCACCTGGGGCTTTTCATAGCTCAGCACGGTATCGCCATTAACCAGGTGGTGGATAATACTGTCGCCATATACAACAAGTTCAAAAAGTACCCACTCTTCCCCGTCATAGGTGTCGGAGCTGGAATTAATACAATGCTGGGTTATGAGCTCGCCATACATGACCACATTGGTTCCCGGGGTACAGAGGTTGCCTGTGGACCGGGGTCCGTCTCCGAGTCCCCCGAGAAACTGGGCCTCAATACTTACCGGAAACTCCTGGTCCGGCAGCATGGTTTCGGGTGCCTGGGCATGGAACATCACACCACTGTTTTTAATGGCCCAGCCAGCTCCGCCGCTTACCTGTTCACCCACCACACGGTACTCTACCCTGAGCTTGTAGTGGGAATAGGGATTTTTATAGAAGATATGTCCATACTCCCCATCAAATTTTTCATACTGGTCGTATCGGGTCACCATCATTCCGTTTTCCACCCGGAAGGTCTTATTGAAATTTTCGCCCATGGGGTGTTTGCACATTTTTATGGTCCATCCTTCCAGGTCCTTTCCATTGAAAAGCTGAATCCATTCCCGGGATTCTTTTTTTGGATTTTGCGTGCAGGATGAAACAAGTACAAGGAGGATTGGGAGTAAAAAGATTTTTTTCATGTCGGGTAAGCTTATGATTAGTTTAATTTAGATTCGAGGGTTTGCATCAGGTCATTATTCAATGAATCCAGTGTATTTACGAACTCTGTTTTCTGTCTTACCAGTACAAAACACACTGTACTACGGATTCATAAGTGGCATTTTCCAGATTTCTATCTGCGCTATCTTCCCTGAAATTATCAAAAAGGAATCCGGCGGTCACATCAATAAATACTGCTATAAGCTCCAGGGTCAACCAAAGCCAGCCTGATTTTGGCCTTCGATTTTTCATGCTTATAAATGTAAGAAATGTTTGGAATCAGGGAATCATTCTGATGTGGCCAGGATTAATTTTTTGAATTGCCGGAAGCTTATTAGCTGGCCCGCCTTCTCATTCCAGAGACGCAGGGACAGGGTACGGAGACTGGGGACAAAGGTGACAGGTTTGATGGTCCCAAACATCTGGTTTTCATTATGACATTTTTCCAGCTTGTAATTGGGTATTTTAGGACTGAGATGGTGAATATGATGGTATCCAATATTCCCCGAAAACCATTGAAGCAACCTGGGGAACTTCATAAATGAGCTTCCTTCCAGGGCCATTTTTTTGTAATCCCAATCCTCCTGTCGGGTCCAGATCACATCTTCATACTGGTGTTGCACGTAAAAGAGCCACACACCGGCCACCGTGGCTATATAGATGACCGGAAGCTGGATCATGAGAAATGCTTTCCAGCCCATCAGCAGAATGAGAGGAACACAGACAATCAGAATAATAAGGTTGGTTACAAAAATGCTTCTGACCTGGGATTTTCCTAAACTTTTTCGCGGAAAACGGAACCAGATCACAAAGAGAATAAAGGGTGCAATAACAAAAAGAATGATTGGATTCCTGTAGAGGCGGTAATAGAGCTTTTTTCCAGCAGAGAGTTGTTCATATTCCTCGACAGTCAGGGTTTTTACATCTCCACTGCCTCTTTTATCCAGGTTGCCAACGGTCTTATGATGGATTGCGTGTTCATGGTGCCAGTAGTCATAGGGCGTAAATACCAGGCTGCCAAGTATGCTGCCAACGATCCGGTTGGCCCTGCTGCTGCGGAAAAAAGATCCGTGTCCGCAGTCATGAAAAATAATAAATATACGCACCAGAAAACCTGCAGCCAGGACAGCCAGTCCCAGGGTAAGCAGGTAAGATATGTCCAGGACGTAATACATGGCAACCCAGAGCAGGATATAAGGCCCCAGGGAATTAATAATTTGCCAGATGCTACTTTTCACATCAGGCGTGTTGTAATTGCTGATTACCTCTATCCATGTCCGGTCCATACCCTGCTTCTCTCCCTGTATAATAAAACAAATCAAACTAATAAAAAGTTCTCTCCCCTGTTTTTAGAAAGAAACTATAATTCATTTTACTACTTTCATAGGGATATCTTGATTTATGCGACCGCTGGTATTCATATTTGCTTTCCTGCTGGCTTCCCTCCTTGATCTGCAAGGCCAATCCTGGTTAATCCAGGGCACCATTGAGAATGCCGGGGAGGGACCGGTACTTCTGGCTTCCTTTTACCTCGACCGGTTCCAGGTGGTCGACAGCATGGATACGAGCTCCGGATTTTTCTATTTCATGCTTTCCGGGAAAGACCCTGCTGGAGTATACAGGATTATCTATTCTGATAGAGTGGACAGTATCAGGATGCAGAACCGTTACGTTGAGTTTATCTTCAACAGGGAGAATCTGGAACTATTAATCTCCTCTACGGACATGGGACCTATACTGTATTTTGAGAATTCACCTGAGAACCAGGTGTACAGGGAGTTTATGGAGTTTGAAATGGCTTATGAATCACAGTTGATGTCGCTTTACCCCCGGCTGGAACCTGTGCAGGGGGATGATGAACAGGATGTGGTGAAAGTTTATAACAGGATTCAGAGTGAACGGGAGAGCTTCATGGATTCTATTTCACAGCTCTACCCCGATCTTTATGCTGTACGTATCATGAACGCTTTCAGGGCTCCGCGGATTCCGGGTGAACTATCACATCTCCAGCGCATCGATACCCTGAAAACATGCTTTTTTGATGCGGCTGCTATCGACGATCCTGAATTGCTCCATGCACCTGCCTATACCTATAAACTGATCGATTATCTTTCACTTTACCAGGATTCTGGCCTGACAAAAGAGGAGCAGGAACAGGCCTTTGCAGATGCGGTGGATCACATCATGGTGAATGTTTCCAGGGATGAAGAGCTTCACAGCTTCGTGGTGGAGTTTTTACTGGACGGATTTGAGATGCTTGATATGGAAGCTGTACAGATACACATTGCTGATAATTACCTGGATGAGACCTGTGAGTCTGATATTGTGGAGCTGGTACTCTCCAGGATGGAAGGCTATAAGCGTATGACTCCCGGAAAGGAGGCCCCTGACTTTGTGATTCGGGACCTGGAGGGAAAAAACCACCGGCTTTCATCCCTGGGAAATAAGTATGTGCTTGTCCTGTTCTGGTCGAGCACCTGCGAAGCATGCTTCGATCTCATGCCTGAGCTGAATGACTGGTATCTTGCAGACAACAACTATGATCTGGAAGTGGTGGCCATCTCCATTGATACCTCTCTTGTAAATTTCGAGAACAGTGTAAAATTCCTGCAGCCTCAGTGGATTACTGCCCGTGATCCTCAAGGCTGGCAAGGGAAGCTTTGCTCCGATTATCACATTTATGCTACTCCCTCTCTTTTCCTGCTGGACAGAGAGCGGACCATCCTGGCACGCCCTGTCAGTTTCAGGCAGTTTCTGAGGGCTCTTAAAAAACTGGAAGATTAATCATTCTGACTCCGGATGAACCGGCCAGCGCTCCCCTGCCAGGTTTCCTCCCAGTCCTGGTAAAGCTTTGGGGTGGGGTAGCTCCCGAACCAGATGGGCAGACCCCTTTCTCTGAAGTGGGGATGTTCCACTCTTCCCACCAGCTGGACGTCCAGGAAGTACTCAGGAACGCGGTCCGTATAGCCCACATAGATCATATGTTCCAGTTCGGGTTTCCTGGGAATCCACTCCATGAAAGCATCATTGAAACTGAATGCCTCCGGATAGCTCTTATCCGGACGGTAGTAATCCATGGCTCCCGCGCAGCCATAGAACTCCCCGTAGACAAGGGTAGATATTTTGACAGAGTCGGGCAGAGTGTCATAGAAGATCCAGACTTTGTGTCCCAGCTCATCCCAGCCCACCATATCGGCAAAGTCCTGGGGCAGCTCATGAATTTCCCCGTCTTCCCACATAAACATCACTCCAAGTCCAAGTTCTTCCATTTTTTTCCCGTACTCCACCAGGCGCTCCGGTTTGTAGATTGGCAGACTGAGAGGAAGTGAGAAGATGCCGTTGCTGATCATAAGGGCCAGGATCACCCAGGCGATCCAGCGCCGGGGCCGGGCCGACCATTGCTCCCAGGCTATGCCGCCAAAGACCATCAGCATGGTATAGGCTGCAATGGTATAATAGAACTTGCCCTTGAGCAGGATGATCAGCAGCAGCGTAATCCCGAAGGCCCAGGCAAAAATCCTGAATTGGCGGTGTTTCTTATTGAAGATAAGCCAGATCAAACCACCCATCCAGACCGGGAGGGCCGGGAGGTGCATAAAAAGCTGGGCCATAAGGAAATCCTTTAGCTGCATATTGCCCAGCTGGGTATCGGCCAGTTCGCTCATATGGGAGATCACCGGCCAGTTATGAGCATGTTGCCAGAGCAGGTTGGGCAGGATCAGTAGCAATCCGCCTGCCAGTGTCCAGGGCAGGTACTTTGACCAGAGTAATTTCCGGTGCGGACTGAACAGCAGAGCCGCCAGGAGGGCCGAGGCATAGATGATAATGGAATACTTGGCCAGCCAGCCCAGTGCCAGCACCGGAATCAGCCAGAGAAGCTTTCGTGGTTCCTGTGAGCGAATCAGCTGGAAAACCACCACAGCGCACAATAGCCAGAAGAGGTGGTTGAAGACAGTTGGTTGCAGCAGGGAAGCGGTTCTGAGAAAGGCGGGAGAGAGGAAGATGGCAGTGAGCCCGATGACCTGGGCCATGACTCCTCCTTTCAACTGTTTGATCAGCCATCCGGCCATAAAGAGCGAGGCGACCCCGATCAGAGCCGGCAACAATCTTACCGCAAGCAGGCTGTCGCCCCATAGCATGGTATGCAGTCGGGTCACAAATGCCACCAGGGGAGGGGTGCTGAAGTAGCCCCAGGCCAGGTGCTTTGACTGGGCCATATAAAGGTAGGCATCGCGCTGAAAGCCATAGTTGGTGGCTGTTAGCAGGTGTGCAATAAGCTTGCCCAGGGCAAAAAGCAGGACAATCCGGTATTCGCTTATCCAGGATTTAATTCTTTCCATGGCTGTGTTGATTCTTTAATCGCATGAAATAGTCTTTGGAAGCCCTGACCACATGGGGGGAAAGCAGCAGGGCCGAAATCATGGTGGGGAAAGCCATCATGGCATAGGCGCCGTCGAAGATGCCCACCACGGTGCCCAGGGTGGCTGTGGCACCCAGGGGGATAGTGACCAGGTAGAACCACTTGTAGATATAGTTGTGTTTTGCTCCAAATATAAAGGAGAAACACTTGGAGCCATAGTAGGGAAAGGAGAGCATGGTGGAGATGGAGAAGACCGCTACACAGATGGTGAGCAGGTAGGCGCCTATTCCCGGCATGGCCAGCTCAAATGCATCTGCGGTCATGGTGATCCCATCGGATTCACCGGCATTCCAGACACCTGTAATCAGCAGGGCCAGCGCGGTCATGGTGCAGACCACGATGGTGTCCACCACGGGTCCCATCATGGCCACCAATCCTTCCCGTACCGGCTCGTTGGTTTTAGCAGCACCATGAGCCATGGGGGCGGTTCCGATGCCTGCCTCGTTGGAGAAGGCCGCGCGCCTTACCCCGGTGATAACCAGTGCTCCCAGTGCTCCTCCCAGCACCGAGTTTGCACTGAAAGCATCCTCAAAAATCAGGGCAAAGCTGGGAATTATATTTTCGGCGTTGGAGAAGATGATGTAGAGTACCAGAACCACATAGAGGACAACCATCAGGGGGACCATTCGACCGGTGACCTTGCCGATTCGCTTGATGCCCCCAAAAATCACCACCCCCACCAGGAGGGCTACAATAAGACCGGAAATGAGGTCGGAACTGAAACCAGCTTCCACGTGGTTGGGTATGAGTACAACATCCCTGAATACCTGGGTCAGCTGGTTGACCTGGAACATGGGCAGGACACCTATCATTCCCATGAGCGAGAAGAAGATGGCCAGGGGTTTCCAGTTTCTCCCCAGGCCCTCCACGATAACATACATGGGTCCGCCCTGCAACTCCCCGCTGGAGTCGCGGCCCCTGAACATCACAGCCAGGGTGCAGGTAAAATATTTGGTGCTTACCCCCAGCAGGGCACTCACCCACATCCAGAAAATGGCACCGGGTCCGCCCATGCCTAAAGCAAGTGCAACACCGGTGATGTTCCCCATTCCCACTGTGGCTGCCAGTGCCGTGGATAATGCCTGGTAGTGATTGATTTGTCCGGGTTCATCGGGATCATCATATTTGCCCCGCAGGATGGCAATGGCATGACGGAAATGCCTGAAGGGGAGCATGCGGGAATAAAGCAGAAAGAAGAGTCCGCCTCCCAGAAGCAGTATCAGCAAAGGGGTACCCCAGGCCAGGTCCGAAAAACCGGTAATGAGCCTTTCTGTGACAGAGATGGTATCGGAGGGAAGAGTTTGATTGTTCAGTTCGTTCATAAGGACCGGATTAATCCACAATTCCCATCTTTTTCATCAGGAAGGAAGCGTTCATATTGGTGGCGATCCCCCTGCGGATGGTATAATCAAAACTTAGCTCCATGTCCTCAATATAACTCTCAAAGCAATAATTGACCACCAGGCCTTTATGTTCATTCTCCAGTTCTCCCAGGGAGAGGTCATGGGTGGCAATGAAGCAGCGGATAGAGTAGTTCAGAGCCTTGCGTATGAGGCCCACAGATCCCAGTTTCTTATCTGTTGTATTGGTTCCCTTCAGCACCTCGTCCAGGAGGATCAGCACTGGCTTGCCACTTTCCATCTCAAGTACAATCTCCTGTAGTTTCTTGATCTCGGCCAGGAAGTAAGATTCTTCATCCTTGAGCGAATCGGCGGTCCGCATGCTCGAATGGAGGCCCATGTAGCTGCAGCGGAATGTTGTAGCACAAACAGGACAACCAGTATAGGCCAGGACCATGTTGACCCCCAGGGACCTGAGAAAGGTGGATTTACCTGCCATATTGGCACCGGTAATTACCACCACCTTCTCGCCGGTGATCTCCAGGTCATTGCTTACTCTTTTCTGCACTGGAATCAGGGGATGTCCCAGCCCGAGAAGCTCCATAAGCTCTGTGGCTTCATCCAGTTGGGGCACACAGTAATCAGGATGGTTCCAGGCAAATCCTGCCAGGCTGATCATGGCATCGAACCAGCCGGTGATGCCGATCCACTCCATGATATTTTCCCGGTTCTTCTTCTTCCATCTTTCCAGCAGGTGAAGCATAATAAAATCGAAGAGGAACAGACTGTTTAAGATGAATCCAAGAAACATATTCAGTCGCTGGTCAAAAATCTGCATCAGTTTTGAAAGCCTGGCCACCTGGAGCATTCCTTCCCGTGCCTTCAGGCTTTTCTCCTGCAGCTCGGGATGATTAAAAGAAGTGCCGGCAATCTGCTTCAGAAGCCGGGAGTAGCCTTCAAGCAGATCATGTTTTCTGGAAATGTAAGCCTGGTATTTCTGCGTCCGCAACAGGAAGGGGGAGAGTATCAACAAGTTTAACACGAAGGGATAGAGCAGGAGCTTGAAGCGGGAACTGTCAAAGATCCCCCAGATAATAAGGACAAGGGAAAGCAGGCTTATTCCCAGTGCCAGGTAAAACAGCCAGGGATACTTGCCGAGATAAGTGCTGGCACTTATCCAGGTGGCGATATCCTCATGGTCCTCTGGTTTTTCTTTTAGCAGTGCTCCACTGGCCGTAAAGTGCTGCCTGAAATCGATTCGCTCTCTCAGGTCCTCTGTGATAAGCTGGCGCTTCAGTATGATCTCTGCCGAACCAGGTTCAGTGGTGAGCATCTCGGCCAGTATCTTGCTGCCTCTTAGAGTGGAAGTCCGGTTGAGGTACTGGAAAAGCGATCCCTTTCCAAAGAGGTCCAGGTCGTGGGACCAGGGATGGGAGATATCCGCGTGTTCCGATCCCTCGGGCAGATTATGAAACTTATATGCCTGGCAGGCCAGTTCTTTCTCATTGAGCAGGAGCAATTGCCTGAGCAAGTCCCTTTCACCTGTTAATCTGTTGAAAATGCTTACCAGGGAGAAAAAAAGAATCAGCATCAGGGCCGATAAGAGATAGAACAGGATGTTGCCGGTCTTGATTCCAGACACAAGCAACCAGACCATGGCTACCAGAACCACCAGCCTGGCCAGGGAAAACAGGTTGATTCGTCTTGTTAGAAGCCTCACTGCTTCACCAAAGTAGCTGATCCTTTCAGAATAAGTGTTGGAAAGATTTCCCCCGGGCATTTAATTCGGTTTTTTCAAAGATAGAAAAACCCGTTTAATGAAAGGCAGGGCCTAAGGCTGGCGCAGGTCAATCCGTTCAAGTTTGAGTTTATAGTAGACCGGGTAGCCGGTTTCAGGATCCGGAACAGCTTTACCATCTGCTGTTTGCCTCTGCTGCCAGATCACCGGTGTTATCCCTTTCACCTGCTTCCTGATTTCCTGATTATCTGCCTCAAGAATCCAATCCTCATGAAAATATATGGAAAGCAGTTGTTCCTTTGGATTATAAAGCTCTGGTATGGGAAAGCGCCTGGTAATTAGTTCAATGAAATCGGATTGAAGTTTCTGAACAGCTTCTTCCTGCAGTACCGGTGCGGCTTCCTTCTGGAGATCCAGGAAAGAAAATTCATAAGAGACATTTTTAATGCGAAGCTCACCTGAGGCCGGGAAGACCAGATCCGAACTGTCTTCACAGTAAAGCACAAATTCATCTGCTTTTTTGGAAATGGAAAAGCCGGCGGGATCCAGAATCCATTCTTCCCGGAATTCCATAACACAGCCCGGGGTCTGGAGGGGATTCAATCCGGCTGGCAGGTCAATCCTGTCAAGCACCCGGTGGAAACCAGGCTGTGCCACTGCCTGACTGAAGCCTTGAAAGGCGAGCAGAATAAGCATGGATGTCAATAGCTTGCGTGGCCCTTTCATATTATTCTCTTTCAGGTAGTGCTCCACAATTGCCTCGTCCGAATTTGAAAGGGATTTTCACCCCCAGGTCGACGCTCCATCCACTTCCGCTGTAAGTGACGTTTGAAGCGGCAGGAGTATCAGGGATTGAATTTGTAATCTCGATCTGGTCGAGGTCCAGGTAACCCTGCATATAATTCACATAAAGGGTGGCAATCAAAGGGAAATTCATGGGAAGCTTATACTCAACACCCGTTCCCAGCCGGAGTACCGGCACAATGCTATGGCTTCTTGAAGCAGAATATGAAGTGCTTGCACTCACTTCTCCCTGGGTGGCAGGTGAATTGTAAGTGAAACTTTCACTTCCCTCATTATAGATTCCGGAAGAGAAATTGGTCAGCAGGGAGGCACCACCATAAATGACTGCAAGTATCTTTCCCTTATAAACATTATAAAAGTATCTGAAGCGAAGAGGAATCTCCAGGTAGAGAGGGGCGGGCATCCTGGTCACGAAATCCACTTCATGATCGTACATAAGTGCATAAAAGGTGCTGGACCGTTGGTAGTTAAGGCCTATATCCACACCCAGATCATTTGTGAGCATATAACCTGCATAAATGCCGGTATGCAGATTGGAGTATTTAAAAAGGCCACGCTCCTCCATGGGTCTTGGACCCACTGCCGGATTATTGCCTGAAAAGGATCTCCAGAGTGCGCCAATCTCTCCCCCAAGGTAGACCTGTCCCCTGCGTTCAAGACCCTTTCCATCAAACACGGAATTTTCTATGCGTTTGCGAACCCTGTAGGATTTTAGCTGCCATATGTTGCTGAGCGGGATATTAAGTGCCAGGGTGGTAATCAGGGAATTTCCCTTGGAGGTGTAGGCTGTTGAGGATGTCCTTGCAGCCCCATCTGTATAGTCCAGTGTATAGCGGGTGGCCGGAGTTCCCAGCAGGCCGGTCATATAGGAGAGATTCAAGGAGCTCTGCCAGGAGTTGGAGAACCTGAGGCTAACTCCCAGTCCGAGTTCAAGCAGGTGTGAAATGCTTTGCTCCGTCTGCTCCTGGATATCGTAAGAGAGGGCTGTACCGTCGGGCGCTGACAGAACACTGCTTGCGGAATAGGGATCCTCGGATTGGGTCTCATGATTATAAACATAGCCTATCCTTGGAGTGAAATACACCGGGTAATCACCTGGTTTTACCACGTACTCGGCCCTGACCGGGATTAAAAATGAACTGGAAGCCAGCCAGCTACTCTGGTTGGGGCGGTCGTCGGTCATGTTGATACCATCATTGCGGGGGATGAAAAGTACACCTGTACTAATTAGCAGGTTGGAAATGACCTCCTGTCCCACGGTGATTCCCGTCATATAGCTTCGTACATTGGCATCCTGGAAGTAGCCACCGGGATCGCTCACCTTTATCATGCTCCACTGGGGACCGGCCTCCACGGTAAGCCAGGTTTTTAACTGAGCGTGAGCCTGTAAACCGAACAGGCTGAAGAGGCCTGCCAAGGCAGCTGTTTTAATAAATTTCATGCCCTAGAGTTATTTTCTACCCTTAAAACGGAGCAGATCCGAGATCATTGTATTCCCTTAACCAAGATAAATAAAAACTGCTAGAAGGTCATGGTGAAAATGGTCTCTTCATTGGGTGTGGACTTGGCGGTAATGGTCCCGCCGTGAAGCCTCAGAATCTGCCTGGAGAGACTGAGCCCGATTCCTGATCCGTTTTGCTTGGTGGTAAAGAAGGGGATGAAAATCTTATCAATTACCTCGTCCAGGATTCCCTGACCATTATCGATTACCTGGATGCTGGGCCTGCCACGTTTATTGTAGAAGCCCCTGATCTGGATCTTTGCCCCAAGACGTCCTTTAAGGGCCTGGACGGAGTTTTTAATCAGATTGATCAGGACCTGTTCAATCATCTGTTCATCGATTTGTACCTCGATGGTATCGGGCTTCACGGATGTTTCAAGCAGGATGTTCTTTCTTTCCACATCCTTTTTCATCAGGGTATGTACATGGCCGATTAATTCATTCATATTCACCACTGAAAAATTGGGCTCAGGGATCTTTGTCAGGCTCCTGTAGGTCTCCACAAAATTCATCAGCCCGGTGCTTCTTTTATTGATTGTTTGCAGCGCTCCCTGTATTTCCTGGATAGTTTGCAGGTCAACCTCGGGCATTCCTTTTTCGCCTGATGTATAAGGTTTAACCATGGACTCAATGGTGGAGGAAAGTGAGGAGATGGGGGCGATGGAATTCATGATTTCATGGGTCAGCACCCGGATCAGCTTCTGCCAGGCAGCGGTCTCCTGTTCTTCCAGTACATTCTGTATGTTTTTGATGGTACTCAAAAGGATCACCTTATCCTTTACTTTGAACTCGGTTGCAAAGATGGCCAGCTGAAGGATATCCTCGTCATCCTGGACCTTCACCAGTTTGTTTTCGCCCGGATGGATGCTCAGGAGAGTGTTGGCCAGTTTTTCACTGAGTGAACGCAGAGAATTAATGTTTCTCAGGCTGCTTACCTGGAACAGTTTCTTGGCAGCCGGGTTGATCATCTCCACGGTGCCATCGCGCTGATAGGCCAGGATACTTACATCGATATTCTGAACAATACTCTGCAGGTAATGGAAATGTTCCTCTCTTTCTGACCGTACCTGCTGGAAATCCTTCATCACCTCATTAAAGGCCTCGTTCAGCTCATCAAATGAGCTGCCCACATCGCTTATCTGGAAGGTTCGGGTGAACTCCGAGTAGCGGATGGATTCCAGGAATCCGGCCAACTCCCTGTTGGTCCGGTCCACATACCTGATCAGCGACCAGACCTGGTAAATGATCAACCCGGCTACCAGAATGGGCGTAAAAGTGAAGGTGCTGTTCAGGGTTATGAACAGGGCAAGGCAGGTGGCTGTAAGCAGCAGTACCCTAAGTACGATGTTAAAACGAAACTGTTTAAAGGCCATGCTTTTCCATTCTTCTGTATAAGGATGTTCGTGTTAGTCCCAGTTGTGTGGCCGCCTGGGTCACATTTCCCTGGTTCGTTTTCAGAACTTTCTCAATAATTGTTTTTTCAATATCTTCCAGGTTGTAGGATTCCAGTTCCAGTCCGCCGCTGCTTTTCACACCCGAGGACAGGATAAAATCGTCCGGTCCCAGGCTGCTGCCATCACACATAATCACGGCCCGCTCGATGGAGTGCTGAAGCTCCCTGACGTTTCCGGGCCAGCTGTACTGGTTCAGTCTTTTAATGGCCGAGGACTGAATGTTTCTTATGGGTTTCCGGTATTTCCTGCTGTAAATTTTCAGGAAATGGTCGGCCAGCAGGGGGACATCACCGGTGCGGTCCCTCAGTGCAGGCAGGTGCACCTCTACGGTATTGATACGATAGAGGAGGTCCTGACGGAATACTCCATCGGCCACATCCTGGTGGATATTATTGTTGGTGGCGCAAATCATTCGCACATCAATGGGGATGGTCTTGGTAGATCCCACCCGTGTAATTTCACGGTTTTCAAGTACAGTAAGCAGTTTGGTTTGAAGGGGATAGGTAAGGTTGTTTATTTCATCCAGAAACAGAGTGCCCGAGGAGGCTATTTCAAAACGGCCCTGCTTCATCTTATGGGCGTCAGTAAAAGCGCCTTTTTCATGACCGAAGAGTTCACTTTCGAAAAGTGTTTCCGGGATGGAGCCCAGATCGACGCTGATAAAGACTTCATCCTTACGGAGTGAGTTCCTGTAAAGGGCTCTTGCCACCAGCTCCTTTCCAGTTCCGTTTTCCCCGAGTATCAGAACATTAGCATCGGTGGCAGCCACCTTTTTAATGGTATTGAATACTTCATACATCTCTGGCGATTGTCCCACGAAATCGGTGTAGGGCTGGTCCAGAACTGCACTGATTTCCTGTTGCTTGAGCTTCAGGTTCTGAGCCTGTATCCTGGTGCGGCGGAGACTGATAGCCGAGTTTATGGTCGCAAGGATCTTCTCGTTCTGCCAGGGTTTCAGTATGAAATCAGTTGCACCCATCTTAATGGCTTTCACGGCTTTTTCTGCATCGCCATAGGCAGTGATAAAGACCACCACTGCCTGGTTGTCAATTTCCAGGATCTGAGAAAGAGCATCAAAGCCTTCCTGGCCGCTGATGGCATCCTTGGTGAAATTCATATCCAGCAGGATCACATCCCAGTCCTGTTTCTTCATAATTTCAGGGAGGCGTTCCGGGCCGGAGAGTGTTTCAATCAGTTCCACATGGGGACGTAATAACAATTTCAGGGCAAACAGGATGTCTTCATTATCATCCACCGCCAGAATTCTACCTATTTTCTGTTCCATCTTCAGTATTTAAATGCATTTGACGTCTATAGTATTCAAAAAGGGTGCCTTATTTGCTAAATATTTAAAATTCAGAATAATAGGGAAATAAAGATACGAAAATTCCGGAATGAAGTGTACGTTTCCGTACATTATAATCCCAAAATCGAACACTTTTTTTTCCAGGCTCCCTGACTGTCTAATGCTAAGTTACAGGAAAACAATCTATTATATCATTTGGCACAAAAAGTGTATTAGAGACGCGTAAATAAAATCACTTAATATGACTGAACAGGACGGAATGGACCGCAAAATTGAGAAAAAGGGCTTTTTATCCCGCAAAATGATCTGGTACCTCCTTTTTGGAGCCATGATGCTCGCCGTACTGGCTGTGATTATTTTTGGAGACAAGAGTTCCAAGTACAATGTGGATGTATCCCGTATTACCATCGAAGAGGTAAAGCAGGATATTTTCCAGGATTATATAACCGTGCAGGGAACCGTTGAACCAATTACCACCATATATCTGGATGCCGTGGAAGGGGGAAGTGTCCAGGAAATCCTGATCGATGAGGGTAATATGGTAAAGGAAGGGGATGTGATACTTCGCCTGATGAACGATAATCTCCTGCTGGAAATTACCAACAGTGAAGCCCAGGTGGTCAGAGCCATCAATGAGCTGAGGACGGCCCGTCTGCAGATGGATCAGACCCGCTTAAATTATAAGCAGCAGATAATTGAGTTGCAAATTACAGTACAGCAGGCAAAACGGGCTTATGAGAATAATAAAGTCCTGAGGGATAAGGATCATATATCCAGGGAGGAGTTCGACCAGAGCCGTGAGTCCTATGAATCATCCAAGGAGCTCTACGATCTGGTTCTTGAAAACTATAAAAACGATTCCATATACCGGGCCATTCAGATAAACTCACTGGAAACCTCCGTAATGAGCATGGAGGCAAGTATGGAGATCATCCAGAGGCGCATGGAAAACCTGAATATCAAGGCCACGGCCAATGGGGAGCTGGCTTCTCTGAATCCTGAGATCGGTGAGGTGGTGACCTATGGTACCAGGGTAGGCACCATCAATATCCTGGATTCCTACAAGCTGAGGGTTGATATCGATGAACATTATATTGCACGTATTCAAAGGGATCTGACAGGGGAGTGTGATTTTGCAAGTGTCCCCTATACCGGTGTTATCACAAAAATCTATCCGGAAGTGCAAAACGGCCGTTTTGCTGTGGATATGGTTTTTACGGAAGAAGTCCCTGCTCAGATACGGATTGGACAGACTTCCCGGATCAGGTTACAGCTGGGTGAATCAAAGGAAGGCGTGTTGCTTACCAAAGGTGGTTTCTACCAGACTACCGGCGGACAATGGGTATTCGTGCTGGATGAATCGGAGGAGTTTGCTGTGAAGAGAGATATCAGTATCGGGCGTCAGAATCCCAGGTACTACGAGGTGCTGGGCGGATTGGAACCCGGGGAGAAGGTGATTGTTTCTTCTTACCAGAACTATGCCGATCATGATAAGCTGATCCTGAAACATAACCGTTAAACCTGTGGAGATGAAAAAGATAATTATAATAACTCTGGTCCTGTTGGTGGCCTCAGGCCCGGTCTGGGCGCAGTCGGAACAGATGGAACAGCCGGAAACACCCTGGAGCCTTGAACGCTGTATTGACCAGGCCATCCAGTACAACCTGCAGGTTAAACGCCAGGAGCTGCTTATGCAATCCACTGAACAGGACCACCGTCAGAGTAAGATCGAACTGTTCCCCAACCTGAATGGTAGCATTGATCACCAGCTGGGAGCAGGACGGGTACTGGACCGCGGAACCTATGAATGGGTAAACACCAATGTAAGTCAGGGCGACCTGGGTATGCAAAGTGAGGTAAACCTGTTTAACGGTTTGCAGGGATTGAACAGCATGAAAATGTATAAGGCCAACTATATGATGAGCAAGGAGGACCTGGATGCCATGGAGGACAACATTACCATCCAGGTCATGACCGGCTACCTGGATCTGCTCAGAAACCAGGAACTGGCAGTTGTGGCAGAGAAAAAGGCAGAGGTAACACTGCAGCAGGTGGAGCGTATGGAAACACTGGTGGAGGTGGGAAATGAGCCCAGGGGAAAACTGCTGGAGGTGAAGGCACAGCACTCGGCAGCAAAACTCGCCTATACACAGGCTGTAAATGCCAGGGAAATAGCCAAACTAACCCTGATGCATGTGATGAACATTACCGAGGAAGCAGGCTTTGATATTGAGACACCAATTCTTCCCGATCCCTCTGCAGTGATGATCCCGGCTCTGGATTCAGTATTCCAGTATGCACTTGCCAATCTGCCCCAGGTAAAGAGCAAGGAATATGGAGTTGAGGCCATGGAGAGGTATGTGGCCCTTCAAAAGGGACAGCGTTCTCCCAGGCTTTTTGCCCGTGGCCTTATCTACTCGAACTACAGTAACCAGCTTGTCAATCCCCTGGATCCCGATCCAGGAAATCCCACCTTGGATTATCCTACCGGCGAACAGATAAGAGATAACAGATATATGCAGGCCTCCATGGGCTTGGTTATCCCGATATTTAACCGCTGGCAGGTACAGACCAATATCAATAAAGCTAAGCTGGACTTGCAGGATGCTGAATACCAGTACGATAATGCGGTGTTAGTCCTTCAGCAAACTCTGCAGCAATATCATACAGAGGCACTTGCAGCTTATGATAATTACATCTCGGCCCTGGAGTCGGTGGCCAACAGTAATGAGGCCTACAGGTTTGCGGAGGAGCGCTTCCGGGTGGGCACTGGTACGGCACTGGAGCTTCAGGAGGCACGTAACCAGCTGTATGAATCCACCTCGGATATGATTTCCTCCAAGTTCGTATTGATTTTTTACTCCAGGATCCTGGATTTTTACATGGGCAGGGATATTCTGTTTTAGGAATTGATCAAAGAAATCTTATTTTTGTCACGGAACCGATCAGTCCTTTCCCCATGAAAAGATTACTTTTTTTGCTGCTCTTCTCCGTATCGTTTTCACTGTATGGCCAGGTGGTTAATTTTGCGAAAACTCTTCCGCAGAGAGCCTGGAGTGTGGGACTTACACCTGCCTACCATTTTGACCGGGATGTAGTCGCCTTTGATGAGGGTGGTCCCTCCATCGCTCTGAATGCAGGATATGGTCTGCTCTATTCACTGGATTTTAATGCACGCTACATTTATTTTTTTAATGGTGCGGACTATATTGGTGTTGATGCCCAATACCTGATTCATGAAGCCCGCAAAAGTTATTTTTCGGCCATTGGTGGATTTCATTACTGGGACGATTTCGGGATGGACCTGACAGGTCTCTTTACCTACATGCTTCGATACGAAATAAATCTCTCAATCGGCATTGATTTTGATCTGAGTTTTGCCGAGGACATGAATCCCAGGTTCTGGATACCGCTGAATATAGGTTTCAACATCAACGAGATGTTCTTCCTGTATGCCGAGTATGACCTCCCCATTTCCTATCTTTCCTGGGGAATTGTGGCCATAGGGGCTAACATGGTCTTTCGCTAAGGGGAGTAAACAAGTTCTCCACCTGAATAAGTTGCCTGGACCCTGATTCCGAAAAGTTCACTCTCCGGTGCAGTCATAAGGTCGGTGCCGGTGATTACCAGGTCTGCCAGCTTGCCGGGCTCGATGCTCCCTTTCAGATCCTCTTCAAAGCCCGATCTGGCTGCCCAAATGGTCATAGCACGCAGTGCTTCTTCGCGGCTGATAGCATTTTCTGTCTGGAATCCTTCCTCAGGGTAGCCTTTCTGATCCTTGCGGACCACTGCCGCGTAAAAGCCAAAAAGGGGATTGATCTGTTCCACCGGAAAATCACTGCCATTGGGTAACCATCCGTTCTGTTCAAGAAGCTGCCTGTAGGCATAGGCACCCTTTATTCGTTCGCTTCCCACCCTGTCTTCTGCCCAGTACATATCCGAAGTGGCATGGGTGGTCTGTACGGAAGGAATAACATTGTAATCTCCGAAATAGTGAAAATCATCCGGATGGATTATCTGGGCGTGTTCGATTCGCCAGCGCCGATCGTTCCTGGATCCCAGGATACTGGCATATATCTTCAGTGTTTCCCTGTTGGCTCCATCACCTATGCAGTGTGTGGCCACTGCAAAATTATTTTCATAGGCCTTCCTGCAATACTTCTCCAGCACCTCAAGGGGGGTGACATACAGGCCAAGGTTCCCTGGGTCGTCGGAGTATGCTTCGATCATCCTGGCACCTCTCGAGCCCAGGGCTCCGTCGGTAAAAAGTTTAATGGTATTTACCGAGAGATAATCTGTCTGGTAGGGTCCCTTTTCCACAAAATAAGTGAAATTCTCCCTGCTGGGGGAGAGCCAGGTATTCATCCGGATCTTCAGGGCATCTGCCATATGAAGTGAATCAATCAGCTGAACCACTTCTCTGGACAGACCGGCATCCTGTACCGAGGTCAGTCCCACGCTGAAACAGTTACGCTCTGCCTGCTGAAGGGCATTAATCATTTCTGTTAAGGTGGGGCCCGGTACTATTGATCCCACCAGGCCAATGGCATTGTCGATAAGAATCCCGCTGGGCTCCCCCTCGCTAAGGAGTACTGATCCTCCATCCACTTTCGAAGCGGCTGTTACCCCTGCCATCTCAAGGGCTAAGGAGTTGGCCCAGGCAGCGTGTCCGTCTATGCGCCTCAGCAGAACAGGTGTATTGGGGAAGAATTCATCCAGCATGCCTTTGTCAGGAAACTCTTTGACCTCCCAGTCATTCTGGTCCCAGCCCCTCCCGGTAATCCAGGCTCCCGGATTCTTTTCACGGAAGACCTTTAAAACCTCTATGATCTCCTCCACCGAAGTGCTTCCTGCCACATCCACAGCATTCAGGTTCATTCCGTAACCGAAAAAGTGACAGTGTGCATCGATCCAGCCCGGATAGATAAATTTACCCTGCAGGTCCCGAACCTCATCTGCACTATATTTCTTTGAAATCTCACCGGAGCTGCCAACTGCAAGGATCCGCCCGTCTTTTATAGCAATAGCTTCGGCTATGCTGAACTCACTATCGACGGTATAGATCTTAGCATTGGTAAGAACCAGGTCGGCCTGCTTCTTCTGAGCATTGCATGACATCAGAATCACAAGAAGTACTGTGGAAAGACTTATGGATATTTTCATACGTATAGCTTTGCAACAAAAATAGCATTCTCATATTATTTTCCCCATTTTTGCGTTAAGAACAAAAGAATGATAGGTATTCGCAGCTTTCTATTATTGGTCCTGATCCCGGTCGCACTCTGTTTTTCATGTCAGCCAGAGCGAAACTACACTGATGATAGTGATGCCCGGCTCGATTTTACCCTGGACACCCTTTTTTTTGATACGGTTTTTACCACCGTTGGAACGGTCACAAAAGGCTTTAAGGTAAAGAATCCCCACAAGCAGTTTATCAGGATCGATGAGGTCACCCTTGCCGGTGGAGCCTTTTCTGTATTCCGTATCAATGTGGATGGGGTGTCGGGCCTGCGTTTTTCCGATCTGGATCTTGCTCCCAACGATAGCATGTATGTTTTTGTGGAAGCCACCCTGGATCCCAATGGTTCAGATGATATCCTGCGCGTCCAGGATTCTATAGTGTTTGAGGCCAATGGGAATGTTCAGGATATTGACCTGGTGGCCTGGGGACAGGATGTGAATATGATAGGCGGAGAGATAATTGATCAGGCCACCACCTGGCATGCAGGAAAGCCCTACCTGATTATTGATTATGTATATGTGGATTCCCTGTCCTCACTTACTATTGATCCGGGTGTCAGTGTCTACCTTCATAAGGATGCACTTATGGTGGTGGATGGTACACTGCAGGTGAATGGCACCCTGGAGGAGCCGGTCTGGTTCGGGGGTGACCGGCTGGAGGAATTTTATGACCACCTGCCGGGACAGTGGGGATTGATCTACCTTACGGGTAACAGTCACAGCAACCGGATTTCATATGCGGAGATAATGAACGGTACATTCGGGATCCTCATCAGTGCAACACCTGAGTCTGGATTAATGCCCGATCTGGTGATCGAAAATACCATCATTAACCACATGAGTTCCACGGGGATCTATGCCCTGAATGCCTCTGTTACAGGGAGCAACCTGGTGGTGGGTGACTGTGGGGGCAGTTGCCTGGCACTGAATTATGGAGGAGACTACTTTTTTAAGCAATGCACTTTTGCTAATTACTGGCCAAATGGATACTCTAACAGGCGATTACCAGCTGTTTTACTGAGCGATTTTTTTGTTACCACCGACGAAAACGGGAACCTGGTGCTTTACCCGGACGGCAGCTTTGACAATGCCGAATTTACAAACTCCATTATCTATGGATCTCATTCCATGGAGCTCTTAATCGAAAGTTATAACGACCTGCAGCTTAACTACATGTTCGACTATTGCCTGACACGCATCATTAGTGACAGTCTCGATTACGAGGCAGATCCACAGTTCAGCAATATTATCAACAATGAGGATCCTTTGTTCGATTCAATTCCCATAATATATGAACTGGACAGCCTTTCACCGGCTATCGATGCCGGACTGCCTGCCCATGCTATTGATATTCCAACGGACCTGAACGGCAACGGCAGGCTGGATGACGACGCTCCGGACCTGGGTGCCTATGAATGGACCGGAACTTAAGCTGATCAAGTCTGACCAATGCGGTAGAATCGTCCGGGTCTGACTGATCTGACGGACTTTATCCCATTAATTCCATATGAAAGCTTTTTTCGTGCTGCCCCTGTGCATATGTTATTTTATGGCGGGCATTGATTTATTCGCTCAGTCCGGGTCCAGAACTGAACTTTGCTTCCTCTGGTATAATGTGGAAAACCTGTTTTATCCCGGCGATGATTCTATTCCCGGCGACGATGAGTTTACACCTGAGGGGCTCCGTCATTGGAGCTGGAACAGATACAGGCAGAAGTTAACGGCCCTGGCAAAGGTAATCATCGCATCGGGAAGGGGAGATCCACCTGAACTTGTGGGCCTGTGCGAAGTGGAAAACGCCCTGGTGCTGGAAGAGCTGAGTTCTCATCCCATTCTGGCTCCCTACAACTACAGTTGCCTGCATAAAGAAAGCATGGACCACCGGGGAATGGATGTGGCCTGCCTGATTCGAACTGAAAAAATCGTGCCCTTTCAATGGGAAACGATCCCCTTTACTCCCCCGGTTCAGGAGACCAGGGATATAGTGCACATCGGTCTTAGCTGGAAAGGTGATACCCTGGATCTGTACCTGCTTCACCTGCTCTCCAAATACGGCGGTACTGGTGCCACAGCCGAACTTAGAAGGGATCAGGCCGGACAGGCAGTACAGCTGATAGATTCGCTCTATGCTGCCAGAGAGCAGGGCTTGATAATGGTTGCTGGAGATTTTAATGAAGAGTACCAGGGCTACTCCATGGATCCGATCCGGTCTGCCAGATTCGGAGAAGATAGCCTGGTAGCCCTGATTTCTGAAGATGTAATGGGAAGCTATAAATTTCGCGGAAGATGGATTCATCTGGATCAGATCCTGGTCCTTTCATCCTTCCGGCAACACTCTGTGCATGCTAAGGCCCTGGAGCTTGCTCCTTTGCTTACTGAGGATCTGAAATACGGGGGAATCAAACCCAGAAGGACCTATGAGGGTTTCCAGTACAGGGGAGGTATCAGTGATCATCTGCCCCTGGTGACAGATCTTCATCCTTCTTTTTTTTCAGCTCCTGCTGAACAGTGAGTCCCAGTGCCTTACCCTCCTCCAGCATCAGGCTGTAAGCTGCCTCAAATTCGTTAGGAATCTTACCGTCGAGGATGGCTTCTTTTATGGCATTCTTTATGGTGCCCACCGGACGTGAGGGTTTTATCCCGAATACTTTCTGAATATCATCGCCGGAGATGGGTGGCTGGAAGTTACGGATGGAATCCCGCTCCTCCAGTTCAACTATTTTCTCCCTCACAAGCTGGAAATTCGACAGGTGCCGCCTGACGGTCCGTTCGTTCTTGGAGGTAATATCTGCTTCGCATAGTGTCATCAGATCCTCCAGGTCCTCTCCCGCATCGAAAATAAGTCGCCTCACTGCCGAATCGGTGACCACATCCTGCGACAATACAATGGGACGAAGGTGGAGCTGAACCAGCTTTTGCACATATTTCATTTTTTCATTGAGCGGAAGCTTCAGCCTTCTGAAAATACCAGGAATCATTTTGGCACCGATATACTCATGGGCATGAAAGGTCCAGCCCGTTCCAGGCTCATACTTCCTGGTGCGTGGTTTTGCAATATCATGGAGCAAAGCGGCCCATCTGAGCCACAGATCGTCCGTCTTCAGCGCGATGTTGTCAAGAACCTCCAGGGTGTGAAGGAAATTGTCTTTGTGGTGTAAATTACCTACTTCTTCCACCCCTTTCATCTGGTGTAGTTCAGGAAAGATGATCTCCAGTAAGCCTGTTTGATCCAGCAGCAGAAATCCTTTACCTGGCTTTGGGGCTGAAATGATCTTATTAAGCTCATCACTAATGCGCTCCTGGGATACGATCCCTATCCGCTGACGATGTTCATGGATGGCATGCAGCGTTCCCGCTTCAATATTGAAGTCCAGCCTGGTGGCAAAACGAATACCCCGCAACATTCTCAGAGGATCGTCGGAGAAGGTGTTGCCTGGTTCAAGAGGAGTGATAATTAGCTTTTCTTCAAGGTGTTTTACTCCTCCAAAGGGATCCAGTAATTCCCCATAATCCTTTGGATTCAGGGAAATGGCAAGTGCATTGATGGTGAAGTCACGCCGGTTCTGATCATCTTCCAGGCTGCCGTTCTCCACCAGGGGTTTCCGGGAGTCGAGCCTGTAGGATTCTTTCCGGGCGCCAACAAATTCAATTTCAGTATCGCCCCATTTTAACATGGCTGTTCCAAAGTTTTTAAATATGCTGAGGGGGACCTCTTCACCGATACTGCGCTTAACCTTCTCTGCCATCTCGATTCCACTTCCAATCACAACAATATCAATGTCTTTGGTGCCGGCACCGGATCCTGAAATAAGCAGATCTCTGACAAAGCCGCCGATCACGTATGAGGGGATCCCCTCCTTTGCAGCCAGGGATGCTATGATCTGAAAAACTTTATGATTTAAGTGTTCCGAGAGGTTCATGGTAATTTTACTGGAACAAAAATACAATCTAATACGTAATATCAGTGCATTAACAAACATGGAGTTTCGATTATTTTTATCTATTTTCGAGGAGTAACCATGGAATGAACCTTAGCCGATGGCTGGTCTGAAATTAAGTGCCTGTTTGTGGCATCTGGACCCGGCTGTTACTGATGATGTGCTGGCTACCCTGAAATCGGGTAAATATGATGTGAGGCATTGTCACTGTGCAGACCGTGAACAGGTGAGGAAGAAACTGATCAACGATCCTCCCGATCTGATCATTTCGGATTTTGACCTTCCCGATCATCTGCGAGCGATGATTGAGGAAGAGTTGCAGCCATATATGTCGGAAATCCCACTTATTTACCTGGTGGGGGAGAAGAATGTTCGGAAGGCAGCAGATACCCTGAAGTCGGGCGTTTGGGATTTTGTGCAAAAGGAGCAGCTTTATAAACTGGTTCCCTCGGTATACTCCTCTCAGAAGTATGCCAATGTTTTTAAAAAGAGGAAAGAAGCGGAGCAGGCGCTGAAAGAATCAAGGGACCGGTATATGTCCATCTTTCAGTCGGTTCATGACGGTATTCTACTTTTTGATTTTGATTCCAGGAAGGTAACTGACTACAATCCCCGGGTAATGGAAATGTTCGGATTATCTGAGAAGGAGCTGGAGTCGCTGGATCTGAATCGCTATACTGCCATTGACGAGGGCTATACCATTGATCAGGTAAGAGAGTTTATTGCCAAATCAGCTGAAGGTGAGTCTGTTAAATTTGAATGGCGAAACATTAAACAGTCGGGAGAGAGATTCTGGACCCTCAATTCAATATCTGTAGTCCAGATTGATAACAGACCCTACATTCTGCTGGTTACCAGGGATATTGACGAGCAGAAAAAACTGGAAAGATCACTCATAGAATCGCAGGAGCATTTCAGGGCGCTGGCCGAGAATTCTCCCGATGTGATTATGCATTTCGACAGGGAACACAGACACCTTTATGTAAACAGCGTGGTGGAATCCCAGACCGGAATTCCCTCGTCACAGTTCATGAATAAGAGTCACCGCGAGATGGGAATTTTTCCCGTGAAGCTGGTGACCCTTTGGGAAAAAGCGCTTGACAAAGTCTTTAAGTCCGGGAAACCTCAGACCATCGTTTTTGATATTGAAGAGGAGCTTAAAACAAGTACCTTCGAATGGCGGCTCTATCCGGAAATGGGTGCTTCTGAAGCTGTGGCCTCAGTGATTGGCGTGGCCAGGGATATTACCGTTTCCAGAATGTCGGAGGATGCAGTCAAGCGAAGTGAGGAACGTCTGAACCTGGCGCTCTCGGCAACAAATCTGGGGATGTGGGACTGGAACCTGCTTACAAATGAGGTATACTATTCACCCATCTGGTTTTCCATGCTCGGTTATGGCCCTGACGAATTGCCCCGGGAACTGGAGACATGGGTCTCCCTCCAGCACCCCGACGACAGTAAGATATCATACCAGAAAGTACAGGAGGTTATCAAGAACCGGGAGAGCTCTTTTGAGATTGAATTCCGGATGAAACATAAGAACGGTTCCTATATCTGGATCAGGAGCATGGGAAAAGCCGTAAGTTTTGATGAAGAAGGAAATACAACCCGATTAACGGGAATTCATGAGGATATCAATGAGCGAAAGAAGGGAGAACTGGTCCGGCAGGTTTTGTTTGATATCTCCAATGCTGTTAACAGCACCCACAGCCTGGATGAGCTTTATGGTATAATCAGGCTTTCCCTTGGCAGGGTGGTTGATACCACCAATTGTTTTCTGGCCCTGTATAATGAGGAATCAGATACCCTTACCCTCCCCTTTATGGAGGATGAAAAAGATAGCTTTACCGAGTTCCCGGCCAGGAAGACACTTACCAGTTTTGTGATCAGGACAGGCGTGGCACAGCTGGTTGATATTGAACGCGAAAAGGAGTTGACAGCTAAAGGAGAGATAGAACCGGTAGGAGCTCCCTGTAAAAGCTGGCTGGGAGTACCTTTAAAGCATGAAGGCAAGACAATAGGTGTATTTGCAGTTCAATCCTATTCCGAAGACATCATTTATACCCAATCGGATGCTGAATTGCTGGAATTTGCAAGTGATCAGATCGCGCTGGCCATTGACAGGCGAAGGCACCAGGACCAGCTCAAATCCAACCAGGAGAGGCAGCGTCGTGTTTTCGAATCATCGCCCGATCCCATGCTTGTAGTGGATCCCTCTGGCCTGATTGTGGACTTTAACAGTGCATTTCTCGAGGCCTTCAATGTTAAATCTGACCTTGTATATGGCCAGAAAATATTCAGATTCATCAACAAGGTGCAATGGCGTACTTCCATAGAAAACTTTTGGGAGACCTGGAAGAAGGGATATTTGAAGAACCTGGAGTACCAGGTGGTTCGTCCCGACGGAATAGTCTTTGATGCTGAAGTTTCCACCGGTGCCATTTATGATAGTACCGGGAAGCCAGAGTCCATGGTGGTAATCCTGAAAAATATTTCTGAAAGGAAGGAAGCTGAGCGTAAGATACTGGAGGCTAAGTATAAAGCAGAAGAATCCGATCGTCTGAAAACGGCATTCCTCTCCAATATGTCCCATGAGATCAGAACCCCCATGAATGCCATTGTGGGTTTTTCAGATCTGCTGTCGGATGATAAGTTAAGTCCTCAGGAGCGGCGTGATTTTATTGCTCAGATCAACCAGGGAGCCGATGACCTGATGCACCTGATCGATGATATAATCGATATTGCCAAGATTGAAGCCGGACAGGTCAATGTACACATTGCAGAGTGCTTTGTGAGGGAGCTGTTTAAGGAGCTCCACCTGATGTTTCTGCAGAACATTAAGCGGACCGGGAAGGACGGTGTATCAATCCGCGTGGACTGGAACTGGCCACTAAATGAACTGGCCATTTATACCGATCCCTTCCGCCTGAAGCAGATCCTTATCAATCTCATGAGCAATGCGGTGAAGTTTACCGAAGAAGGCGAAATTGTTCTTGGAATAGAGGAGAATCCCGAAGGAGTATACTTTTATGTGAAAGACTCGGGAATCGGGATACGGGAAGAAAAGCAGAAGGTGATCTTTGATCGTTTCATGCAGGGTCATGAGACCAAGACCAAGCTGTATGGCGGAACCGGACTGGGACTGGCAATCTCAAAGAACCTGACGGAGATTCTGGGAGGTGAAATCGGAGTAAGTTCACAGTCGGGAGAAGGAGCTACCTTCTGGTTCATCCTGCCAAGGAACGAAGTGCCCCTGAAATATGAGGCGGCATTGAAAACTCCATCCAGCAATCTCATGTCCTGGGATGAGAAAAAAATATTGATTGCCGAAGATGATCACTCAAACTACTATTTCCTGTTGGAGACCCTGAAAGATACAGGGGCTGAGATCCTCTGGTCGAAAGACGGGGAGGAGACCATGGAGATGTTCAGGGAGCACAAAGACCTGGATGTGGTGCTGATGGATATCAATATGCCCCTGATAAATGGCTATGAATGTACCAGGCAGATTAAATTAGAGCGTCCCGGTTTGCCGGTAATTGCCCAGACTGCCTATGCCATGTCGGGAGAACGGGAAATCAGTCGCGAGGCCGGCTGCGATGATTACCTTTCAAAGCCCATCAAGATCAGCGAATTACTTGACACCCTGTCGATGTATATCTAGTGTTATTCGCAGGGCTTGTTTCAGCTATTCCACATCCAGAATCTTGCCAATCTGTTTTTCAGTAAGGTGGAGCTTATCCCGGCATAGTTTTAGCAGATCTGTGACCCGGCTTACTTTCTCAGCCAGGTCATCCACATCCAGCTTTCCTTCCTCAATTTCCTGCAGGATGGCTTCAATTTCTGTAACTGCCTCACTGTAACTAATCTTCTCTTTTGTCATTTTTTTCGGAGGTGTGTTCAACTTTACTGATAATAGTTCCCTGGTACAGCCTGGTTTCCAGGAGGCTTCCGGCTTTGACCCCCTTGATCGATACCACTGTTTTGCCTTCCAGCAGGGTCAACGAATATCCTCTTTTAAGAATATTCTCCGGATCGACCAGTTCGGTCCGTTTTTGCAGCTGGGCAAGTTTATCCCGGCTTCTTTCCATATGCATGGCGAGTTCTCTTCGCAAGCCTTGCTCACTTTGCCGCAGTTTTTCAGACTGCTGCTGCAACAATCCCCTGCAAAAGTGCATCATGCTGCTCCCATACCTCTCCAAACGGTTCAGTTCGCCCTGCACGCGGTCCCGTACCGAGGTGGAGAGCCGGTCAAGCTGGGCCGAGAGGCTGAACTCAAAAGAAAGCAGTTTATCCACCAGAAATTCTGCCACAGCCGTAGGCGTTTTCAGACCAAGGTGAGCCACCATATCGGCAACAGATTCATCTCTTTCGTGGCCGATACCGGTGATCACAGGGAGAGGAAACTGGGTTATGAAATAGGCCAGTTCGTATTGATTGAAACTTTCCAGGTCGGCTTTGGATCCGCCTCCCCTGATAAGAACCAGACAATCGAAGTCAGACTCAGAATCATAGACCTTCTCCATGGCCGAGGTAATGGAAAGCGGGGCCTCATCGCCCTGCATTATCGCCGGATACAGGGTGGTATGAAACAAAAATCCATGCCTGTTTTGCTGTATGGATTCCATGAAGTCGCCATAGCCTGCAGCCCTTTCCGAGGAGATTATGGCTATACGCTGGGGAACAAGAGGAAAGTTTAGCTCCCGGTTCATATCATAAACACCCTCTTTCCTGAGGCGCTGTATCACTTCCTGCCTCTTCCGGGCAAGATCCCCCAGCGTATAGGAAGGATCAATATCGGTAATATTCAGGCTCAGACCGTACTGGGGATGAAATTCTACGGAGGCCTTGCAAAGAATTTTGATTCCACTTTTCAGACTGCTTCCTGTGGTGGTTTCAAAAAAGGGGCGGAGCATGCCATAACGTGAGGCCCAGATGGTAGCACGCACCCTGGCCAGCAGGGAGTCGTTATCCTCACTTTTTTCTATGAGCTCGAGATAGCAGTGGCGATTCTCCCTCAGTTCCATAATCTCGGCAACGACCCAGTAGTGACCTGGAAGTTCTTTATTAAGTGCTTCTTTTACCTGCCCCAGCAGTTCAGATAATGAGTGCTTTTCTTCCGGCATCATTGTTTGAGTAAGCGGCTGCGGTATATATTCCCCTTGGTACGGACTTCAATAATATAGATTCCGCTGCCCAGGGATTCCTCGAGCTCCATTTCTCCGGGCAGCTCCATCTGCATGCTGCCTGCAACTTTACCGCTCATGTCAAAAAGCCGGACCAGATGCAGGCCGGATTCTTCTTCCGGGATCCTGATCATAATTCGCATACTGGCAGGGTTGGGCCATATTTCCATCTTGCCAGGAATAAGGCCTTCAGGTACCCGGGTAATTTTATGGTAGGCATAAAGCATATTTGGTGTCCCAAAACCATAATGCGAATCGGGATTCATAGATCTGTGACTGCTCTGCCTGATCTTATAAATAAGCTCCATGGCCGGGAGCTCGGGGAAGGCCTGCCATAGACTGGCTACCGAGCCGGCCATTACCGGTGATGAAAATGAGGTTCCATTCAACCTGCCCACTGTCCCGCCCCGGAACTGGAGGGCAGTTTTTCTGCCCATGGCAGTAATATCCGGTTTGATTCGTGCATCGTAGGAGGGGCCCCTTGAACTGAAGTTTGCAAGGTAGTTGGTGCTGTCCACTGCTCCAACGGCCAGGATGTCGGTGGCATCGGCTGGCGAGGTAATATAGTACCAGGGATCGTTTCCTTCATTCCCTGCACTGGTACATAAAATCATACCACGTGAGGCGGTCAGTGATGCCGCTTTAGCAATATAGGTGCTCTTCCCATCCATATCGCTGTAGGTGTAGTCATAGATTTCGCCATCGAAATCGGAGTAGCCCAGGGAAGTATTGATCACATCCACACCCAGGCTGTCGGCATACTCCGCTGCTTCGATCCAGGCAATCTCTTCGATGCGTGTCTCCTGGTCCGAATTCTCAGTTGAGCAGAGCAAATAGCTGGCATGTGGAGCTGTTCCTATCAGGAATCCATCCCACTGGCCTGCCATAACAGAAAGGACACTCATGCCATGGGATGATCCCAGGCGATATATGTTTGTGGTATCCACATAATTACGCGCCCCCAGGATTCGTTCCTCATTAATCAGGCTGGCCAATGAGGGTACGCTGTCAACATTATAAAACCCGGCATCCAGGACTGCGATCCATACACCACGGGCAGTATATCCTAAATCGTGCAGATCATCTGTCTTCACCATCTCAGTCTGCTTCATGGCAAGCCCGTAATCAAATTCTGGTGCCGGGGACAGGGGAGGGTCAAATCTTGCTTCACCACTTTTCTGCGGGAAAAAGATGTCGTCTGTATCAGGAGTCCATGAAAGTGTATCGGTGAATGATTTAAGGAGAACTTCCTGAAAGTTGCTTTCATCCATATTAATCATGGCGATTCCGTTTAACCACCTGGAAACATGCCTGATCTCTATTCCCATCGCTTTGATTTCCTGAAGATAGAGCTGACTAACCGGCAGATCCAGCTGATCGACGCCCAAGGACTGCATGGCTCTCCTGTTTAAAGAGCGCTCGGAAAGAAATTCCTCAGGCCGGTCAACCTGGTAAGTAGTTCCCTCCTTATCGCTGAAATAGACCCAGTATACTCCGGGAGCAATCTCCTGGGCCCTGACTCCCAGACTGGCCAGAAGCATAAGAAGAATAAGTTTCAATTTCTTCATAGAGTCCTTAGCTTACTGAAAGGAATCGGGTTGGGTGACAACTTCATATTTCTTCAGGGAATCCTGGATCCAGTTAGAATATTCATCCCAGTTGGCCGGAGTTCCATTTACATATTCCAGGGCAAAGACTTCCATTCCGCTTTCGTCATAAAAACGCCATGTACCATGGGACCTGTTGTTCAGATAGCTTCCCCTGATCTTAATGTGACCGGTGGAGAAATATAGTTCATAGGATCCCTGGAGCTGTCCTTTTTCAAAATGTGCGGATAATCTTTGAATACCATTTGTATAATATTGCTTCCAGGCCCCATCCTTTTCATTCTGTTTCCATTGGACCTCTTCGGAAATCTCTCCACCGGGATAATAATGCTGGCTCATCCCTTCCAGTTTCCCTTCCTGGTATGTCTCCCTGATCCTTACAGAGCCATCAAATTCTGAGTAATAGGTCCATACCGAATCCTTGACCTGATTTACATATATACCTTCTGCTGCAGCTTTGCCACTTTCGTAATATAGCTGCACATGGCTGCGAGTCCCATCCGCTACAAAGAGCATGCGGGCCCTTATTCCACCCTTTTCATAGTAGCGAAGCATTTCGCCCACCGGACGGCCTTCTATGAAATCAGCCTCATATTGGGTCTTCCCATTTGGATACTCCACTTTCCAATGACCTGTTTTTCGGCCCTCTTCATCCACCTGGTTCTGTCCCTGCAGAGCCGGAAGAGTGGATAACAGCAAACAGATAAGTATTCCTCTGAACATAGACCAAATATAAGGAAAATGGGACACCCTGAGAAAAAGAAAGAGGCCGTACCTTGCGATACAGCCTCTTTGTGATACGTGTTAGAGATTTATTTTACCTCTTCAAAATCCACATCGGTTACCTCATCATCACCTTTGCCTGAAGCAGGTTCTTCTGCAGCTTCGCCTTCGGGCTGTCCGCCTTCGGCACCTTGCTGCTGAGCGTTGTAGATATCCTGTGAGGCAGTCTGCCACGCTGCATTCAGCGCTTCGGTGGCCTGATCAATTGCAGCCAGATCTTCAGACTTATGGGCCTCTTTCAAGCTGTTAAGAGCCTCTTCGATGGGAGCTTTCTTCTCCGCTGGAATCTTTTCTCCAAATTCTTTCAGCTGTTTCTCAGACTGGAATACCAGGCTGTCTGCAGCATTGAGTTTGTCAATGCGTTCCTTGGCAGCCTTATCGGCTTCCTCATTTTCCTGGGCCTCCTTTTTCATCTTCTCAATTTCACTGTCGGAGAGACCGGAGGAAGCTTCAATACGGATGCTTTGCTCTTTTCCGGTTCCTTTGTCTTTCGCTGAGACATTCAGGATGCCGTTAGCATCAATATCGAAGGTTACTTCAATCTGAGGAAGACCGCGGGGTGAGGGGGGAATTCCATCCAGATGAAAACGTCCGATGGTCTTGTTATCTTTGGCCATGGACCTTTCGCCCTGCAGTACATGAATCTCTACCGAAGGCTGGTTATCTGCAGCTGTGGTAAAGGTCTGTGTCTTTTTTGTGGGTATGGTTGTATTGGCCTCAATAAGCTTGGTGTTGACGCTGCCCATGGTTTCAATACCCAGTGAAAGTGGTGTTACATCCAGCAGAAGTACATCTTTCACTTCTCCTGTAAGTACGCCACCCTGGATGGCTGCTCCCACGGCCACAACTTCATCGGGATTTACTCCTTTTGAGGGCGATTTCCCGAAGAAATCCTCTACAACCTTCTGGATCGCAGGAATACGTGTGGAACCTCCAACCAGAATTACTTCGTTAATATCGCTCTGCTTCAATCCTGAATCTTTCAAGGCCTTCTTACAGGGCTCAACGGTTGACTGGATCAGCTTATCGGCCAGACTTTCAAATTTGGCTCGGGTCAGGGTTTTTACCAGGTGCTTGGGTACACCATCCACCGGCATGATATAGGGAAGATTAATCTCTGTCTGCGTGGCACTGGAAAGCTCAATCTTGGCTTTCTCAGAAGCTTCCTTCAGGCGCTGCAGAGCCATGGGATCCTTTTTCAGATCAAGTCCTTCGTCACTTTTAAATTCATCGGCCAGCCAGTCAATGATCACCTGGTCGAAATCATCACCACCAAGGTGGGTGTCCCCGTTGGTCGATTTGACCTCGAATACGCCGTCACCCAGTTCAAGAATGGAGATATCGAATGTACCGCCGCCCAGGTCGAATACAGCAATTTTTAAATCGGAGGTCTTCTTATCCAGTCCATATGCCAGAGACGCAGCAGTAGGTTCATTGATTATTCGCTTTACCTGAAGTCCGGCAATTTCTCCGGCCTCTTTTGTGGCCTGGCGCTGTGAATCGCTGAAATACGCTGGTACCGTAATAACTGCTTCTTGTACCTCATGTCCCAGGTAGTCCTCTGCGGTCTTCTTCATTTTTTGAAGAACCATGGCTGAAATCTCCTGGGGAGAATATTTACGATCGTCAATCTGAACACGAGGGGTGTTATTTTCACCCTTGACCACCTTATAGGGTACCCTGTTAATCTCTTTGGTCATCCTGTCATAGGTTTCACCCATGAAACGTTTGATGGACGACACTGTTTTAGTAGGATTGGTGATAGCCTGCCTTTTGGCCGGATCACCCACTTTACGCTCTCCGTTTTCCACAAACGCCACCACCGAGGGAGTAGTCCTTTTTCCTTCGCTATTAGGGATAACAACAGGCTCATTACCTTCCATTACCGATACACAGGAGTTTGTAGTACCTAAATCAATTCCAATAATTTTACTCATATCAATTATCTGTTTATTTCTTTCTGTTTTCTAAAGTTTCTTATGCTTACACCATAGGCCTATCGAAGATTATGCCAATCACTAATTTCAGGCTCCGGATGTTATATTGGCACAATAATGCAGAAATATCTGACGATTGCATGTCAGGTTTACTGACAAATTGACTGCCATAAGGAAATTTATTGTAAACTTTGTAGGAAATTACGCGAGCGCAATCCACGCAGCTCTGCTGCGAGAGTTAGCGAGCACATATTAAGTAAACAATTAATCGATAATCCTCGCAGCTTGCTGCGGGGAGAATCAATCTTAACACAAAAAATATGTCGCTGCACAGTAATGTTAAACGTGTAACCACCCATGTACTTCTGGCCATGAAGCTCAAGGGGGAAAAAATTGCGATGTTGACTGCCTACGATTTTTCATTTGCCCGTCTCCTTGATCAGGCAGGCATTGATGTCATCCTGGTGGGAGACTCAGCCTCCAATGTCATGGCCGGCCACGAAACCACCCTGCCAATTACCCTTGACAATATGATTTACCATGCGGCTTCGGTGGTAAGGGGCGTAAGCAGGGCCCTGGTTGTGGTGGATTTGCCGTTTGGTACCTACCAGGGCAACTCAAAGGAAGCACTGGCATCGGCCATTCGTATCATGAAGGAGACCGGTGCAAGCGCCATTAAAATTGAAGGGGGCGTTGAGATCAAAGAATCTGTAGAGCGGATCCTGTCTGCCGGCATTCCTGTGATGGGTCACCTGGGACTGACACCCCAGGCCATTCATAAATTCGGGACCTATGTGGTCCGTGCCACTGAAAAGGCTGAGGCTGATAAATTGAAATCGGATGCGGAAGCCCTGGCTGATACAGGTTGTTTTGCTTTAGTCCTTGAAAAGATCCCGGCCAAACTGGCGGGAGAGGTGACCCGGTCTGTTAAAATACCCACCATAGGTATTGGAGCCGGGTCCGAAGTCAGCGGGCAGGTCCTGGTAATTCACGATATGCTTGGCATAACCCAGGAATTCTCCCCCCGCTTCCTCAGGCGTTACCACAATCTGCAGATGGAGATAAAGGGCGCTGTAAAGAACTACATCGATGATGTACGATCCCAGGCCTTCCCCAACGAAACCGAACAGTACTAGATTCAGGTGCAGTTGCGAGTTCTATGATGAAAGCTCCTTCAACTATTTTATATGAGGATAATCACCTGATGGTTGTCAATAAAAAGGTCTCCCAGATTGTGCAGGGGGATAAGAGCGGTGATCCATCAATGGACAGGCTTCTGAAAGCTTTTATTAAGGAACGTGACAACAAACCGGGTGAGGTTTTCCTGGGAATTCCTCACCGCCTGGACCGCCCTGTCAGCGGAGCAGTGGTTTTTGCCAAGACAAGTAAAGCACTTAGCAGGATGGCCGGTCTCTTTAAGGAGAAAAAGGTGGAAAAGATTTACCATGCAATTGTTGAAAAGTGCCCTCAGCCCGATTCCGGTACCCTGGAACACTACCTGAGCAGGAACACAAAACAGAATAAGAGTTATATACACGACAGAGAGGTCCCTGACTCAAAGTTTGCCCGGCTTCACTACCGGAAGCTGGCCTCATCGGATCGATATCACCTTCTGGAAATAGTACTGGAAACCGGACGTCACCATCAGATCAGGGCTCAGCTGGCGGGAATAGGCAGTGCCATAAAGGGTGACAGGAAATATGGAGCCAAAAGATCAAACCCCAATGGTGGGATCAGTCTTCATGCCCGCCGGATCACATTCATTCATCCGGTGAAAAAAGAGAAAGTTGAAGTGCTGGCACCCTACCCGAAAATGGATATTTTCCCGGTCTTTTTCAGGAAGAAAGATTCAGTTTAAAGGGAAGTGGCAGCAGGTCAGTTACCCTGTTGACAATCTGTATTTTTTTACTGCCATACAGAATCAGCTCCATGGAAGCTTCTCCCTGACTTTCCTTCTCATAAAGGACCTGGCGGCATGCTCCGCAGGGAGCAACAGGTTCCTCCTGGATAATCCCTTCCCGGATGGCAGCAATGGCAATGGAGAGTACCTGAACATCGGGGTGACGTGCCCCAGCATAAAACAGAGCTACCCGCTCGGCACAGAGCCCCGAAGGGTAGGCAGCATTTTCCTGGTTGCTGCCGATAATGATTTCTCCATTTGCCATACGAAGTGCAGCGCCCACATGATATTCAGAATAGGGTGCGTAGGCATCTCTTGCGGCTTTAATGGCGCTGTTAACTAAAAGAACCTGCTCTTCCGAAAGTTCATCGAGTTGGTCATATTCATACATTCTGACCGTATATGCCCTTTGTTTCATGGTTTAAGCTTATTTGCAAATAAAGTTACTGATTAATTCAGAGGAATAAGATTTTGTTATCAACGGACGTTATTTCAGAAGGAGATTGTTAAAAACTCCCGGGAGATAGTGGTGTGCATATCTCTATTTTTATGCGATAAGTTTCATTTGAAAAAAGAATCCACTTGTTAAAACCATCTTCAGCTATAAGGATCACCCTGCTTGTTCTGTGCTTGCTTTATCTGCCGGGCACCTTTCTAAGTGGACAGAATATCACCAGGGAAGAGTATATCGCAAACTTTTCAGATTTAGCCATGAGGGAGATGCTCAGGGTGGGAATACCGGCCAGCATTACCCTGGCCCAGGGATGCCTGGAGTCAAATAACGGTAACAGTACGCTGGCAGTAAAGGGTAATAATCATTTTGGGATAAAGTGTCATGATTGGACAGGAAAAAAGCTTTACCACGACGATGATCGCCGGAATGAGTGTTTCAGATCTTACCCTTCAGCCTATGATTCCTATATGGACCACTCTGAATTTCTCACTACAAAATCCAGGTATGCGTCCCTGTTTGAACTCAGTCCGCACGACTACCGTGGCTGGGCCAAAGGATTGAAATCGGCGGGCTATGCAACGGCAAATAACTATGCTACCCTGCTTATCAGGATCATTGAGGAGAATGAATTGTTCCGCTATGACCTGATGGTCCTGGAGGGAAGCCTCGACAATATCGATACCACTTCATTTCAGGCAGACCAGGGAAGCCAGGTTCAAAGGAAAGTACTTTTGAATAACCGGATTGAGTATGTCCTGTCTGAGCCCGGAGATACACCTGAATCACTTCGTGCAGAGCTGGGGCTTTACAAGAATGAGATCTACAGGTACAATGACCTTTATAAGGGCGCAAAACTGGCAAAGGGTACCATCATTTACCTTCAGCCAAAAAGAAGAAAAGCAGCCGTGGGCAATGAGATCCACAGGGTGGAAGCGGGTCAGACCATGTATGATATCTCCCAGATCTATGGCGTAAAACTGAAACACCTCTACAGGTTAAACCATATGATGGAGGGTGAACAACCTATGGAAGGTACAGACATAAGCCTCAGGAAGAAAAAGAGGGAATCCTTACTTAAATTGGAACCAAACCAGCAAGAGTACGAAGAGGAGGAGATGCAGTTTCGCTTCGAACATTAATCCTTTAACTCACCAGCCTTCCCCGAGTAGGAAATGGACTGCTGTTTCTTGCTGTTGATTACCAGGTTACCGAAACCCGAAGAACCCACTTTCAGACTGACACTATAGCTATCCTTCTCCCCCCGGATATTAAAGCTTGTGTTAATGCTTTGCTTTTCGTCATCCCTGGTGATTTGAAGGTTCTCCGGGGCCCCATTGAATTCGATCCCCCCGCTATCACCGTAAGCAGCAGAATAGGCCCTTCCAAAATATGGCAGGTAGGCTTCGAAATTCCCATCAAGGGCTTTGAGCGAATAGGGAGAAGTAAGCTGAATGGTTTTCCCACCCGAAGGAGAGGCAGATCTGACAGTGAACATGTAAGAGCCGCTCTCTATCAGGGCAGCTGTGTGTTCAAAATCGGCTTTAGCTTTTTCTTTTTTTGCCATAGAAGCTGATCCGGAGCATCCGGAAAGAATGATTGCCACAAGGAGTAAGCTTAAAATTCCTGCTTTCATATTTCTGGTATTTGAAGATCTTCAGGACTCAAAGATATCCAAATTTGCAGGAATGTTCAAAACATGTTAATCATTTTGACTGTCAAAACTTTACATTGGTCTCCGCATGGCTTAAATTTGTATGAAAACTGTAGCATGGCCCAAGCAGAAACAGCACCTGTCAGAATGATTCTTCCACCCGATGGCAGGCAAACGCGAATCGATTTTTTCGGTGAATCCATTTCAAAAAAGCACTCTCCGGACTGGTGGCATTCCATCTCATCCCTATTCAGGCACGGGCGCAAGGAAGAAGGTGTTGACCTGGAATTTTATGCCAGTCAACTTGAAAAGGAGGGCTATTCTGAGAAATCGAGAAGGAGTTATCTGTTTATGGTCAAAAGGTTTTTCGAACATTTTAAGGGAGTTGAACCCCGTCAGATCAGCATGGGAGCCATTGAGGACTACAATTTTGAGTTTTTTGTTTCGGGCAGGTACTCACGCTCATACCAGTTACAGTTTATCAATTCGCTCAAGCTCTATTATCAGCTTACCGAGGGGATCGACCTGAACCTGAAGCAGCTCAGGAAAACCGGTACACCCCGCTCCTGAGACTGAAGCCAGCCAGAAAGTCTTTGATATTCATTCTCCGCTTCCCTTCCAGTTGAATGGAGTGTATATGCAGTACACCATCTGTAAGCGCTACCTCCAGCTCACGTTTGCCATCGCTTTTAATGGTCCCGGCTTTTTCCCCGGGAGTACCTGCTTCAAAAGTGGATGAAAATATCTTACACTGCAGTCTGCCTCCTCCTTCCTTTTCCAGGAAGGTAAATGCACCGGGAAAGGGGCTGAGCCCACGAATCAGGTTATATAGTCTCTCACCCGGCAACATCCAGTCGATGCGGCAATCTTCCTTGAATATTTTAGGCGCTTTTTTTAAAGCGATTTCAGAGTCCAGATATTGATTCTGTGGCCGGGCAAGGAGCTGTCCGGCTGCAAGCTGTCTAACGGTTTCCAGGACCAATGCGGCTCCAGGCTCCATAAGCCTGTCGTGTAGTTCTCCCGCATTTTCCTTTGCTCCAATGGCAATGTGTTCCTGCAGGAGGATAAGACCTGTATCTATCTGCTCATCAATGAAAAAGGTGGTAACCCCGGTTTCACTCTCCCCGTTGATAAGGACGTGATTTATAGGTGCCGCACCACGGTATTGGGGAAGCAATGAAGCATGCAGGTTAAAGGTCCCCATTGAAGGGATGCGCCAGACCACTTCGGGCAACATGCGGAATGCCACGACCACCTGCAAATCGGGTTGCAAGGCATTAAGCTCCTCTATGAAGGCTGGATCTTTCAGGTTTTCCGGCTGAAGAATGGGAATCTGATTGTCCTGCTCCAGCATAAAGGTCTTCACCTCTGATGAACGCAGTTTCTTGCCACGACCGGCAGGGCGGTCCGGGGCAGTGATCACTCCAACCACATTGCACTCCGACTCCAGTAAGAGCTTCAGGGGTGCCACAGCAAAACCGGGGGTTCCCATATAGACAATGCGTGGCGACTGCTTACTCATCCCTCAATGGATTATTATACTTTGCAATGTTCAGGAAGTGCCCCATTTTATCCCGTTTGGTTTCAAGGTAGAACTGGTTGTGCTTGTTGGAAGGGATCTCGAGCTGAATAGTTTCCACTATGGTCATCCCATAACCCTCCAGGCCTGTCTTTTTCACCGGATTGTTGGTGATCAGCCTGATATTCCTGATTCCAAGAGCATATAACATTCCGGCTCCCACTCCGTAATCCCGTTCATCATCCTGAAATCCCAGTTCCAGATTTGCTTCTACAGTGTCGCGACCCTCTTCCTGGAGTTTATAAGCCTTCATCTTGTTATACAGACCGATTCCACGACCCTCCTGATTCAGATAGATAATGACTCCCTGACCTGCCTTTTGAACCATTCTCATGGCTTCATGAAGCTGATCTCCACAATCGCAGCGGTAACTGCCGAAAATATCTCCTGTGACACAGGATGAGTGTACCCTCACAAGTACATGGTCCTTTTTGCTCCATTCCCCCTTGGTAATTGCCACATGCTCCATGCCATTTGATTTCTGGATAAAAGGAATCAGGTTGAAGTCACCATATTCCGTGGGCAGATTTACCCTGGTACCTTTATGCACAATGGAATCGGAGTTAAGCCTGTATGCAATCAGGTCCCTGATGGTGATAATCTTCAGGTGATACTTTTGGGCGATGCGGGAAAGTTCGGGGAGCCTTGCCATGGAACCATCTTCATTCATAATCTCTACCAGGACTCCACCTGGCTTGAGGCCGGCCAGCCTCGTAAGATCCACTGCTGCCTCTGTATGCCCGGCTCGCCTGAGTACCCCCTGCTTCCTCGATTTCAGGGGGAATATATGTCCCGGGCGCCCCAGGTCATCTGGCCGGGTAGCCGGGTCAACCAGGGCCCTGATGGTTTTGGCACGATCCATTGCAGAAATTCCGGTGGTACATCCCTGTCCCAACAGATCCACCGATACAGTGAAAGCAGTGGCATGACTGCTGGTGTTGCTGCTAACCATCAAGGGAAGGTCCAGTTCCTGACAGCGGTCTTCGGTAAGAGATGCACAGATCAGGCCTTTACCATTGGTGGCCATGAAATTTATGGTTTCAGGAGTCACCAGTTCTGCGGCACATACAAAATCTCCCTCGTTCTCCCTGTCCTCGTCATCAACAACAATAATGATCTTACCGTTCCTGATATCTTCCAGGCCTTCCTCAATGGTGTTGAGTTTAATCCTGGTTTCTGCTCGTTGGTTGCCAGACATTGTTCCTAATCCCTCCTGAATACCTGAAAAAACCGGCCAGCAGGGCCATGTTCATCAGGACAAAATGTGAAATAAAGCGCAAAGGTATACTATGGATTCCAATTTTCCGCAGTATATGATCAATAACAGGGCTAAAGACTACAAGGACCTGAAAGAGGAACAGTGCCATGTATAAGGGAAGTGTAAATGCTAAGACAAGGGAAGTTGACAGACTAATCATGGCCAGGAAAGGGACGATCCATCGAATGACTTTGTGGGAGAGAAAGCAGAATCCGACACCTTTTTTTCCCTTGATCAGCATGGAGCGGAACCTGAACAGGTTCTGATAGTTCCCTGCAGAGATTCTCTTTTTTCTCAGGAATTCCTCCCGTGGCCTGTTGGAAACATCTTCACTGACCCTTGCAAGGATGTTACTGATACAGTCCGCTCCCTGCTTAAGTACCGACATATTAATGAAGAAATCATCCACCAGGAAGTGGTCGGGTACAGGTGTGTATAAAGACTTTCGAACAGCATAACAACCACCAAAGGGGCCCATCATAGTGCCCCAGAGCACACTTTCATGATGTTTAATGCTGACTTCCCTGCCTGTGTAGAATTTCTCCTGCCTTGATATCCCTTCTTTCTTGATGCCTGTGCTGATCAACCTGGAGTCCACCAGTCCGATCCCATCCTCTTTAAAATAGCGAACCAGCTCACTAAGGGTGTTACTCTCAAGCATTACATTGGCATCGCTTAGCACCAGAATCTCTCCCCGGGCCTTTTCCACGAGTCTATTAATAATTCCCGGTTTCCCCACTCTTTCTTTATAGAAGAAGAGTTGCAGGGCTGGGTTCTCCTCCTTCAATTGTTTCAATATGAAGTTGGTTTGATCGGTTGATGCATCAGATCCCACCATAATTTCCAGTTTGTCAGAGGGGTAATCGCTGTTTAACACCGAGTTGATCTTTTCCCGGATCGCAAGTGCTTCATTGTAGGCCGGAATAAGTACCGAGATCACTGGCAGCTCTCCCGCCGAGAATGATCTGGCGTTTATGGTCCTGTTTCCTGCAAGCCATTTAAGTATCCACGGAAATAGCAGGTAGGAGTAGAATATAAGAAAGAGACTGATCCAGAATATGAGTTGCAGCACAATCATTCTTCAGCTTTGTAGAACTGACTTAAGCGGGTTGAAAGTTCAAAGATATCAAAATGGCTGCTTATAAACTGACGGGTTTCGGCAGAACTCTTGTCCGGATCAGGCTCAGCCTTTATAAATTTGAGAATTTGCCTGCAAAATTTTTCGGGATCGTCTGTCACCGCCACACCAGGCTGATTGTTGACAGGGATTCCTTCAATTCCAGCGGAGGTAGTAACCACGGGTCTCCCAAGGGCCATACCCTCCAGGATTTTTATTCGTATTCCGCTTCCGGTAAGCAGGGGCGCCACCATCACCCGGTAGGACTGCATGAAGCTTATGGCATCATTCACTTCACCATGATAGTGGATATTGGGGTGGTTTAATTTCTTAGCATAATGGGTGGGCGCATTTCTTCCTGCCACATGGAAACTTAATTCGGGCAGTTCTGCCAGCAATATATCGAAGACATTATTGAGGAACCAGGTGAGCCCCTCCTGGTTAGGCAACCAGTCAAGTGCCCCGATATAAAAGATGGAAGGTTCCGGCGGAACTTGGGAAAGGGCATAGTTCTTCAGGACCAATCCAGCAGGAATGGTAAGCATGGGCTTTTGAAGTCCCATGTGCCTGAAATATGAAGCATCCTGTTCACTGATTGGTATCAGGGAATCGGCCAGCCGGGCTATCTCCAGTTCAAATCGTTTCAGTCGCCGGGCCATGTTCATGAGGTACCATCTCTTCAAAAAAGATCTTTCATTACGTGCTTTTCTTTCCCAGATGTGGTGCTCCACATTATGTGCACGCAGCGAGATCCTGGCATCACTCTGCTTCCTGATCAGATCCAGGTACTGACCGGGATAGGGACCTTCCAATTGAATAAAATGGAAGGACTCATCATGCAGGAGCCTGGTCAGCTCCTTTCGGAAGGCCTTGATATTGAATCTTTTTGCTATATATGGATGCCTGGAGAAAAGCAGGTTTATGATCATTGACAGAGGCCTGATTGAAGAGTCGCAATCTACTCCAATAAAGCGAATGAGCTCTCCCAGTTCTTTAGGAATTTGCTCTACCGGATAGGGGTGCTTGCTCGTATTCAGGGCGAGACAGGTAAGCTGATTTCCTGCATTTTGAAGGCCACAAAGCATGTTGAGGGTGGCAATAGACCCTCCATCTTTAGGTGGGAAGGGAAGCTTATTGGTCAGAATCAGGATCTTCATCTCTCGGGTTTCCTTTTTTGGAATCTTTTCATAAGGTTTTTAGCCCAGAGAAAATAGGTTTCAATGTTCATAATGACCGAGTCGTTTGCCGCTTTATAAGTAAGCAGGATACTGATGGGAATCAGAATAATGGTTGAAATCCACATTCCCACAAAGGGAGGCAGAATATCTTCCCGCACAAACTTCTCTCCGGTCATGGAGATCACATAATAGATAAGAAAGAGCAATACACTTACAATAACCGGCATTCCAAGTCCTCCCTTCCGGATAATGGCTCCCAGGGGTGCTCCGATAAAAAAGAAGATCAGGCAGAGCAGGGAGAGGGTATACTTGCGCTGAATCTCAATCTGGTATCTTCTCAGTTTCGAGATTTTCCATTCATTGGATCCAACATTGGATTTGGTAATGCTTTTATTGCTGCGTGCATAGGTAATGGCCTGTGTAATGGCGCGCCTTTTCTCCAGTATATTCAAGCGGGCAAAAAGAGTATCCACCAGAAGCTCCTGGATAATTAAATTCTCCGGATCCCTGGAAGCCCTGACAGAATCGGGGACTATTCTGCCAGTTTTCAGAAGGAAGGATTTTGGTTTGGCTACCAGAGTTTTATCAATGGTAAAGAGGAAGTCGCTCAGCATGGTATCCAGATCCTCAACAAGACTATCCTCGAAATGATGCAGCTGGTCAATATTCAACATGGAATAGGCATTACGGAAAAGATTTTCATCGCTTCTGTTAAGTCCGAATCCTGTCATTTCAATTATCATATCCTGATGCTCGAAACGTTCCCTCTGATGCGGGTAACTCATAATGTGCTTCTTCTCCTTCTTTTGCTTCTGCATCTCCTCATAGGTGTTGCCGTTATAGAGGGTGAGAAGGAGGTGTTTTTCGTCGGCTGACATCTTCATATAACCAGAATCGGCCACAGTTACCCGGGTGTTACCCTGTTTCTTAGTATGATCAAAGATCAGTATATCCCTTAAAAGACTGGTCCTGCTGTCCCTGGAACCAATGCGTATGGAATATCCCTCCAGGGTATTGTCAAATACACCCGGTTTGATGGTGAGTTCGGGCCGCTGCTGCTGGATGTCATAGAGCAGGGATCTCATTTTCAGGTTGGTTACCGGCATCACATTGTTAGCAAACACAAAGGCCCCGATGGCGATGGCCCCTGAGATAATCATTACCGGGGCCATGATTCTTACCAGCGATATACCCGATGATTTAAATGCCAGCAGCTCCAGATTTTCAGCCAGATTTCCGAAAGTCATCAGGCTGGCCAGCAGTACGGCAAGCGGAAGAGCCATGGGAACCAGGCTTGCACTGGTGTAGAGCAGGAACTCGGAGATCACGCTCATTTCCAGACCCTTCCCGATCAAGTCATCGATATACTTCCACAGAAATTGCATCAGAAGTATGAAAATGACAAAGAAAAATGTCAGAATGAACGGACCAATAAATGACTTTATAACCAGCAGATGAAGCTTTTTCACACCCCTCCCTTTTGTAGCTACAAATTTAACGAAGACAAAGTTAACTTATTTTGGCTAAGGGAATAATCTAGAGCCCAATGGAATGTTTCAACTCGGAGATCTGGGAATCCCACAGGTCAATGGCATCATCCTTCTCCTCTTCTTCAGCGAAGTCGGTGATCAGAAGAGCCACATCGCCGGTTAATTCATCGGTTCGTATTCTGAACTCGAAATAGTGCTCCGGATTTTCATCTTCCTCCCAGTGAAAGCGAATGAATTTGTTAACCTTCTTCTGGATCACTGAAGCTTCGTGTTCGGCACCTTCCCACACAAAATGAAATTTCCCCTTTTTCAGGTTTACATCATCTGCAAACCATTCAGAAAGACCTTCTGGACTACTTAATCTGGAATACAAGAAATTGGGAGATGTATTAAATGTATACTCGAGTTCGTATTTTATCTTCATGGGGATAGAGAATTAGTTCATAATTCGTCCTTAATGCAATATAAGAAAATTCTGGATATATCAAAACCCACTAACTCAGTGCAATATTAAGGGATTCAAATACAAAGAATGAGTATAAAAAAGCATTCTAAGCTGAAGGTTTGTTGAAAGTAACTATATTTATGGCTTCACAGCTGTCCGCTTAAGATTAGCCGATAAGGGTATATGAGATTGATATACAGCAGTGGAATTTCGCATGCATTTAATACCATAGTATTTCTAATAAAAAACAATCAAATGGACAACAAAAACAATAACATGATGGTGGGTATGTCGGTTTTCGGCGCCATATTCTTCATTTTTGGTTTTGCCACCACATTCATTATCACATTAACTGCCCCGATCAAAGAGATTTTTGGTTTATCAGAAACTGCTGCCCAGTTAGTCACCTCGGCCTTTTTTATTACCTATCCGATTATGTCAATCCCCACAGGGCGACTGATTGACAGAATAGGATATAAAGCTACCGTGATAGCCGGTCTGTTTCTTATGGCGCTGGGTAGTTTTATTTTTATTCCGGCGGCAAAATTACCGTCATTCCCCATCTTTTTAATAGGAACTTTTGTCCTGGCAACCGGTGTTGTGTTTCTGCAGGTCGCAGCAAATCCCTATGTAACCGCACTTGGTCCTGATTCTTCAGCCTCAAGCCGTTTGAATTTAACCCAGGCATTGAACTCCGTGGCTACCATGATTGCTCCCTGGCTGATTTCGGTAGCCATATTCAAAGGACTGGTATTCCCCGCTGACAGCATGGTTGCTGCCGAAAGGGTGCCTATGCCCTTTATCGTGATGGGTGTTTTTGTGATTCTTGTTGCCATTGCTCTGTCCATGATCAAATTGCCTGTGATTAAATCGGAAGATACCAGTGCAAAGAAAAGTGTATGGAAATATCCCCATGTGGTTCTGGGTGCTGTTGCCATATTCGTGTATGTGGGTGCTGAGGTAGGTAACGCCGGACTGATTGTGAATTACCTCAGAACTTCAACCGGTATCTCTTCAGAAATGGCCTCTACCTATGCTGCCATTTACTGGGGAGGTGCAATGATTGGAAGGTTCTTCGGATCCTTTATGTTTACCGACCGGCCTTTGTCGAAAAAACTCACCTTACTTATTCCTGTTCTGATTCTGGCATTTGTTTCAGGTTCCTTTGTAACGGATTGGAACTGGGCCATCGGAGCCACCTTTACAGGAGCAGCACTGGTGAACTTTATCATTATGCTGGTTGGCCGTGGAAAAGCAGCCCGTACACTGGCGATCTTTGCCCTCGCAGCAGCTCTGCTGGATATCGCAACTACCTTTTCAGGCGGAAGTATTGCCCTTTGGACCATCATTTCCATCGGATTGTTCAACTCCATTATGTTCCCCAATATTTTCTCACTGGCAGTAAAAGACCTGGACAAAGCGGAACTGAGTTCTGCTTCCGGATTAATTAATGCCTTGATCATAGGAGGGGCAATCATACCACCACTTATGGGATCCATTGCCGATAACGCTGGTTATAGGTGGGCGTTTATTGTACCCGCGGTATGTTACCTGTACATCTTCTACTATGCTGTAAAAGGTAATACCATTAGAAGGTAATCTTATATTACGCATGAACTGAAGTTCCTCGCAGCAGAGCTGCGGGGAACTTTTGCTTCAATAGTTATGCAATTCTTTCAAATTAATTAAACTGAATAATTGTAAAATTATCAATCGGTATCGATATAGGAGGAACCAATACTGCTATTGGAAGTATTCATTTTGACCGGTAAATATTTTGGGATGGCCCTGGCAACTACGGTACATCATTTCAGCCCGGAAGCCATATTTCTGTTCGGCGGCCCACTTGCTGCAGGTGATTTACTTATTAAACCCATCAAAGAAGGCTTAAAGGATTACGTATTGCCTATCTTCCGAAAAAGAGATCTACCTGTACTTGTCTCTGAACTGGATCCTGGACATGCAGCCATACTGGGAGCCAGCGCACTGGTGTGGAACACCTAGGTTTTCCCGTTTGATATCTCACTCTGGATCTTTTCGAGCGACTTTCCTTTTGTCTCAGGCATTAAGCGAAGCACGAAAAGCAGTTGAAATACCATCATGATTGCGAAAATAAGAAAGGTGGTGCCTCCCCCGAGTTTTTCTGCAATAGAGGGGAAGGAGAAAGCAATAAGGGCTGCCATGAACCAGTGGGTAAAGCTTCCCAGTGCCTGACCACCGGCCCTGACTTCATTGGGGAAGACCTCCGAAATAAACACCCAGATGACCGCCCCCTGTGAGAAGGCAAAGAAAGCGATATAAATGAAAAGGAAAACCGGCACTGCAAAACCACCAAAAGATTCGGTGTAAAATGCCCTGGAAACCAGTCCAAGCGTTATGATAAGGCCTATGGATCCGATAAGCATTAAGGTCCTTCGGCCGAATTTATCGATAAAGCGCATGGCCAGGAGTGTAAACATGAAATTTACAATTCCCATCCCCGCTGTTGACAGCAATGCTGAGCTCTCTCCCAATCCGGTCATCTCAAATATCCGGGGAGCATAATAGATAATGGCGTTGATCCCTGATACCTGGTTAAAGAAGGCAATTAGTACTGCCAGCAGGATAGGAAGACGATAGATCCTTGACTTTAACAGACCCTGATCCTTGCTCGCCTCATGTTTGGATTGTTGAATGTTCTTAAGTGTCTCCTCCACGTTGGCCGGGTTAATCAGTTCAAGTACGGCCCTGGCCTCGTCCACCAGGTTCCTCTTCAGGATCAGCCATCTCGGACTCCTGGGGATTTTAAGTACCAGGACCAGGAAAAGGATGGCGGGGATGGCTTCAACTCCCAGCATCCATCTCCAGGCGTTTGGCCCTGTCCCTGCGATAAAATAATTGGATATATAGGCTATCACAATTCCGAATACCACATTGAACTGAAACATGGCCACCAGGCTACCTCTCCTGTTTGCAGGAGAGATTTCGGATATATACATGGGTGCTGCAACCGAGGAGGCTCCAACCCCAAGTCCGCCAAGGAAACGGAATACCATAAACAAATACCAGTTTGTTGAAAGGGCAGATCCCATAGCAGATATTAAATAAAGTACTGCGATCCAGAAGAGAGTCATTTTACGGCCGATCCGATCTGAAGGAATTCCACCGAAAAGTGCACCTATTACAGTACCAATCAGTGCGATTGAAACGGTAAATCCATGTTGAACTGAATTCAGTCCCCAAATCTTTTGAATAGACTGTTCAGCACCTGAAATGACTGCCGTATCAAATCCGAAAAGAAATCCCCCCAGTGCAACAGTTATCGACCAGAATAAAATGCGATTTTGTTTCATGTATAGTAATTTTGAAACAAATGTATATTTTTATTCCATGCATTCAAATGACTTCATCGAACTGGCAAAGTCACGGTATTCATGTCGTAAATACGATTCCCGTCCCGTGGAACAAGAGAAACTCGATCTTATCCTGGAGGCCGGAAGGGTGGCCCCTTCGGCGGTAAATTTTCAACCCTGGCACTTCTATGTCATCCGGGAGAAGGAGGACCTGGAACGCTTCTACCCGGCCTATCACCGGGAATGGTTCCGGACCGCACCCTGTGTCATCGTGATCTGCGCAGACCATTCGCTTTCATGGAAACGAAAGGAAGACGGGAAGGATCATGCAGATGTGGATGTGGCCATAACCACTGATCATATGACATTGCAGGCCACCGAACTTGGACTTGCCACGTGCTGGATCTGTAATTTCTATGTGGACAAGGCCAGAGAAATACTTAAACTACCCGAACATTTGGAGCCGGTGGTAATACTGCCCCTTGGGTATCCGCTTGATGAAGTGGATCCGGATCGTCACCAGGAAAAAAGGAAGTCCCTTTCAGAGATTGTAAGTTACGGAATACAGTTATCCTAGAAAGAAGTCACCCTGAACTTCCGTCCTCCCACAGAGATTCCGGATGCGAGAGCAACTGCAGATACCTGAGCTGCAAACTTGATATTTCCTGATGCGAACTTATCGTAATCTGACTCATTACAGGTTATGAGAAAATATTTTGTATCCTTTTGCTGAATTAAATAAAATGAATTAATATTGCTTTAATAAATGACTTGCAGTCATTAAATGGAATGCCATCAAAATTTCAAACTATATGGGAATAGCTGAAAGAAAGGAAAGGGAAAAACAACAGCGCAGGGAAGGGATAATCAAGGCTGCTGAAAAAGTATTCTTTTCCATGGGACTTGAACAAGCAACCATGGATGTTATTGCCGAGGAAGCCGAACTGAGCAAAGGTACTCTCTATCTGTATTTTAAGAGCAAGGAGGATTTGCATTTTGAAGTGGCCCGCAGAGCCATCAGCCTCCTGAGCTTACATACAGCAAGGGCAGTGGAATCGGCAGGAAATGCCATTGAGAAGCTTGAATTGATGGGAAGAGCCACCATTGCCTTCATGCACACTCATCCCAAGCATATGAAAGCAATCATGTCTATCATGGCCACGGAAGCCGGAACTATTGAACTGAGCAGCGGCGACGTGCAGGGTATTGTTTATGGCGAATCGTCCGTGGGCATGGTGATGAAAGTGGTAGAAGAGGGGATCCGTGAAAAACTGATCAGAAGAGATATTCCGGCGCCACTTATTGCACACACCCTTTGGATGCAGATGATGAGTGTGATCCAGTTTGTGAGTACCGAAGGCTCCCTGATAGAAATGCTGGACCTGACTCCTGAAAAAGTATTCGAAAGTCATTTTAAACTGGTTTTTAATGGCATTACATCATGAAAAGTGTTAAGAAGAAAACCGGAATAATCCTCATGGCAGGCCTGAGCCTGCTGGCTTGTGTCATTGGGCAGGCTCAGAATCCCGTTCTCGAGGAATACATCAGGCTTGGACTGGAGTCCAACCAGGCATTAAAACAGAGACAACTGGACTATGCAGTTAATCTGGCAGCACTGAAGGAGGCAAAAGGGCTTTTCTTTCCCGATATCAGCTTTAATGCCAGATATACCATGGCAGAGGGAGGCAGGATGATTGAGTTCCCGGTGGGTGATCTGTTAAACCCTGTATACAGCACTCTGAATATGCTTACAGGTACCAGTGCTTTCCCGCAGATCGAAAATGAAACCTTTCCCTTCTACCGGCCCACAGAGCAGGAAACCAAACTTTCACTGGTTCAGCCCATATTCAATACGGACCTTATCCAGAACTATCAAATCAAGAAACAATATACGGAGATTGCCAGGATCGATGTGGATCAGTATGAGAGAGAATTGATTAAAGAAATCTCCAAAGCTTACTATGAGTTCCAGAAAGCATTTAATCTGGTGGCACTGGCCGATACTTCCCTGGCCCTGGTTGCTGAAAACCTGCGAGTGAGTCAGCGCCTGTTTGAAAACGATAAGGTTACCGTGGATGCCGTCTATCGGTCAGAGTCCGAACTCAGCAGGGTAGAAGTTCAAAGAGCCAGGGCAAACAACATGTTAGAAGCGTCGCGGGCCTATTTTAATTTTCTGCTTAACAGAGATCTGCTTACTCCTGTTGAACTTCTGATGCAAGTCCCGGTGCAACCATTGATCTCACTGGAAGATGCAAGTTTACAGGCGCTTCAGAGCAGAGTTGAGCTAAGCAAGATTAAAGAATACCAGCAGCTCAACAAGCATCTTACATCCATGCACCGCGGACAAAATATTCCCGGATTGTTCGGAGTGGTTGATTACGGAATTCAGGGAGAAAATTACCAGGTTACGAGCGATGATGATTTCCTTCTGGCCTCGCTTGTGATGAGATGGACCTTGTTCAAAGGTACTGCAAACCATCAGAAAGTGCAGCAATCCAGGATAGAAGGAGAAAAGCTGGAGGAACTCTATTCCCAGGCTCAGCAGCAAATCAGGCTGGAGGTGATCAACAACTACTACGGGCTTCAGGCAGCCTTTGAATCGGTCCAGTCGGCAAGGAAACAGACTCTTTCGGCAAGCAAAGCTTACAAATTGATAGATCGTAAATATGCCGAGGGACAATCTTCTTTACTGGAACTGATTGATGCACGTACCAGCCTCACAAATGCAGCTGCCAATTCCATCATCGCACAGAGTGAGTATTTCATCAGCCTGGCAGATTTTGAATATGCCATGGGGGCAAACGGACCTGAAAATTACTAAAGACATGAGACAACTACTTATCATCATTTGGGCCTTGACACTTGTGCTTACAGGGTGTAAACCTGAGTCACAGAAAGAGGTCACGGAGAACCCTGCCCTCCAGGTGAAGCTATGGAAGGCAGAGCTCAGCGAATTTAAACTGCCGGTCAGGTCAGCAGGGATGCTGAGCACAACCACCGATATGAAACTGAGTTTTAAAACGGGTGGGATTGTAAAGCAGCTTTATGTGAGAGAGGGAGTATCCGTCTTACGAGGTGACATACTTGCTATGCTGGATCTTTCTGAAATCAGTGCCCAGGTGAATCAGGCGCGTATTGGAATGGAAAGGGCTGAAAGAGATCTTAAGCGGGCAAAGAACCTCTACCAGGATAGTGTGGTCACACTGGAACAGCTCCAGAATGCCAGTTCGGCTTATGAGCTGGCAGTGTCTCAAAAAAGAATTGCTGACTTCAACCTGGAGCACTCCAGGATCAAGGCTCCCGCAAATGGAGAGATTCAGAAGATCCTGGTGGAGACAAACGAGATGATAGGTCCAGGGCATCCGGCCATCCTCTTCGCTTCTACCGAAAGTGACTGGGTGGTGCGGGTGGCCCTGACGGATAAAGATATTGTAAAGTTTTCCCTGGGGGATTCGGCTCATGTGGAGATGGATGCTTTTCCCGACAGGCGTTTCCCGGCACGGATCACAGAACTGGGTGTCATCGGCGATCCGGTGACAGGGACCTATGAGGCCGAATTGCAGATACTTCGTGCCGATCCCCAGTTCAGAACAGGATTTATTGCCCGTGCCAATATTTACCCTACCCGCATAAGCATAGCCGTGACAGTGCCCCTGGAATCTCTGATTGGAGCAAGTGATAACAGAGCCAGCGTTTACGTTTACAAAGATGGGGAGGTCAGCAGGAGAAGGATCAGGACAGGACGGATCCTTGGCGATGAGATTGTGGTAAAGGATGGACTGGAAGCAGGTGAACTGCTTGTGACAGAAGGTGCAAAATACATTGTGAAGGATACCCGGGTAAATCCCGTAAACCTGTCAGAATTTTCAGAATAATGAAATTACCAGAATTATCCATAAATAATCGCTCCTTCACCTGGATGGTATTTATTTTCCTGACGGTGATAGGAGTGAGGTCCTTTATTTCCATGCCCCGGACCGAGAATCCCGAAGTGACAGTGCCCGGCTCATCCGTTATTGTCCTGATGCCCGGGGCAAGTCCCATGGACATGGAAACCCTTGTGGCACTTCCTCTGGAAGAGGCCCTGAATGAACTGGATGATATTAAGCGTATTATGACGGATATCAGGGATGGCATTGCTGTGGTCACTGTAGAGTTTGAATTTGACAGCGATGCCGATGAGAAATATGATGAAGTTGTTCAACAGGTAAACAGTATACGGGCTACACTTCCCGATGAGATTATTCAACTGGAAACCTGGCAATGGTCCATTTCCGATATGTCCATGCTGCTTCTGGCTCTTATTTCCGAAGATGCTCCCTATGCGGAGATGGAGCAGACTACCGAGGAACTTCGTAAGAGGATTGAGAAGGTCAGAAATGTTCGTAAGGTTAATTCCTATGCACTTCCCAAACAGGAGGTACATATTCACCTTGATTTCGAAAAAATGGCGATGGTCCATACCAACCTGGATCATATAGGCAGAGCCATCCAGACTAACAATATGAATATTCCCGGGGGAGAGATCAGCCTTGGAGTCAATAACCTGAGCGTGAAGTCCTCAGGCTCCCTGAGGGATCTGGATGAAATCAGGAACATGGTGGTGAATTCTTATATGGGAAGACTCATCTATTTGAGTGATGTGGCCACCGTTTCTTACGGATATGAAACACAGAACTACCTTGCACGTTTCGGAGCCAGGTCCATCCCGGGTCCGGGCAGCACCCGTTGTATTTTTTTAGGGATCAGTCAGAAAGAGGGCCTGAATGTTCTGGAAACCGGGCAGGCACTGGATCCCATTATCGAATCATTCAAAGAGGAGCTTCCCGCAAATATGCGCCTGGAGGTGGTCTATGATCAACCACAAACGGTTAGAAGCCGGATCAATGGTTTTATGGCTAACCTCCTGCAGGGGATTTTTCTGGTGGGCCTGGTGATCTTCCTTTCGCTGGGTTTTCGCTCTTCCATGGTGGTAGTCATTGCCATTCCCATGTCCCTGATCATCGGGCTTGGATTTGTGGATTTGGCCGGATTTGGCCTGCAACAGATTTCCATAGGCGGACTGGTTGTAGTGCTGGGACTGCTGGTCGATAATTCCATCGTGATGGTAGAGAATATCAATCGCTATATTCAAATGGGACACTCCCCCAGGAAGGCTTCCATCCTAGCAGCTTCAGAGATTGGATGGCCTGTTATTACTGCCACTCTGACAACAGTCCTGGCCTTTGTGCCCATTGCAGCTATGCCAGATGATGCCGGGGCATTTATCAGATCACTCCCGATTACCATTGCCCTAACCCTTTCGGTTTCTCTCCTTATCGCACTTTCCTTTACCCCCATGATTACAAGTATATTATTTAAGGAAAAGAGCCAGGTGGATAGAAAGCCATGGGGTATCAGTGGTTTCCTTAAGTGGGTCATTGAACATCCTTTCCGAAGAACCCTGGCCGGGGCTCTGAAGAGGCCGGGACTAAGCTTACTGTTTGCATCCCTGTTTCTATTTGGATCATTGGCCATGTTCCGCAATGTGGGTATCAGTTTCTTTCCCAAGGCAGAGCAGGCCAACCTTATGATTCAGGCCACGCTCCCGGAAGGGTCGAACCTTGACCGGACCGATCAGGTGGCGCGTCATATTGAATCGGTTCTGGATACCATGCCTGAGGTCAGGAATTACGCCACCAATGTGGGTCACGGGAATCCCAGGATTTATTACAATGTATTTCCAAAACGACAGGATAAGGGCTTCGCGGAGATTTATGTTCAATTGTATGAGTATGATAGTGAGTTGTTTGCCGGGACAATTGAAAGACTGCGTTCTGAATTTGAAACTTACCCCGGAGCACGAATCAGGGTGAAGGAGTTTGAACAGGGTCCTCCTTTTGATGCGCCGGTACAGATATATCTGAACGGGGAAGACCTGGAACTCCTTAGAGAGATATCATCGGACATTGAAGGAATGATACGGGAGGAGCCCGGGGCCATTAATATTGAGAATCAGTTTGTAAAGACCAATACGGAACTGCTCCTGGATATTAATAAGGAGAAGGCCAATATGCTTGGGGTTCCTGTGGTAGAGATTGACCGGACCATCCGGACAGCTGTGGCCGGAATGGTAGTATCCAGTTTCAGGGACCCATCCGGAGAGAATTACCAGGTGGTGCTGCTTATGGATCGCGATGATAAATTTGGAGAGGAAGAGCTGGAACGTATCTATGTTTCCTCGCTGTCGGGCCGACAGCACCAGCTGAAACAATTTGTAGACATAAAACTGCAGCAGGCTCCGAGTTCTATCAGCAGGTATGATATGGAGCGGACCGCTGAGATCCTGGCAGATGTGAAAAGTGGTTTTACACTGGATGAGGTCATGGATCCGGTGCTGGAAAAGCTGAAGCAGTATCCCATGCCTGCGGGCTACTCCTATACCATTGCAGGGGAATATGAAGAGAGGAATGAGGCTTTTGGAGGAGTGACCAATGCCATTATTATTGCAATTATCTCAATTCTTTCGGTACTGGTATTGCAATTCAGATCTTTCCGGCAACCACTGATTGTATTCCTTGCCATACCCTTTGCTGTTACAGGAATGATATGGGCCCTTTGGATCACCGGGAATACCTTTTCCTTTACTGCCTTTATCGGTCTCACCAGCCTGGTGGGTATTGTGGTGAACAATTCCATTATCCTGGTGGACTACATAAATAAACTCAGGGAGCGTGGTGAACCACTTAATGAAGCACTGCAACAGGCTGCTGAAACAAGGCTTACTCCTATAGTACTTACAGCGCTGACCACTATCGGGGGACTGCTTCCGCTCACATTGAGGGGGGGGACCCTATGGGCCCCCATGGGATGGACCATCATCGGAGGATTGTTAGTCTCCACCATACTGACCCTGGTGATTGTCCCTGTGATTTATAAACTTCTGGAAGGAAAGAAATCCGTCAGAGCCAGAAATTGAAGTAGCAAAGATCGGATTTTCATAGCAGGATTCTGGCTGTTCATCAAAACTTATTTCTTGTGAACAGCATGTGGAAAAATCTTTCATGGAAGCTCGTCCATATGATCTATATTTATATGCTATGAGGATCAGGAGCATCATGATTTTTCTGTTTTTGACAGCCGGATTGGTGCTGAACGGGCAGTATACAAAGGAGTTCAAGAGAATCTTCTTTGATGCAGATTACCTGATGGAGACCGGGTTCTATGAAGAGGCCTTTAATCGCTACAAAAACCTCCTGACTCTGGATCCCGGAAATCGCAATATTTTGTTTCATTGCGGAGCATGTTGCCTTAATATCCCCGGAAACGAAGAGCTGGCTATTGGTTACCTGGAGGAGGCAGCCGAGGGGGTCAACCTGTCCTATAAAGCAAAAAGCTATAAAGAGCCTGGAGCGCCGGTGATGACCTTTTTTATGCTCGGGCAGGCATACCATCTGAATTATCAATTCCCTGAGGCAATAGCACGGTATTCGGAGTACCTGGAGATGGGAGTAAAAGAGGATCCGCAGCAGCTTGAGTATGCAAGGATGCAGATTGAAGCCTGTGGATTGGCTGCAACTATTGAACGAACACATCCTGATTTTGAATTTCAGGGAGTGCTGGAACATTTTGAGGAGGATCTGCCATCATGCAGCAATCCGGTGATTTCAGGCGATGGCAAGATACTTATCTTCCTGGTCGACTACCCTTCAGATAAGAAGATCATGATGACCACCCGCACCGATAGCCTCTGGTCCAGACCAAAGGTTATCAACAGTCAGATTGGCATGGTAGGAGAGACTTACCCGGTATCTCTTTCCTATGATGGAAAGGACCTTTACCTGGTTCACCAGTTTTATTCTCATTCGGATATTTTTGTATCCCATTGGAAAGGGAACCGCTGGTCGGAGGTAGAAGATCTTGGATATAAAATCAACGGAAGAACTTCGGAGGACCATGCCAGCATTTCCAGGGACGGACAGTCTCTTTATTTTACCAGTGATTTAAGAGGAGGCCAGGGAAGTTTTGATATTTATGTGTCCCGGCTCGATGAAAAAGGGGAGTGGGGGGAAGGTGAGAACCTTGGGCCAACAATCAACACCCCCTACGAGGAGCATACTCCTTTTATATCCAACAATGATTCCATTCTGTTTTTCAGTTCCCAGGGGCATAATTCCATAGGAGGAATAGATGTTTTTCATTCAAGGCTTCAGAGTGATGGCAGCTGGAGTGAACCGGAAAACATGGGATATCCGGTAAATACACCGGGTGACGATCTTTTCTTCAATCCGGGCTGGACAGAACTTGAAAGCTATTACGCAGTGAGAAGAGTGGATGACCCTACCTCCAGTACCATCAATATGGTTATTGAGCTTGAATATGAAGAGGAGTTGGCCCAGACCGATCCCGTTGAACCTGATCCCATTGAAGCTGAGCCCGCAGTGGTTGTGGCAACTGCAACGGTAATAACAGAGGAACAGCTGGTTGAACCGCCCAATACAGATGAGATCGAAATGGTGCTGAATGAGCGGAGACCGGAACCCGATCCAGAACCTGAGGAAACTCTATTTATTGCCATGGTGGAAACTTCGGCTCCAGTATCAGAGGAACCAGCTGTTTACAGTAACGAACTAAGGACCATGGTTCCATTTGAGACCAATGAGTTTCAGCTTGATCTGCCTGCCCAGCTTGAGGTTGAGAAGATCGCCGAAATCATGGGTTACCATCCCGATTCAAAAGTGGAACTTACGGGTCATACAGACTCCACCGGGGACGAAGATTTCAATATGTTGCTCTCCTTGTATCGTGCCGAAAAGATTGCAGAATACCTTGAAATGCGGGGAGTTGAACGTGACAGGATTGTGGTGGAGGGAGTGGGAGAGTCGGCTCCCATAGCTTTAAATACTTTCTCGAATGGTTCGGATGCCATCCTTGGCAGATACCTGAACCGGCATGTATTTGTAAGAATCGAGGGTTCACTGCCTGCTGATTCCCCCCTGTGTGGTATATATATCCCTAAGAACCTGGTTTTTACCAGGGAAGAACCTGAATTGGCAAAAGCAAGGGAATACCACTATACCATTCAAGTTAAGGCAGCCAGAAGGCCCATACTGAATTCCGCTTTCGGGAACCTTCCGAATGTATCTGAATATCAATGTAAAGATGGGTATCACAGGTATACCACAAGCTTATTCCGCACATTTAAGGAAGCCCGCAGGCGCTTACTGCAAATTCGAAAGATGGGTTATGAAGACGCCTTCATCCAGACCCGTGAATGGTACGAAAAGGCTATTCGTTAAGGAAGGCCACAGAATCAGGAGCAAAGTAAATTCCCTTCTGATCCCATCGCTTTTCTAATTCTTCCAGAGCTATTTGAGCCCCCGGTGTTCTTTGAAGAATATTCTGTAAATAGGTGGCAGTTTTAATGCTCTCAGCACAAGCGGAAATCCTGGTTTTTGGAGTAAGCTTAATGGTCTCCTTGCCCGGTACCATCTTCTGGGGGGCAGGAACAATATAAATGTTTTGTGCCTGAACTCCGGATAGAGCTAGCATATATAAAATACTGAATACAACTGAAAACTTTATTATCATGTTCTTTTATTTAATTACATATACGCTGAAGGAAACTTCCAGGGAGCACGGTATTCGGGAATGGCCAGTTTAGCGGCTTCTTCGTCACCCACGATACTCTCAGTATCAGGATCAAATTTTATGGACCTGCCAAGTTTCATAGCAAGCACACTCAGTGTTATTGGGGCGTCAACCTTAATATGATACCCGGGATTGCAGGAGGGCTGCTTCCGTGATTTAATACAATCGACCCATTCAAGTTCTTGTCCGGGAGAGGGAGCAATAGTTTGAGGAGGCGATTCCATGCCATTCATTCTGTCCCCTTCAGGCAGAATCTGGTGAGAATCATAATCGGTCAGCAAGGTTCCGTTTGTGCCATGAAAGTAGATACCAAGTCTGCGTTTGCTCTCCTGCCCCCGCAGAAAATCAAAGCCATAGCTGTTAGTTAAGGACATCATCCAGGTCATATTCAGACTTGGATATTTCCAGATGACCTCGTGATTGTCATAAGCATCACTATCATCCTTGATAATATATCTTCCTCCCGATGCACTGATCTCGGTGGGATAATCCAGTCCCATTGCCCAGATAGGCAGGTCAGTGATATGAGGTGCCATACCGGGAGTCCATCCACCACTGAAATCCATCCAGAAACAATGGTAGAATGCATCTTTCACCAGATTGGGATTGAAGGCTTGCATTGGTGCAGGGCCGACCCACATATCCCAGTCCATTCCCCTGGGTATTTCCTCTGTATTATATCCCAGTCCTATACCGTTGGGAGCCTCGTTCATCGTAAAAAATGTCCTGACAGTGGCAATATCCCCCAGATTTCCGGAGCGGACCAGCTCAACCATACGACGATAATGCTCGCCAGAGTGAATCTGGGTTCCTATCTGACACATGACATTATGCTTTTTGACCGCATTTCGAACTGCCAGGCTTTCCCCAAAATGCATGGTCATGGGTTTTTGCAGGTATATATCCAGTCCGGCCTCGGCTGCTTCAACGGCCTGAATCGTGTGCCATTGAGCCGGTGTAGCAATAATCACCCCATCCAGTCCCTCGTGTTGCAGCAATTCCCTGTAATCGGAATAAGCCGTACAGGTGGCTTTGTATTTTTCCACCACCTGATCTAATCTTTCCTTCCATACATCACAGGCCGCTGTAACAACAACATCGGGATGGGCGGCACATGCATCCAGGTTGACTTTACCCAATCCACCGCAACCGATGATGCCAAGATTTATTTTGTCACCCGGTGCGGTTTTGCCCTTTCCGCTGATAACAGAAGAATTCACAATGAATGGTGCGCCAATAGCACCAACAGCTGTCTTTTTCACGAATTCTCTGCGTGTGAATGTGGCATTACTTTTAATGGATTCCATGATGTATAATTTTAAAAAGTATGACGTGGGGTAGTTTTTGCATGAAAGGCGTCCCAGCTCATCTCAGATCTGTCTTTTGCAGGTTCTCCACCAGTATGAATGATTAGTCTGTAACGTAATACCAGGGGTTCTGCCGGGTTCAGTGGATACCTGGTCCCTGAAGTGGGGAAGGTAGGCTGTACCCAGGCCAGGTCCGGATACTCGACCCAGTCGCCCGGATATTCTGGATTGTCCTGATGTTGCAGAACCATCAGTCCCGAGGTGGATTTACTTCCTTCAAATATTCCGTTAAAATCGGACCAGGCCCGTAATGGCATGGAGCCAGCTTCATCCTTATAGTATGAGATTTCCTGTGATTCGGGAGTCATCATCCGTAAATTCAGACCTCCATAAGAGTTTGTAAAACGCGTGGCTATTGATACACTATCCTCCAGTGCCAGAAGATAAATCGTTAAATCAATAATCCGGCTCTCTGATGATGAATGATATGCCCTTATTACTGCTCGTTCACGAACAATAGCTTCTTTATCATCCCATATCCACATATTTTCAGCATCAATTTCGGCAAACACAGGACCACTGCTGTACATAATGTTTCCTGTTGGCCGGGCAAAAACTGTTTGCAGAGCATAAATATCGCCACTTTTGTTTCCATATTTTACCTCCGGCCAGGCCCAGAATATTCCCCGGTGGTGGGGATGACCGGCATCGGGCCAGTCATTTGTAAGCAATGCGCCATCCAGTCCATAGAGGGGATGAATGTAGTCGCTGCGGGGTATGGCATAAATAGCAGAAGTGACGATTGTGTCTTTTGGAAACTCCGGGTGACACTTTAAATACTCATCAAAGTAAATCCCCGACATTATACCCGAATAAGCAATCTTCTTGTTATTGCCATTCCCTGTTCGGATAACGTCTTCCTCATAAACAGTTTGATAATTATATTGCAATACCTTCTCACCATTTTCTTCAATGACAAGCTGCCCGCTTTGGGGATCCAGGCTTACTTTCATTAAATCCCTGAAAGGAGACTTGCGTTCCATAGCTTTGAACCTGGGAAGACCTTCTCGTCCGGCCGGCATCATCAACACAAGATGTGGCTTTGAGCCCTTTCCTGAAACTTCCAGTTGAGCAGGGATTATAGCATTATTTTCACTATCAGTTGTGATCCCGAGAAGTCCCAGGCGCCCTTCTTCTGCAGCTATTAAGAGATTTTCATCCAACTCAATTTCAACAGAAACCGGTGCATTGCATTCTCCCTTCACCCCGTTTTCATCTTCAGGGTTCATTTTGTTTTGATCTGAAGAGCAGCCCTGGAGACCAATTATTAAAAAACAAAGGGTGATTGAACTTAACAGTAAATCCACTTTCATGATATTATGTTTTCCGAGCTTCAGTATCCAATCTATGTACTCAATGCAAGTGCGCAGCGAACACCATCTGCAGCACTTGAGATGATCCCTCCGGCATATCCACTTCCTTCACCAACGAAATACAGGTTTTCGAAGCCCTTGCACTTCCCCTCTCTGTCACGGGAAACCTGTATGGGAGAAGAGGTTTTACTTTCCAGGCCCATCAGAAGACCCCGGTCAAAGCCATGCAGTTTCCTGCTAAATTCCTTTATTCCATCCATAATAGCCTGACTTACCATCTTCGGAACCAGATTAAATAGAGGTGCAGACTGCAATCCCAACGGGTAGCTGCTTTTAGAAATAGACCTGGACTCGCGCTTTTGTATATAATCGGCAGCCATATTAGCCGGAATATTATAGTTGTTTGAAAGTGCAAAAAAACTTCCTTCCAGCTGGTCCATCCAGTCCAGAATCTCCCCTGGCTCACAGCTGTGACCTACCAGCATATCCGGATGTACCCCTGCCACACAACCTGCATTGGCAAACTGACCATCACGCTTATACTGACTCATCCCGTTTACAACACTCTTCTCTTTAAAAGCGGCAGCCGGCACCACCATGCCTCCGGGACACATGCAAAAGGTATAAACTCCCAGTCCCGATCTGGATTTTGTACTCAGGCGGTATTCGGCAGCTTTCACGCCCGGTAGTGTTTCACTGCCCCACTGGGCCTTGTTAATGAGCCTTTGCGGATGTTCAATCCGGTGCCCTATGGCAAAGTTCTTGGTGCCAAATTGTACCCCTTTCTCAATCAACATGCGGTAGGTATCATAGGCAGAGTGACCTGTGGCGAGTATGAAGTGGTCAGCTTCCATTTCGCCTTTGGTGGAAATAACACCAGATACCCTCTCTCCCCTCAGTATAATCTCTTTGAGTTGAGTCTCAAACAGGAAGGTTCCCCCATTATCGAGAAACTTCTTTCGAAGATTCGCTACAATTACTTTTAGATTGTCGGTCCCTACGTGAGGGTGACTCATATATCTTATCTCTTCGGGCGCTCCCGCATTCACATATTCTGAAAGGATAAAACTACGTTCCCTGGAGATATGTTTCGAACGTGAGGTAAGCTTCCCGTCCGAAAAGGTTCCGGCCCCACCCTCCCCAAAGGCATAATTATTCTGATCATCGAATTCCCCCTTTCTTTCCAATAGATCAATGGCCTGTGATCGCTGCATCACTTCTGATCCACGTTCCAGAATAGTCACCTGAAAGCCCGCTAACTGCAAAACATGTGCGGCAAAAAAGCCAGCGGGCCCGCTTCCGATAACCACTACCTTTTCGCTTCGCTTTTTCTTAGGAATTTCCAGCGCAGGTGATGCTACAAATTCATCACCTTCCAGCGCTGCAGAGGATACCATAACTCCCAACAACCAGTGTGTGTCATTCTTCTTTCTGGCATCCAGGCTCTTCTTTTCAATTTGAAAGGAAAATTCCTTTAAGGCAAGTTGCCCTCCTATGACACTTCTGAGCTCATCCTCGGAATAATCCGTTGGTACCTTTACCTGAATTTTTTTGTAGCCCATTGTGCAGAATTATAAGGTGAAAGTACGAAGAAACTAAGAACAATCAGAGTAGGAGGGGGAGTTGCTCGGCCAATTG
>CAYWGP010000126.1:0-32545 GCA_964458155.1 uncultured Bacteroides sp.
CAGGAGTGTATCGGAGAGGGAAACCAGGCAGGGAAATCCGATCAGCGGATCGGAGCCGGGAACCTGGTCATTATCCAGGGTGATCTCTTTCCTGTAACTATATCCCTCCAGCCACTGAGCCTCAAGTCCGGACCCACCGAACAGCATGGCCACGGCCATGAGCAGAATACGTATTTGACCGGATGCTTTCATCATCTTTCATCTAGTATGATAAACTCCACCCTGCGATTGAGCATTTTTCCTTCCTCGCTGGTATTGGAGGCAATGGGCCTGGATTCACCATACCCTTTACCAATTAGCCTTTCTGCTTCAATTCCATGGTCTACCAGGTAATCGACCATGGACTGGGCCCGCCGTTGGGAAAGGGTCATGTTATATTCAAAGGAACCCATGTTGTCGGTATGTGCTGCTATCTCCAACTGGAGGCTCGGGTATCGATTCATGATATTCACCACCTCATTCAGGATGGGGTAGGAGGCTTCTCCAATGCGATAGTCGTCAAATTCAAAATAGGCATCCGAAAAATTCCCCAGGGCAGATGTTAGTTGAAGCAGTTCCTCCTCAGCCAGATCGGCCAGGATATAGCTCTTTACACTGGCATTCTCGAAACCTCTTTCCACCACATCGGCATATACATCATAGGTGCCCAGAACATCGTCGGACTGCCCTACGGTATAGCTGTAAAGGCTGTCGTCGCGTAGGAAAACCTCCCTGATATCATAGACTCCCCTCAGGGGATCAAAGACCGAGCTGTCTGTGCTGATCCGGGAATCAGAATTGAGCACCTCCACCCTGAACACAGCATCCTGTTCCTGTGCTTCTTCCAGGGAATAATAGGAATTCGAAACGAAGGCGTCCTTGTCGGTCGAATCCTGCATAATAATTAGCGAGCCTTCCTGCCGGGCTTTATACATTGCCAGATCCTGGTGGTCCTGTAATACCTCCACTACCTTGTACACACATTCCCTGGCTTTCCATCCGGTCGAATCCGGCTTACCAATGACCATCAGCTGTACCCTGTACCTTCCTTTCCCGGAGAAAGCGTGTTCAACCTCGGCTCCCCGGAGCCTGGTCCCGTCCGCGAATTCCCAGTAATATTCCTCCACCTCCAGCTGAGGAAGATTTGTACTTAGTCCATCAAAACCGGCCAACTCCTCGCTAACAAGGGCATCGGGGGAAGCGATATAGGGCTGCTCCACATCTGTAAGCTCTACCTCAAAAGAACTCTGGGTAAAAAAGGTGTTCCCTGTATTGTTGTCAATGATATGCAGTTCAACCAGATAATTTCCCGTACCGGCAAAGCAATGTTCCACTTCCAGGCCTCCGGCACTTTCCCCGTCACTGAAATACCACATGTAGCTCAGGGGAAGGCTGTCAATCTTCATACTGCTTTCGTCATAGAATGCATAGCAATAGAAATTCTTCTGCATGCTGTCGCAATGGTAAAACTGGGGGAATTTGGTGACAAAATGGTAAATGTCATCTTTATTCTGGCGGTTGGATGAGAAGTAACCCTCATTTCCGTTCAGGTCAGTGATCAGCCCGAAATCATCCTCACTGGAATTGATATGGGCATTCATGTGCACCGGGATAGCCCAATCGCCGTTGAGCTCCCGGGTGAAGAAAATGTCCTTCTTGCCAAATCCCTTGAGTCCATCGGATGCAAAGTAGAGGATCCCGGCCCCGTTTTCGAAAGGGTAGGATTCATTCCCCTTGGTGTTAATGTGCGAACCCAGATTTACAGGTGGCAGCCAGCCCTCTTCCGATCGGTCACAGTACCAGAGGTCGGCCCCCCCATATCCCCCGGGCATATCCGAGGCAAAATAGATCCGCTTACCGTCGGGTGAAAGGGCCGGTGTGGTAAGGGAATATTTGGTACTGTTGTAGGGGAACGGAGTTATATCGAACCAGGTAGTATCGATCCACCTGGCACTGAACAGGCCTAACTGGTTCCGGCTGTCAAAAATATCCCGCTTCCTGGAATCCACGTCCAGGTTCCTGGAATAATAGATTTCAAGCCCGTCGGAACTGAAGGTTGCTGGACCGTCATTGAATCTGGTAAACAATCCTTCCAAAAGTTTGGGATCTGCTTCAGCCACTGTACTTTCTTTCATCGGGACATACCAAATATTGGCATCCTCCATTTGATCGGGAGATGCCTGGTAAGTAGTTATATCCGGTAGCCTGGTGGAGCAAAATACCAGTCCGCCCCTGAAATAAGCGGGGGAATAATCATTGTACCGGTCCTGGCTGAAGCTTGCCTTGCTTGCTTCAAAGTTCTGTGATTCAGCATATTTGCATGAGAATAGCAGGATACCCAGAACAATCAGTCGGAGGCTTGAAAAACTTTTAAAAAAAAACATATCAATTGATACAATAGTACAGCCAGTATTAGCTCAGTAATTTCTACGGTCTTTTGGATGCTTTGTTACACGGATTTTATTCTATACAAGAAAGATACGGTGATATGCCTCGACTGGATCTGGAGCAGCGTTCTTTCCTCCACCGGGCAACCGACCAATATGACTTAGGCTGTTTTCCGGTATTTCTTTCGGTTCCAGACAAAACTGATCTTTATTGCCTCCTTTCGGCAGGCATCCGCACACCTGCCACAGAGTATACATTCTGAGCTGGTAACCAGTCCGTTCCCCTTATCTGTATATTCCCTCAGGGGGAGATTGACCAGGCACACGGATTCACACCGCTTACACTGGTTGCAGGCCTCCGTATCGATCACCGGGATCAGCCTCGACCATGTGGATCCAATGGCTGTGAAGGATCCCATAGCACAAATGTTCTTACAGGCCCATCGCTTCTCCAGCATAAGGCCCAGGATCAGAGCTCCGATGGTATCATAGATCCAGATATGCTGATAATGGGTATTCAGCTCCGTCGAGAAGAAGCCGGGATCAAAGCGAAAGCCACTGATCTCACCCCCATTCTTCCTGATAAAGTAAAAGGCAAAGGAAGATGCCAGGAATGCAATGGGCATTAGCAGTTTAAGCCAGGTAAGGGGATTTCGTTTCTTTTGCTTGAAAATTCCGTATCCGAAAGGCAGATCCTGGGTAGTTCCCACGAAACAAAACCATCCGCACCCGATTCGTCCGAACAGTGGCGAGATCAGAATGAAAGCCAGCCAGATCATCACCACCATACTCAATACTCCCCAGTAAATGGAGTGCCAGATAAATCCGAAGTTGAACCAGCGGAAAAAGGCTGGGGTTAACAGAAGGAACAGGATCCGGCTGACCGTGTTCCAGAAGGACAGTTTCTTCAACATAATAGGCGAAGTTAAGCAGGGCCTGCCTCAAAGGGAAAGGAAATGGCAGAAAGCCCGTGACCTGGTTTGTGGATGGTGTGAAGCTGTCGGTGGAGCAGGTGGATTGACAGGGTGGATCGGCAATTGGATCGGCTGGATGGATCGCTCAGATCTCCACCAATTCACGGACTCTTTGGGAGTAACCGGCACTGCTCACCAATTCCGTTCGGTCATCATTCAACTTGACCTTGTACCGGTTATGGGTGTGTTTTGCGATGGAATGGATCTTCTGTTTGTTCACCATATGCTTCCTGTGGATGCGAATGAAGGAATGATCCAGGACCGCTTCCAGGTAGCCAAGCGAATAATTACACAGCAGCTTCTCCCCATTGGTGCGGAACACAAAGGCATAGTTGTCGTATGCTTCAATGTAAAGCACGCTTTCCAGTTCGACCAGGAGGGTTTCCCTTTTATACCGGACGGGAATCCTGTCAAGACGGCTTGTGTTTCCCTGTGAAGGAAGCGGTTCTGCAGGATCATTTCCCAGCTTGATCTGAGCATCTGTTGCATAGTAGAATGTAAATCCCAGCACCGATGTGATTACGGAGTTGGCCAGATGTAGATCCATCTTGCTGAACGGGGAATAGGATGGTCGGTTCCCGATAATGTAACGAAATATATTTTCCAGCTCGGAGGCCAGTATGGCCAGCACTACAAAACTTAATAAAAGCAGCACGATCTCCGTAAATCTGGTCCGTTCACCATAAAAGATGTGCTTGTTGAAGACCATAATCATCAATGGAAATCCGATGTTAAATACAGTGAATACCTGTACCAGCAGCACCTGCAGAAATGATTCCTTCCCCTGAAAGAAATAATGTCCTAAAGCTAGTACTACACCCACCAGGACGATCAGGTACAGATTTCTGAGCGGTCTTTTAATATCTATTCGCTTTGTTTCAGGCTTAGTCCCCTCCATCATAATTTAATACTGTTATTAGTAGAAAACAGCTGACTACTCCGCATGCAAGTTGTATTTTTTCATCAGTTCCGGCCATGAAGCCTCATTGATTTTCTGCACAAGAAGCGGATTGATCCAGTTCAGGTGGTGACTGTTTCGGGGCAGGAAAAAACTCCGGTACTGCTGGTTGAAGGATACCTGTAAGAGGCTTACCTTGTTGGACAGCTGAAGCTGGCTGATGGAATAGTCAAGCACTGTTTTGTCATATACCAGGACCTCTATGTGCTGCGCCGAAAGTGCATGCAGTGCTTCCTCGATATCAAGGTATAATGTCTGGATGCTGATATCATTGTTATTCAGAAATTCTTCGCTGCTGGAAGCATAGACACTACCAATGTTTTCGGAATTGCGCATATCTTCCAGGTCCTCGATGGTACGTCCGAGGGATTGGACCGTTAATGTGGAGGCAATGGAGCCTGTAAAAGCCGAGATGGTCACAATGGCTGTCAGCATCCAGATGATGGCTATGATTCGTCCAAGCCTTGTTTTAGGCGCTTTATCGCCATAGCCTACAGTGGTCATGGTGACCGTGGACCACCACAATCCGTCAAACAGGCCGATCAGTCCGGGACGAAACTGCCGGCGATTTTGATCGCGCTCCACCAGCCAGAGTATAGTGCCAAAAATGAAAATGATCAGAATCAGCAGCAATACGATCCGGAAAAACTGCAGGGAGAAGAAATTTCTCAGAAAATTGCCGATCTGGGTTTTTTTGACCTTGCTTGTGGCCACACCGATGTAAGAAACATAAAAGGGCTGGGTCACATCAAACATCCTCAGTCTGATCTCATTGACATGGATCGGATTGATCGTCAGGTCAATCTCATTAAAGTCCAGGGCACGGATCAGGCCCAGGTGATCCTTGTATTCAATAAGCTCATAATCCACATCTGCTTCACCGGCAATGCTTTTCCAGAGGTCAACACTCAGGCCCGAATAGGTCTGTCCGGATTCGCTGATCACAAAGGGAGGTTCTACCTTGACCCCGATCCGGAGCGAAATATCCTGGCTGAAGCCAATCATGCTGACAAATCCCAATATAGATATGAGTATCTGTGTCTTCATATTTCAGGTGATCTGTTCAAGATATGCTGCAAAAACAGAAATGGCTTTCAGGGCATACACGTCAAAAAGTTCCTCTTTGTCGGAATAAACTGAGAGAATGGCATGTTTTGATTCCAGGAAAAAAGGCACGGAGATTGAAGATTTATACTTGTCAAGCCTGCGGTCCCAATCAGGCAATAACCTGACGGCCTGGTCCTCAATATGATTGAACATAAATGCATTCTCATGCTCTATGCAATAGGAGGACAGATTGGTATCCGGATTGTACAGGATCCTTTCGCTGGTGTAATTCCGGACCTTCTGGGAGTACCCTTCAAATTCAATGAATTTCCCTTTACGTGATCCTATCTCAAAGGCCATAACACCAGGTAGCTTGAGCATGTCGATGGAAATTGTCTCCAGAACTGTATCCCACTTCATGTCCGGGGTAATCTTTGAGACCAATCTGTGCAGAATCTCCATGCTCACCACGTGCGATCTTATTTGTCTTTGTTCGAGGTATATTTCTTTCTTCACTTTCTGCAGATCTGCTTCCCTCTGTTCCACCGTTTTTTTGTATGCACCGTGTTTGCGCCTCTGGTACAGGAAAAGCCCAAGGACCAAAACCACAATCAGCAGAGCAAAGGACCACATATATAGCCGGTTTCTATACCAGTGTTCGCGAACCAGAATCTCCAGAGAAACCACATCACTCCATAAGTAACCACCCTCATTTATTGCTCTGAACTCGATGATATGTTTCCCCGGTTCAAGATCATTAATGCTTAATTGGCGAATCACAGAAGGATCCGACCATTCTTTGCTTCCTGTTCTGTGCTGGTAGAATGTTCTGAAACCATGAAAAGCAGGGGTAAAGAATTGTACATCCAGATCCTGACCAGGTAACAGGCTGATCTCCTCTACAGGGATTTGGATTCCGTCAATCCGGGCCGAGCTTACCAGCGGTTTGTCAGTTCTCAGGGGTTCTGGATTGGCATCCAGAGAAAATACAAGCCCTTCTGCTGTGCCCACCCAAAGCCTGTTTCTGTGGTCCTTTGCCAGGCACCTGTAGGTCATTACCTTGGACGGAAGACCGCCTTCTTCTTTGATCACGACTGTTTCACCGTTTTCATAACGAATCAGTCCTTCCGTATCGGTGGATGCCCAAATGCTTCCGTCGGGCATATCCATGACTGCCCTGATCTCCGTATTGGTATATTCCGGACCAAGATCCACCCGCCTTACCCGGTCCATATCATATCGGAGCAATCCGTTGGTCGATGCCAGCCAGATGACCCCCTCATGATCAATGGTCAGGTCATGCACCTCGAAGTTCGGGCTAATGCTAAAGTCCATTGGCAGGCTCAGGTTCACAAATGCATCTTCCTCGGGAAGGTAGCGGTAAAGGTAGGTCTCAGAACCAATCCCTGAAGCATAAATACGTCCGTTCCTGGTTTCCCGGAGACACAGGAGCCTGCTTTCCAATCCTTCAGAATTACCGTATTCCTTAAACATTCCATTGGGAAGAACGCATCCGATGCCCACCAGGGGATGTTCTTCGGGAGCCTGACAGACCCAGAGTCGCTTCTGACTGTCAAAGGCCAGGTAGTATATGCCTTCGCCCCGTGGTCTGAGATCAAGGGAGCTCTTTCTTCGGCCATCTGGATAAATTTCAATTAGATTTCCTGTGCTGGTTGCAGTCCAGAGTGTTTTTTCTGCACCCGTAAGAGCAGTAACGGGTTCACTGGAAAATGGAGGAAGCGTTGTCCCGTCAAATCCAAGGTCCGTGGCTTCCAGGACATAGATATCTCCGAAGTTAACGAATACCTTTCCCTCATCCACCATACAGATGGACGTGGTATTTGCATTGGGTATGGAGCCTATGCTCTCGAAAAAGCGTCGTTGAAGGATCCCCAGGCCTTCGGAGGAGCAAATCCAGAGTCTGGAATTCGACTCCAGGATGATGTTGTAAATGTTTTTAAAAGGCAGCTCATTCACCCGGTGCGGATCATTGCTGCTAAAGATCTTGATAAATGCTGGCTCCTGGCTGCTTCGTCTATCGAGATAGTACAGGCCCATGTCTTTGATTCCCAGAAAGACATTGACCTGATTGTGCAGTGCCAGTGCAGTCACTTCACCCAGATGGGTATAGAAGTTTTCCCTGTCCAGAATTCGTTTACCGTCCTTGCTGAGTTTAATTCTCTGGATATGATTTCCGGCAATCCAGAGTTCATCGCCATTTGACTTCAGGTCATTGACCCTGGAAAACGAATAGATCTTCTCCAGGGATTGCTTACCACTATCATACACATATAATCCGCCACTGGTGAAAGCAATGGCCATTAATCCCTCATTAAACTCCGCAAAAAAGGCCTGAATATTTGCATTTCCCTGGTCATCTTTGTCAGCCGGGAGCTCGATTTGTTCATTCCCCTGAATACGGGTAACCCTGCCCCCGGGCCCGCTTATCCAGATAGCACCATTCTGTTGCCGGAACATGCGGCCTGGATAGTAAAGTGCATTTTCTTCCGGATCAATGGATGCTTCCATAAACATCGAGATATGGGCCGAATCCAAAGTAGGTCTGATCAGGCTGATCCCGGCATCGTGACTGAACAGCAAGCCTTCATCCGTATGACAAAAATAGCGGCCATACTGACTTGGTATCTGCACCGAGTAATCGGTATACTCCAGGCCGTCAAATCTGACCAGTCCACCGTCACATGCGATCCATACAAATCCAAAATCATCGTGGGCCACATGCCTTACCTGGTTTGAAGGAAGCCCCCGGGCTTCGGTAAAATGGGTGATGTGAAGGTTCTGTGCCTCAAGGAACATCCCCAGCCCAAAGATCAGGATCAATATGATAAGTAGCTTTCGCATCCAGCATCCACTGATTATGTATTTCCCAATTTACGGATTTTTGAAGAATTCGATTTAGTGTAATCATCCTGCAAATCTTTATGGGGTGAAATTCTGACAGCAAAAAACTGCTCAGGTGGAATGATAATTGAAAACCATGCAAGTGGGATGTGGCACTATTCCCCGCTGGAAAGCGTCAGTTTTTCGATTTCCCCTATGATCATAGCTTCGATACCGGTAAGCCATGTGCCAGGTAATCCATACACCATTTGTGAGATATAACCTTCGTAGCCTCCTTCTTCAAGGATCGTGACGGTTGGGATATACCCCATGACATCATTGGAGTAGCCAATAACAAAGGTTTCCTGACCGAAAATCTGTTTGAGCTTGATTGCATATCCAACGACCACTTCGCCCCCCATATTGAATAAGGTTTGATCTCCCATTTGCCAGACCTGCAGTGGATAAGGATAAGAACTAATGAAGGATTCATCCTTCGCAAGTCTATCAATCATGTTTCCGGCCCATCTTTTCTGATAGTCTGCCGATTCTGTGCTTTGAAGGATCTGAAGCAGTTCGTCTTCAGATGGCGGAGTGTTCAAAGGCAAGTCAATTTCAGAGTAGCTTACTGAAAGTTGAGGAGACAGTTCCCGCATGTCTTCCTCCAGCACCCGCTCCACTGCAGCAGCCAGTTCCTTTCCATACTGCCGTGCCAGTCCAACTGAATGGCGGGGCAGGGGATCTTGATCTGCTCCTGCACCTGCAAAAAACAATGCCATAGTACCCGGAAGTGATTTTTCCAGTTCGATTTGTGCAAAACCAGGGTAATCGCCCGACCAGTCATATCCGTCCAGTACGGTTGGATGACAGGCATATCCAAAAGCCACGGCCATTAAATCACCCTTAGAGTCAACAACTTTTAAAACCGGAACAGCGTGATCGTTCGGCCCCTTTAATTCTGATTGCGCATTCAGTGTGGATGGATTATTATTGCGCCTGTTTACCTGGAATCTGCATACGCCATTTTGTGCATGGATCTCCACGGGTTCCATAGAGAGCAGTGCTTCACCTACCAGGGAAACAATCTGATCTGCCAGCACTTCAGAATACTGTTCAATGGCTCTTATTTGCTGCTTATCAAGCGGATAGATATCGTACAGAGCATCCTTTAGCACTGGACCGGAATGCGTATGAGTGCTATTGAGTATGATCTGGGCTCTTGAAAACTTATACCGGGTTTCCAGCTGATCCCGGATTTGATCCGATAGCGCTTTTGGAAATCCCAATAAGTCGGTTGTTATCAGTACGGCCTGGTTTCCGCCTGCATCTTCAATGACCAGTGCTTTTGCCCACAGATCATGCATGGTTCCCTCCGACTGATGGTCACGGGCTGCATAGCCTGCCATCCACATGGATTGCTCCGGGGTAATCACCCTTCGTGCAACTCCGGCACGCCATGAAGAGTCCCGCTGTTCTGAATCGCTGAAGGTATCTGCAGAACAGAGAATCAGCGCAATAAATATGGAAAAAGCAGAAAAAAGTACAGTCCGTTTCATAATAGTCCTTTGACGTAATTTATGCATTTTTTTAATACTCTTCTCACGGCAGACTCTTTAAAACAGAATTCCCAGGCTGAATGTGACCGGGATCATGTCGTACCTTACCCGGATCTGTTCATATTCATTATCAACATTGAGACCGGCAAGGGTTTTTGGATTGCTGGTGCCAAATCCGCCCTTTACGTTGGCAAACAGAACCATCTTCCTGCCAAGATCCATATCCACTCCCGCCTGGAGATAGGCTCCGAACAGCCAGTTGCCTACCGGATCGCCGTACCATTCCTCAGTGGTGGTGAGAATATCATTGACGTATGTTTCAACTTCATACCAGAAATCGGGCTGAATATATTTGCTGAACATCAGCCCTGCCCCCAGGTTGGGTTTGAACCTCTTCCTGCCGAAGTTATACTTGGCCCCTGTATAAAACTTCATGGATGTGCCCTCCATGTATACAGTGTAGCTATTTGTAGTTAAAGGATAGATTGGGTCCTTCTCATCATAGGTGGTGGTAAAATCGCTAAAACCAAAATCGGTCCCAAACTGAATTGATACATTACCCAGGCGGCTGGAGCTCAGATCCACCACCAGGCCAACAACCGGGTCATTGCTGTTATCAAATTCAAAGGATTCAAATGGTTCACTTCCTTTCAGCATGAATTTGTTGAGCGAGTATCCAATGACCGGTCCGAAGCGAAATCTGACCCTGGAGCCCTTATCATAGGTGATACAGGGAGTACCCGTATCACGACAATCGTTGTATTTGCAGGTGATGTTTTTCAGTGAGCGGTGACTCAGCGTGACATTATCAATGGAGGCCTGGATCTCGTAGCAATCGGAAAAAGTAGCCTTGAGCATCCTTATGTAACTTTTGGATTGCACGGTGGTCTTATTGCCATCAATCATAAGCTCTTTTTTCTCATTGGTAAGCGGAACGATGGCCGAGTTCTCTTTCTCCATAAAATAGAGTTCGAAATCCTCACTTCTTACATAGTAGAGACTGGCGACACCCTTCACCAGGCATTCGGCAAAAACCAGGTAGCCCCTGCCCTCTATGTCGACGGACTTTGTTTCATAGAATTTGCTGTTGTCATAGCGGTAAGCAGAGATCGCTCCGGGAAGATAGTCCACCGCTTCGGAATCTTCTGTGGCTTTAAAATGGCACATCTTCATATTTTCCACTTCTCCTGCATCATCAATGAGGCCCTGGATGGTGTTGCCATGTAAATCAATGATATAGCCAGGCATAAAAGTCGCCTGAGAATTTACGCTTATTGCAATGAATGTTGAAAGTATCAGCAGTGCCAGCTTCTTCAAATCTGCGGATCTGAACATAAGAGTGTATTTTTTGGAGTCCATCAGGCAGCAAATCTAAAAAAAACTCCTCAAATATATTGTTCAAAGCCACAAAGAGATGCCATCCAAAACCACAATGGGGATCCTGCCCGGATACCCTGCTGTAAAGGCCTGCCATATTTTTAACTTTTTTGGGAAGAACCCTTGTCAGGCTTCATTGTTATCTAAGAAAACAGAGATGATGATGAAGCGGAAGGTATTAGTAGCGGGAGTTACAGGGAGCCAGGGAGGATCGGTGGCAAGGGCCTTGCTGACAGGCGGTGATGAGGTAATTGGAATTACAAGAAATACAGAATCTGCCAGAGCCATGGCATTGTCTGGTCTCGGAGCCACATTGCATGCGGTAGATTTTTCAGATGAGGAGGTCCTTCGGGAATTGATGGCCCCGGTGGATACAGTCTTTGCCATGACAACTCCCTTTGAGGCCGGGATTGAGGGAGAGATAAAACAGGGGATAAGTCTTGCTAATGCGGCTCAAAGTGCTGGAGTGGGACACTTTGTGTTTTCATCTGTTGGGGATGCTGACCGGAATACGGGCATTCCGCATTTTGAAAGTAAGTTCGAAGTAGAGAAACACCTGGGCAGTCTTGATATGCCGGCTACCATAGTGGCTCCTTCTTATTTCATGGATAATCTTTTCTTTCCCTTTGTCCTGGACGGTGTGAAGGCAGGTATGTTGAAAATGGCCATGCCCGGTAAGAGGGTACTGCAGCAAATCGCCGTGGAGGATATCGGGAAATTTGTATCCCTGGTAATAAAAGAAAGGGAAGCGTGGTTCGGAAAGAGGATCAATATATCGGGAGATGAGATCACGGGGGAGGAAAGCGCCCGCATTCTATCGGATGTTCTCGGAAAGGATATTCGTTACGAGGGCTTCGATCCCGCATACCTCAGAGGACAGAGCGAGGATATGGCCCTGATGTATGAATGGTTCAACAGTTCGGGTTACACAGCCAGCCTGGCTGAATTGAAGCCCTATGGCTTCCTCAGGTATGAAGAGTGGGCCCGGAGACAGGATTGGGGTGCACTGCTCGATTCATAACAATAACAGGAGTTTTGGATTTACTAACTCTTAATCATGGTAAGTACCATTTTGAATTGTTCAGGGGCTTTAAGGGCATGAGGAATATCTGCCGGCATCACAATGGTTTCTCCTGCACCAAGCATATGAGATTGCCCCTTGATAATAATTTCTGCTTTGCCATCAACAACGTAAACCAGCGCATCAAAAGGGGCGGTATGTTCGCTTAAACCTTCGCCTTTATCAAAGGCAAACAGGGAGATATTGCCAGTTTCTTTTTTAAGTATGTGCTTGCTTACTACAGCTTTGTCGGCATAGCCGATGCTATCGTTAAAGGAGAATTTTTTCCCTTTTTCAAATTCATTCGTTGCCATTTTCCTTGGTTTTAATTGATCTGCTACCCACTTTAACACGGTACGCATCTGATTGTTCCGCTCTATTGCTAATTTAATAGCTGTTCATGTCTTTGTTGCTCCCTGAACCTGCTTATTCCATTAATTCACCGGGAATAACTTCAATTTCCTGCTTATGCCCTTTACGAAGAATACCAAGGATCGCTTTGTTCCCGATTGTACCCTCTTCGAACCTTCCCGTTCATGATTAGCTTTCCCACGATATATTCTGCTATTCCGGCACTTTTTTCATTGGATACGAATTACATCGGACCATCCGCCTTGAGCTTTTCCAATATACTCATAAGGGACTTTGCCCGATTCATTGTATAAAAATGAAGTCCTGGGACGCCGTGTTTTAGCAGGTCTTTGCATTGCTCCGTGGCGAGATCAATTCCATATTGAAGAATTGCCTCTTTGTCCTCAGGAGGCAAAGAATCGAGTCTGTTGCGGACTTTTTCAATAATCGTTGTACCGCAGATTTTGGCCAGATTTTCAGTCATTTTTACTGTGTAAATTGGCATAACACCAGGCACCACGGGAACATTGATCCCTTTGGCCTGAACTTTATCCAGGAAATCGTAGAAAAACTGGTTATCATAAAAATACTGGGCAACGATATATTCCGCCCCCTCATCAACCTTCAACTTTAAATAGTCCAGATCTTTCTCAGGGCTGACAGCTTCCATATGTGTTTCCGGATATCCGGCTGCTCCCAGGCAAAAATCATGGCGACTTTTAATAAACTTCAACAGGTCAGAAGCATGGGGCATGGCGTCCGGATGAGGCTTGTAGTTCTCATCCCAGTTGGGAGCATCACCCCTAATAACAAAAACAGTTTCCACTCCGATGCTCTTGAATTTTTCCAGGGCTTCTAAAACCTCTTCCGGACTGAGACCGATCCCGGCGATATAAGCGACCACAGGAAGCCCTCTTTCGTTCTTCAACTTATCTATCAGTTCATAAGAACCCTCACGAGTTGATCCGCCCGCCCCAAAAGTAACGGATACATAATCGGGAGATAGCCTGCTAAGAGAATCCAGGGCCTTGTCCAGATTGGCAGCGGCCGTTTCATTTTTGGGACGAGAGAATTCGAACGATATTACCGGGTGTTTTTCGCTTTTTTCATAAAGATCCGCAACACGCATGAGTTCCTCCTTTTCCTTTTGCAGTAAGGTAATTCCAGTTACATTGATCGGGGTGTTGATCAAAGGCAAGTTACTACCATTCGACACACGAGTCAAATGGCGGAGGAGCAAATGGATCTTGAGATCAATCATTTCTTGCGTGACCCTGGCGGATCGCATGCGACTGTATTATTATAGAGAATCCGCACACTTGCCATAACAATACTTACTCCTTTCTATCTGTTGATTTAATCCAATGCCGCAAATTAAGGTAAAGGCTTATCACCAAAGCGATTATTAATCCCCATAAAGTAACTGCATCCACTATGGATTGATCGACAGGAAGTTTGGTCAGGCGCGTAAATAGAAAACTCAGGTAGGAGTCAGGAAGGTCATTGTATCCAAGTTTCCTGAGAATGTTAAAGTGCCAGTCGGTCAGGGGGCAGTATCCAAATCCATAAAAGAGTCCCAGGATGAGCCAGGATGCGGCAGTCAGCAGTAGGCAAATAAGATTCAGAAGCCTGGTTTTCCTCCAGACCCATCCGAAAAGATTGAAGATTACGACGCACGTATGAAAGACCGTAAAGAAGATGTCAAGAAATTTCATTTTTTACCAGAATTTCACTTATTACAAGTTGATAATACATGATGATGATCCCTTTTTCATGATTAGTAATATTATCAAATAAACAGTTTAAAGTCAACAAAATGTCCGACTTACCTGTCCTTTTCATAGTAACTAGCTCCTAACTAAAAACACTATTGAAATGGCAACTTATTTTTTAACTGGAACCTATGGGGCTGATGCCATTAAGGGATCTGTGAGCATTAGCAAAATGACAGGAATTTCATTCACAACCAATCCTGCTATTACGGCTGAGGAATTTGACGAATACATGACCTGAGCTTTAGAGCCCTCTGTCAATCCACCTGTGCCTGTAACAGTAATATTTGCATTGTAGCTTACACTTATCGCTGATGTATTGGTTTCAGTTTCTGTCAGCCACGACGCATCATCGCTAACATCCCAATCAACATTAGAATTCACATTAAAGCGCAGCAGATAGGGCTAAGATAAGTACACCCACGATGAAGCCGGCCATGGCCAGGGTCTTCTGGGTCTTCTGGGCTTTGAGCAGGCCGGGGGAGGGTCCTTCGGCGGCGATCCTGGCAAGCCTGGGGGCAACTATCTCGAAGGCATATATGGCCAGTATGACCATAATCACGTAAAGGGGAACCTTGAAGATCAGGATGGCGATCATCTGGTTCCTGGATGAAAATATCTCACCGGAGTTCAGGTTGAGGGATGCCATTATGATCCCGCTTATTGCGAATACAAGCATGGATATGTAGACCATTACCCTGAAGCGCTTCATGGCAGCACTCATGAGTTTTCCTGCCAGCGGTGGATCAAGGGTTTTACCCATTGCCGGTATATAAATGAAGAAATTGGTGAACATTCCGCCGATCCAGGCCACAGTGGCCATCAGGTGGATCCATTTGAGCAGAACCGAAAGGGAAATATTATCCATAAAACCTCGTAATTATTCAGTTTAATTCAGCTGAAGTGACGATAATTATACAATAACCTGAAAACGGGGAGTTTGTTTTGGCAGGAAGCGTTTTTTCCATTCTCCTTCAATTTTCATACTTTAGAGGAAGTTAAAAACAAGGCCCTGTCATGAAAAGACTGTTTCAAACCGGTACAAATGAGGAGTATCTGAACATCCTGATTCTTTTAGTAAGAATAGCCGTGGCAGCTATAATGATTACTCATGGCTGGCCAAAGCTTTTAAAATTGCTGGAAGGGGGCGATATAAAGTTCGGGGATCCCATTGGCCTGGGGCCGGCCTTTACCTTGATCCTTGCAGTAGGTGCGGAGTTTTTCTGTTCCATATTTATTGCTGTTGGACTGGGAACACGGCTGGCATCCATTCCTTTGATAATCACCATGTTTGTGGCTGCATTTATCATTCACGGTCCGGATCCCTTCAGGCAAAAGGAAATGGCCCTGCTATACCTTCTGCTATATATAATTCTGCTCGTAGTAGGCAGCCGTAAATATTCCATAGATTACCTCTTAAGCAGAAAACCAGCCTCCTAGCGTTTTTCGATGGCTGAAATGACCTCAAGAGAGCGTGTCCTGGCGGCACTGGATCACCGCGAGACGGACAGGATTCCCATTGCCATGGTATGCGGGGGCATTAATCCCCCGGCCATGCAGGCACTGGATGCCTACCTGCAAAGGGACAGGGGAATGGATGCACAGAGCTATATAGACTCTTTCCTGGATGTGGATGAGGTCTGGGTGACGGGCGATTTTGACCAGGAGCTGGATATGTGGGGTGTTGCCCGGAAACAGATCAGCTATGGTTCGGGCAGCTACAGCGAAATAGTCCATTACCCCCTAAGGGAAATGCAAACACTGCAGGAGATCCGGCGCTATGCCTTCCCCCGGGTCGGGGATATGGCTGTGGAGCAAAGGGTGGGGGAGATCAAACATCTTCGAAGAAGCGGTGACCGGGCCATCGTACTGGCCAATGCCAACCTTTTCGAAACTTCCTGGTACATGCGAGGCTTTGAACAGGCCTTCGAGGATATGTTGCTCCGGCCGGATCTGATTCATTTTACAATGGACAGGGTGACCGGCTTCTTTACCGATTATTTCTATGAGATTCTGAAACAGTGCAGGGGACAGATCGATATGGTTTTTACTGCGGATGATATAGGTCACCAGGACGGCTTGCTTTTATCGCTGGATATGTGGGAAGAATTTATCAAGGCCTATCATGTGAGAATCAATGAGATGATCCACAATATGGGTGCAAAGGTGATCTATCATACCGATGGTGCTGTGTCGGAAGCTGTACCCGGACTGATGGATATGGGTATTGATGTGCTACAGGCCCTGCAGTTCAGTGCGGCCAATATGGATCCACGGCATCTGAAGGATAATTTTGGCAGGGGCCTGTGCTTTGAAGGAGGAATGTGCGTGCAGAAAGTGCTTCCCTTTGGTACTGTTGAAGAAGTGAAGGAGGAATGCAGAACATTGATCTCTGTTCTGGGTAAAAACGGTGGTTATCTCTGCGGCCCGTCCCATTTTATCCAGGCCGGAACTCCCGTGGAAAACATTGCAGCCTTCTTTGATGAGGCCATGGAATTTTATCCCTATTCACTTTGAGATTGATCATGAAAAACGTTTCACGGGTTTGTGACAGTAGGGTGTCCCTCCATTTCTTATGTAATAATCCTGGTGATAATCCTCCGCCTTCCAAAAAGTGGTAAGCGGATTAATTCGTGTAGCGACATCAAATCCTTTAAGCTCCAGGATGGAAACAAGTTTTTCGGCAATAAGCTTTTGCTCAAGGCTCCGGTAAAATATCTCCGATCGATATTGAATTCCAACATCTGGTCCCTGACGATTCACCTGGCCCGGGTCATGGATTTCGAAAAATAACTTCGCCAGTTCCTCATAAGTTATTTGTGATGGATTGTATGCAACCTGCACCACTTCAGCATGACCTGATTTATGACTGCTAACTTCCCGGTAGCTTGGATTTTCTGTTCTCCCGCCCATATAACCCGATTCAACAGATAAAACACCTGTGGCCTGTTCCAGGTAATATTCAACACCCCAGAAACAACCGCCGGCAAAATAAGCTGTGTCCCTGTCAGCCCCTGCTGGAATCCCGGCCGGGATAAAAACAAGAGAGATTGAGTTGACACAGTGCCGGGTATTTTTGTCGGTGAATCCTTCATTCAGGAATACATGTCCCAGGTGTGCTTCGCAACTATTGCATGTGATTTCTGTACGAGAGTCGTGTCTTTCGCTTGTCCTGCGCACTGCACCGGGTATTTCATCGTCGAAACTGGGCCATCCGCAACCGGAATTAAATTTATCTGCCGACATGTACAGCTCAGCACCACATCTCTTGCAAACGTACATACCCGCTTCATAGAACTTATCATATGTACCGGTAAAAGGGCGTTCTGTTCCCTTATAAACAATGACGTTCTTTTCCTCTGGTGTTAAGCTTCGATAATATGGATTCATAGATTCATCTGCCTCATTTTGAGCGCATCCGCTCACAGCAGGCAGGATCAACATCAACATAAAATTATGAATTCTCATGTCTGTGTTCTTTTTTATTATTCATTACGTGTTTTACTTATCTGCATCAAATAAAAAAGATAATCATCACAGCACGGTCACAAAGCCATAAAGCTTTTATAACATTTTCGGGTGTTTATGTAAGTCGCCTGTAGATGACAAAGGTGAATTCATCATGTTCTTCCTTCTTCTCAATCGACCAGTCTCCTTTTTCAAATGCAGGGAAATATACATTGCCCTGGTGTTCCCCTTTTATAAACGAGAGGTACATGTAATCGGCATACTGAATTGCTTCTTCATAGATGCTTTGTCCGCCACATATGAAAAGATTTTCGGGGAACTTTTTTGAATACTCAATTGCTTCAGGCAGGGAAGAAAATACAGATGCCTTATCTGTTTCAAGAGAACGGGACACTACCACCATTCTTTCAGGGAGCATATCACTTTTGAAGATTTCATAAGATCTTCGTCCCATTAGCACAGTCTGACCTTTCACATAAGCCAAAAATTGCTTGTACTCTGAAGGGATATGCCAGGGCAGCCCGTCTCCGTTGCCAATTATACGATTGCTTCCGATGGCAGATATGATGATTATCATGGTGCAGTATTTAACAATTAACCGGAACTCTTTGTTTAATATCCATCAACTAACAGGAATATAATATGCAGGATTATAATAATGTTGATCAGCACTTACATTTGCTTTGCCAGATCATCGGGAAAGCAAACCGCACTTTCCTGCCTGAAGAAGCAGATGAAAGTCATACCAATCTATATTTCGATTCCCTGGGAAATAAGATACTCGGGAGATGGATGCAAGCTGAAACTGGAAATGTTCTGGTTTCGCTTGATCTGAGCACCTTAAATTTTGAAGTACTTGCTTCTAACCGTAAAAAGATTCTGACTCTTCCATCTATTGGCAAAACAATGGAGGAGATAGAAATTGAATTCGAAAAACTGCTTCCAGAAGCGGGGCTCGATCCTGAGGGATTCAGAGCACCTTTGCCTCGTGCTATACCCGCTTACCCTTTCAGAAAAAAGCCATTGGAAGCTATGGAAACACAGGCATTGGATCAGTGGAAATACTTCCGAAATCTGGCAAACCAGAGTTCTAATAAGTTTTTAGGATATGCTCAGGCTGAAAGCGAAGTTAGAATCTGGCCGGAGCATTTCGATACGGGCGTTTATTTTGAGTATGATGGGAAAATAGGTATGGGTTTTGGCCTTGCCATGGAAGATAGCATGGCTGGTGCGCCGTATTTTTATATGGCCGGCTATCCTGTAAAAGGTTCCCTGCTTTTCGAAAACCTGCCTGAGTCATCGAGCTGGAGGTGGGAGCTGGGAGAGCATTGGAAAGGAGCCATTTTACCTCTTACTCACATAGAAAAAATGTCCTCCCGGCAAACAGAAAGGATCCTGGGTGATTATATCATTCAAAACTTTAACTGGTATGCAGGGCAGGGTATCCTGGATATACAGGGTTTGCATTGACTGCATTAGTTGAAATTACAATGTTTGTGAAGCTGGCAGGAAGGCTTTCACTTCTTTTCCCTGTTCTCCAGGCGGTACTCATCTTTTTCCTTACTCTCCTTAATCATATCTTCCTTGTTATCCATCACAGGTGATTGTTCCAATGCTTTCCAGTCAAAATCCTCATCGAAGGGATCCAATGCCTTTTGAGGATCGAATATCCTGGGATCTGCAGGAAGAGCCGCATAGGTTCTGGGATTCGGGGTATCGGTGAAGAAGTCGGCCAGATCTGTTGCGCCTGCATCGTATTGATTCAGGTAGGGTATTCCCAGTATGTTCCAGAAGGTTTTAAAGATGCTTCCAAAACTGTAATGGCCATGGCTCACATAATTTTCTTTTACCCAGGGGGAAGCGAGCATCAGAAGGCTGCGGTGGGCATCGATATGGTCGACGCCGTTCTGAGCATCATCTTCAGTGATTACGATCAACATATTTTCCCAGTAAGGAGTTTGGGAAAGGTATTCTACAATACGACCCACTGCCAGATCATTATCAATCATGTAGCTTTCACGGAACGGAAAGCCCGCTTCAGGACGATCTCCGGCACCATGGTCGTTAGGTATTATCACAGTTATAAATGCGGGCATGGTATCCCGCCCGTTCATCCACTTTTCTTCAAACTCTTTCTGAAACTGGTCAATCCTGAACTGGTCGGGAATGGCCATATTATAGGTCGGATATTGTTTGGAGGTTCGGTCCCATATGGGTAAGGGCAGCGGGTAATTAATGTAGTGCCTGATTCCTTCGTATTTGTATTTTTCATCGTAGATCCCCGGTTCAAACATGATGCTGAAGCCAAAATTGAAAAAGTCAATCTTGTTTCGTTCCAGGTGATCCCACATGGAACCGGCTTCGTTGTAATCTTCAGGGTAAATGGCTCCGGCTGCGCCATTCATGGCATAGACCCCGGGCGCTTTTGAATCGAAATCAAAGGAGCGATTGCCTCCATAGCTGGCAGCTGTACAGGTCTCCACCCACTCGTTCGGGTAGGTGTTCACCAACCAGCGGTGGCCATCGGCCGATACATCCGAATCCACGTAAAAATTGTCTGCTATGGCAAAATCTCTCGCAATCTTCAAATGATTTGTCATGATATCCGCATCCTGGACAGAAGCTGTTCCTGCTGAATTCTGAAAAGATGCCCCCCTGCCATAGCGTGCCAATTCAGGGTCTCCCAGTCCTTTTTCGATCTGACCGAAGACTTCGTCGTAGGTGCGGTTCTCCTTGGAAATAAATACAATGTGTTTAATGGGACTTTCTTTTTCTCCGGGGTAGAGCGGCACTGGATTATTCCTACGCCACTGAAAGTCTTCAGAGGAGGCTTTTCTGAAGTCGAAATTATTGCCAATTACCCTGTTTGTATAGTCCTGCAGTTCCCTGTCTGAAGGAATATCCAGTATTTGAACCGTTCCCTTCATCAGGGAGCCAATGTAACTTCCTGATTCATCTGCCCTGAATGTTTTACCTCCGTTTGGTCCGCTGCCAAAGCCTTTGGCATTGGCAACAATCAATTTTCCCCCGTCCTTACTCACCTGTACTTTGGAAGGAAACCAGCCGGTGGGGATATGGCCCAGCACTTCCAGGTTTTCCGCATCAATCACAGCCAGTGCATTTATTCCTGATTCTGCTACATACAGACGTTTCTGGTCGGGCGACAGGGCCAGACCAAAGGGTATCACGCCCCGGAACTGCCTTACCCTTCGATCGGGCTTTAAATAAATGGTATGTTCAACCGTGTCTGTATCTATGGAAATCACTGAAATATTATCGTTGGTTCCATTGCTCACAAAAACAAACTTATCGGTGGCCACAAGTGAATTGGGACTGGCACCTCCTACTGCCGGAATATCTTCCACCTTTGCACCCACCAGATGACCCGTCTTGGTTTTGGCAATGACTTTCGGCTTTTCCGGGTCTTCCAGGCTGATTGTAAATACCGAAAATGCTTCAGGTGCATTCATTTCCCCCAGGGCAGGAATGGAAATACTATCGTTCTCAATTCCATGAACCATCTCCTCACTGCCATAGGCAAAGGCCGGAAATTCCAGGGCTTTTTCTCCGACATTCTCCTTTGTAATTCCATCGATCATATTGTACTCGAACATGCCCACATTGGCCACATAAGCTTTCTTCTCATCCGGCGACAGACAAATTCCAAAGGGGTACCTTCCAACGGGAACGTTGTGTTCAAGTTTTCCACTGGCCAGGTCTACAATAAGCATCCGAAAACCAATCTGATCCACTGCATAGAGCTTTTTCCCATTCTTTGAAAGAGTCAGATCACCTATGTATCCATGACTGTAATCGCTTTCTTCTGATATAAATGAGCAATCAATTTGGCCATGTTTTTCACCGGTAGCCAGATCGAATAAGAATATTTTATTTTCCTGTCCGCCAGCCACATAAACCGTTTTATTATCATTGGAAACAGCCAATCCCATAAATACTGATGCCAGGACACCCTGGTCGGTGGACGGACCCGGGGGGACCTGTTGCACCGTGGGAGTGTCGGACAGAATATTCCGTATTATGGTAATTGAAAGGGGCCCTGTTCCAGAGTTGGCAGTTACAGCTGTATTCCCATCCGGACTCAGTGTAAGTCCGTAAGGGTGGGGAGCCACAACAATGCTTTTTCCTGCCGGTGCAACAATCCGTCCATTGGGAATAATTGTTTCACCGTTTTTATCGATGCTTACAAATCGGTCGCCTGCCGGTGCAGTAATAATCCAGGGAGAGGATTCCCTGTTTTCGGAACAGGAAATCACCAGGGGCAGCATGAGACAGCAGAAGGCAATTCTTAACATCATTATGGATCTAAATGGGTGATGGCATGATAACAACTGTTCACCACCCCGGTCATCTTTTCAAAATTGAGGGTGTCTATGGTATCCGATACCAGGTGGTAATTGGGGTTTCTCATAAAAGAGGTATCGTTGATCATCAGGGCATCATAGCCAAAAGGCCAGTAATTTCTCTGGTCCGACCTGGCAGCAAGTTCGTTGGAATCAGGAAAATCAATTCTTTGCACGGCAACTTCTCCACTATCTATCATTAAGCCATGAAAGCGGGCGTTGAATTGGCGGCATTTTTCAATCCCAACCACCACAATATAGTTACCGGTATCCGGATACAAGCTGGCCACTTCTTCTGAAGGAAATTTCTGGGAGCCAGGTTCGTCCGAGAAATAGCCGATCATTTCGTAACAGATCATCCCCTTTACATTAACGCCTGAATCATGCAAAGATTTCGCATGAATGTAACTCCCCATTTTTTCCGTGGTGAAGAAGGGTGCCTCCTCCAGGTTATAGGCAACGAAATCAATGCCGTAATCCATCTCAGGCTGGTTCTCCGCTATGAGCCTGGCCGTTTCCAGCAGTCCGGCCACCGCACTTGCATTATCGTCAGCTCCCTCCTGGTCACCGGCCACATCATAGTGGGCACCAACGATCAAACGCAGTTCTTTCTCTTCCCTGTAGGATGCAATGATGTTCTTATACTCATTTCCTTCTGCATCCCAAAGCTGCTCTCCGGGTTCATAGCCGTAACGGGAAAGCTCCTCAGATATATAAGAGCTGGCCTTATCCAGGGAAGCCAGGTTCTTGTAATTCCTGTAGGGCCTTATTGCGCAAAGGAATTCCACGTCTTTATAAAGTCTCTCTCTTTTTGCTTTAATCATGGCGCAAGTTAATTATTTACCACTCACCTTCGCCTAAATAAAAATCATTAACGAGGTTTTTAAAAGCTTCGGAATACCTGTGTCTCGATTCGGTCTCGATAATCAGCTCCTCTTCCCTGCGATCAACCGGCATATTAGTAAACTCCAGTAAAACCCGCTTCAGGGCTTTCCCCGGTGCCGGTTTAACCCGGGTAAGCCTGCTACAGTACAACTTATGCTCCCTGATCAGATCAAGAGCCTGTGCCTCCTTATGAATGGGCAGGATCAGGCTGATCAGGCTGTTTTCTTTCATCAATCCGGGGGAGCCTCTGAAAATATCACCGAGGCTCAGGCTGTCATCGTGCCTGGCGAGATTTTTCTCTTTGGAAGGTGTTTTCGAGGAAGCAGAGAAAAAGGGCGGATTGCAAATTATCAGGTCATACCGATCCTTGCTGCGGGCAGCATAATCCTGGAAAGAAGAATGTATGCAGGATATTCTTTCCCTCCAGGGGGAATCCTGGAAGTTTTCTTCCGCCTGCATGGCAGATGAAGGATCTATTTCCAGGGATTCCACAAGCACATCCCTGGTTCGCTGGGCGATCATCAGTGCAATCAGCCCGGTTCCGGTTCCAACATCCAGGACCCTGCTGCCGGGAACGGGCACTGATGCCCATGCGCCAAGAAGTACACCATCGGTTCCTACTTTCATGGCAGTCCGCTCCTGTTGTATGGTAAATTGCTTGAATCGAAACCAGGTGTTGGGCATTTCTCTTGGAGTAGGAAGATTAATTAAGGGAGAGTGGCCTTAACTCCACCTTTCGGATAAATACTTCAGCAGCTTCCGATTGTATTTGAATACGTCCCTTACTCGGTTTGACGGCTGTGGCTTTATTGATCAGGATCCCGTTGAGCTTTACGGTGATCTCATCCCCGGAGGCAATGCACTCAAGCGTGTTCCACTCGCCGGGCAGTTTCTCCACATCCTGCTTGCCACGGAAGCCAAGAACATCCTTCCATTGCGGATCGCGTCCCCACCAGTTGATCCGTCCTTCTGTAATGGTTTGCGAATGCCCTTCTTTCCCGGTAAAAAAGTGGTTGCCCCCGGAATCTGTCCGCACATTACAGGTGACCTGGAATGCATCGGTCCCGTCTCCCACCACAATAAAATCGCCTGTGCCGCCTTCAATCATCTGGCATTCTATGGAATGCATCCATATGCCCTGGGAGCCGCCGTCTTCGCCCTGAGAGTGCAAGAGCAGGCCGCAATCCCTCGCATTTTCCAGCCGGGGTTTGTGGGTCAGCTCGCCCCATTTAAACTCCAGCACAATTGTATAATTTTCGTATTCGGCATCGGTGGTGATACAACCCCATTCCTCGCCGGAGATTCGTATCATTCCATCCTGCACCGTAAATACATTTTTCGGATCATTGTCACGCCCCCGGTCCTGGAGGAAAGTGTACCAGCCCTTCAGACTCTTACCATCGAATAATTGTTCCTGGGCAAAGCTTCCTGTCTCGCTAAGCAAAATAAAAAGAAGGGCCAGAGCGGGAAATGAGATTGCTTTATTCATGTGATTTGATTTATAGATTTTACCTGCAAAATACCCAATCCTTTTGAGATGAAAGATCATTGTTGTAATAATAGCCCTCTTCGTCAAAGGCCTTCAGGTATTCCGGGGTATTGATCCGGTTCTGAATGATGAAGCGCAGCATCATTCCCCGGGCTTTCTTGGCATAGATGGTGACATTTCTGTATCCTGTTCCGGTGGATTCTTTAAAAACCGGGGTGATTATTTCGTATGGAAAGGAAGCCGGCTGTATGGATTTGAAATATTCGTTGGAGGCCAGGTTGATCAGAACAGGGCTGTCCTGGCCTTCTGTATCCTCTGCAATTCTGCGCGGGATAATATCTTGCCAGAATTCATACAGGTTCCTGCCCCTGGCATTTGGTAATTTAGTACCCATCTCCAGCCGGTAGGGAAGTATCTGGTCCAGGGGCCTTAATACCCCGTAGAGACCCGAGAGTATACGTACATGCTCCTGGGCAAAGAGCAGATCTACCTCGCTCAGCGATCTTGCCTTCAGCCCGTTAAATACTTCACCCGAGAAGGCCATGAGGGCCTGTTGTCCCTCACCGGCAGGATAAGAGCTGCGCCATGTGGCATACCTTTCAAAGGTCAGTGTGGCCAGCTTATCGCTCACCGACATCAGCTTCTTCAGCCGGGAAACACTGTACTGCCGGAGCCGGTCCACCAGTTCTCCGGTCCGGTCTGGGTAAAATGGCGAGCTGTAGTGTTCTGTGACTCCGTGAGGAGACATATCGATGGTTTTTGCAGGCCCGAGGATGCTTATCATAGGGTGATGATATGGTCCATTGAAGATATAAAAATTCTATGGTTCTGCTTAAGCTTTAGAAGCCTCACTAGCGATGTGTCTTTCTTTAACGATAGCATCACTAACGGGTCCCGTAGCCATGGTGATTTACCTCAAATGTCGAAGCGCACGAGGGAAAAGTCAGGGCCCCTTTTGATAATTGTCGTCCCGGAAGATCAGCTGACCCTTGGTAAGCCAGGAAATCCCGAATGAAAGTAAAATAATGGTCTCCAGCCAGAAGACCGGGTTGAGGTGTTTCAGCCCGGGGTAGGATTCCTTCAGGAACCAATAATTGGCAACTATCAGTGAGACTGAGACAATCATCAGGCTTCCGCAGATGTAGTAAATCACGTTCCGGCTTCTCTTCTGGCGGGCCATATACATCTTTTCTCCGCTTACCCTGTCCATATGCGTTTTTGGAAAAAGTAAAAGTGAGTAAACGATCAGGATGATGAAATACAGGAGTGCACATAAATTGTGCAGCTTACCCACCAGTGGATTCTGTGGTGGCGGAGTAATCAGACAAGGCTGGTTGGCTGAGCCGATGGAACAGGGGAGGAAGGCTACTCCCAGGACAAAAATGCAGCCCAGGTACCCTACAAGGTTATCCCTCCAGTCGTGCCCCCTGTATGCGAATAAGAAGAGGGCGACCGCACAGTTGTATCCTACGAAGATATTCCTCATGTTGGTATGATAATAGATGCTGATGGAATGCTGAATCTCTTTGCATTCTCCTAACAGGGATGATCCGGCCACCAGGATAAGCGGGAGGGTGATCCCCAGAACCCCGATGGCCCTTCTCATGGTATAGTAGGAAATGATCTCCGGTGGCTTGTTCATGTCTTGGGCTTATAGGGTCTCGTTCTTCTTTTCTCCTCCGCCCTGTCTTTAATACGTCCAATAAGGCCAACCAGGAGAACAAGTAGAATAATTGCAAGTATAACTGCCCCGATCCGGATCATCGTTCTCTGATCGGGTCTGAACACCAGGTAAAAAACGAAGGCGAATGCCGCAAATCCAATCAGGGTTGTAAGGAATTGTTTGATTTTACTCATTGCCTGTGCTTAGCTAATTGTGTGATCTGATATATTCTTCCAGTTTTGACTCTCCGGGGCCTATATAGTGAAAGCGTTCTCCCCACTCAAGTCCATAGGCTTCACCAATTTTTTTATCGGAGGGGACTCCACGTATTCTTTGAGAGTCAATATCCAGCACTATATTTTTGATATAAGAACTGTTGGCGCTTTCGTCACTGCCTTCCAATATGGGCAGGGACTTGCCCTCCAGTGCAAGTCTTTCCCGCAACCTTACCCCGGCATCCCCACCCGGCCCCTGGGTTACAATCACGCGGTTAGACTCCACTTTCCGGTCAATGGTTTCACTTATATCCACTATCCTGTTTACCACCTGCGGGCCACGGGCAAAGTAATATTTTTCCCTTACGGCATGAGGTAAGATCCCTGCATCCCTGTGCTCCGGATAGTCGAGTCCGCCACCAGCCATCCAGCAGGCAGCTTCCACTGCACGGGCTGTAACATAGTGGTCCGGATTTTCTTCGTAATGGCCCCAGGGATCATAGGAAACGATGGTGTCGACCTTAAGCATGCGGAAAAGAAAAATAAACCGCGCTGTTAGTTCCTGCAGGCTGATATTATTCATTCTGTGATTGCGGTAGCCCAGATCATATACTTTGTCAAGACCCAGTGCAGCGGCTACTTTTTCGTTGTCCTTTTCGTTGTTCAGGATAACCTCTCCCTGGGTGGCCCCCCGACCGGCATGATCGTCATTGGTGGTCCGGATCAGGTAGCCGGTATAGCCTTCATTGATTAATTTGGCTACAGTACCCCCTGCAAAGATGGGAATGTCATCACAGTGGGGTTGAATGGCAGCCAGCACTTTTCCCTTATGAGGCAGTCCGGGTTGAAATTTCTCTACTACCACATCTTCAGTACTGGCCCTTGCATCCTGCGAACCAGCCCCCGCTTTTACTGTATTGCTGTTATTCTGATAGGTATCAAATGAGAGCGGAACAAGGCCTGCGGCCACACTTTTGGTAAGAAAGGATCTTCTCTTCATGACGAAAGCCGTTTAATTGTACATGTATGTCCCAGTAATATATTAAATTCATGGATACAAACCGCAAATAAAGAAGACCTTATGAAGAATTATCTGAGCATTCTGGCAGTTATATTTTTGTTTACTCAAGTTCCCGGGGCCATTGCATCCTCCCGGGGAGACACCCTCTCACATCCGCCCTGCGTGGAAAGCGAGATACCACACTATCTTGCTCACAGAACAGCCACCAGGCCTGAAATTGATGGCTGCCTGGATGAGTATGTCTGGCAGAAAGCCCCGCGCTCCCCCAGATTCAGGGATTTGATTTATGGAGAGGAAACCATCCACGATACCCGGGCTGCAGTGTTATGGGATGATGAATATCTTTATATAGCCTACTGGATAGAAGAACCGGATTTGCAGGCTACTCTGACTGAAAGAGATGCTCCGATCTATCAGAACAATGATGTGGAATTTTTCATAGCAGGTCGTGATGCTTACTACGAATTTGAGATTAATTCTTTTGGAACCATTTATGAGGTGCTTTTCTTCTGGGATGATGCATACTTAGCCGGGAGTTATGATACGATAGAAGGATTAGCCCCCGACCAACCCGGAAGTAAGGCATTTTACGGGGTGGGCTATAAAGATCATCCCAGGGGCCCGAGGATTGGTTTTTTTCAGTGGGATCTCCCCGGCCTGCAAAGTGCTGTGTTTTTGGATGGTACCATCAATGATTCCAGTGACCGGGACCGGGGTTGGACTGTGGAATTGGCAATACCCTGGAAAGGATTGGAGGTCCTGGCCATGGGAGATGAAAGGAGCCTTCCACCTGAGGATCACGATGTCTGGCGGATGGATTTTTCGCGCTTCAACCAGTATAAGGAAGCTGCACCTTCCAGGGATCCGGGTGGATGGGTATGGAGTCCGCATGGCACCTGGGATTCACATGTGCCGGAATGTTTTACCTATATCCATTTTTCTCTGGAAGATGTGGCCGTAGTGAAGTAGGGCAGGATGTATCGCTTTTATTATGGGAGTAACTCTCCCTGGTCTTAAAGATTTATCTTCATAATTGATGAGCTTAGTGAAGCCTGAAACATAATACTCAAATAATATGGATACGAATAACTCAATGAACCGCAGGAAATTTATTGGTACAGCCGCTGCTACTGCGGCGACCATCACCGTGGTTCCCAGGCACGTTCTGGGGGGACCCGGATTTGTGGCCCCATCGGATAAAATAACGGTTGCCAATATAGGCTGTGGCACCCAGGGATTAAGGGAGATGCCCGGAATGTTACAGAATCCTGAACTCCAGGTAGTGTCGGTCTGTGATGTAAATAAGTTTACTACCGATTACCTGGACTGGTCGGCTGAAGGGATCCGGAACAGTATCCGGAAAACCCTGGATGATCCAAACTGGGGCTCCTCTTACCAGGGCATTCCGGGAGGAAGGGACATCGCTAAGGAATATGTGGAGCAATATTACGGCAGGAATCAGGCTTCGGGGACCTACAGGGGAGTCAGCTCCTATGAGGATTATCGCGAGCTTCTTGTAAAAGAAACAGATGTGGATGTTGTTAAAATCATGACCCCCGACCATCACCACGCCTACCTGGCCATTGCAGCCATGAAACAGGGCAAGCATGTGGTCACACATAAACCCATTGCCAACCGGATGTCGGAAGGACGGCTCACCATTGAGACCGCGAAAAATTCAAATGTGAAGACTCATTTACTGGCATGGAGCAAGATGCCGCATCACAACCTTATCCTGAAATGGATCCAGGATGGGGTCATTGGAAATCTCAAAGAGATACACAACTGGTCCTACCGGCCGGTTTGGGAGCAGTGGCCCGCCCGTCCCAAAGGATCAATGCCCATACCTGCTGGATTCAACTGGGAGCTGTGGCTGGGACCCGTACCCGATCTGCCCTATCATCCGCATTATACCCATAACCGTTTCCGCGGATGGTACGATTTCGGAGGCGGGAGCATAGCAGATATGGGGCATTACAGTCTGTTCCCCTTATTCCGTAACCTGGGTATTGATTCACCCCCGGTGGCTGCAAAAGCCTATGGGACCACAAACAGATATGTGGACGGCAATACATATAAATGGGTTGAGAATGATGTTGCCTTTCCTTTATCCAGCCTGATACAGTTAGAGTTCCCGGAGACAAAGATGCTTCCTGCTTTTGATCTGTTCTGGTACGACGGCGGCATGAAACCCTTTATACCTGAAGAATTGAAGGAGGATAAGCGTGACATGCCCGTAGAGGGGATGATGTTTGTAGGTGATAAGGGAAAAATACTGGCGGGATTTCACGGAACTGGTCCCGAAATTATTCCCACCAGGCTCATGAAAGCCTACCAGGGAGAGAAAGAACTACCCGAGAGAGAGCGGGGTCCCCGTTCCAATACCTGGGCGGCAGCTATTAAGAATGATCAGGAATCTCAGGGCAGCTTTATATATGCAGATACAGTCACCGAGGCTATTAACCTGGCAGCTGTTGCTTTGAGAGCAGGTCAACGGGTGGAATATGATTCTGTGAATATGAGCATCACCAATGATGATGAGGCCAATAAATACCTGAAGCGGGAATATAGAAAAGGCTGGGAGCTTTAATACTTTAAACCCATCATACAAACATCATCAATCTGTTCATGGTTGCCACGCCAGTTGTCAAAGGCAGCTTCAATCAAGATCCTCTGATCCTCCATGGATTCGGCCTGGATAGAAAGGAGAAGTTTCTTTAATCTGCGGGATTTGTACTTTTTACGGTTTTTACCTCCGTACTGATCAGCGATACCGTCGGTAAACATATACAGGGAGTCCTCGTCCTGCAGCCTGACCACCTGGGTGGAAAAATCTTCTTCTTCCCAATGCACACCAATGGGTTGCTTATCTGCCTTTATTCTGAACAATTCGTAGTCTTCATTCTCCAGGGATGGCATTATATCACTTTCCATAAGCCCTTCCTCGTTTTTCTTCCTGATCAGGAACAGGGGAATATTTGCACCGCCAAACTGAAGCTCCTTTTTCTCCTGGTCAATGATGGCAATCCCCATATCTATACCATCCTTCTGATCATTTATGGATCCTTCCTGTGCAAGTATTTCTTTTACTTTATTTCTTAAATGTCCAAGAATCACCCCAGGTTGCCTGATTCCGAAGGTTCTGAATTGTGCATTGAGAAGTGTAACACCCAGCATACTCATCAGTGCACCCGGAACTCCATGTCCGGTGCAATCCGCTACAATTACCACACGATAAGTCTCTATTTCCCTTACCCAGTAGAAGTCTCCCCCGATGATATCCTTGGGTTTATAAATGGTGAAATAGTCTGAAAGGATATTGTCAATGTATGCCGGTGAAGGAAGAACGGCATTCTGAATCCTTCTGGCATAACGAATGCTGTCGGTAATGGCATGCTGCTGCTCAAGAACCAGCTGGTGCTGTTTTCTGATTTCTTCTTCATTTCTGACAGTTTCTATGGCCCTGGCTATGTGATCCGAAGCGAATAAGAGTAGCTCTTCATCTTCAGCTGAATATGTATATTCACTGTTATAGTCCTGGACAGCCATCACGCCAATTGTTTTTCCTGATAGTTTCAGGGGGACACCCAGCCATGAAATTGACTGGCTGCCAAAAAGCGTTATTTCTCCCAATTCATATAAGTTGTTGATGGTTTCATTGGGAAAGCGAATGGGCTTCCCTGTTCGTCTCACATAGTCTGTCAGGGTTCCGGACAAATCATACAGGGTTATCTCCCGGGATTCGTCATAATCAAAACTTACCCCGGTGGTTTCAATTCTATCAGCTTCATCTTCGAAGTAGGGAAAGAAATACTTGTTGGAGTTTTCGTCATACAGACCAATGAAGAAATTCCTGGCCATTACCAGGTCAGCCAGTATTCCATGAATGGTTGCGACAAATTCTTCAATGTTTATGGCCAAATGCGCTTCTTCAGAAATCTTCAGAAGAGCTTCCCATTTCTTGTCGCTGTATTGATTTGTATCGCTTTTGTCAGGAGACACCATATTCGGATTTCGGGCAAATATAACTCAAATATAACTCATTGCTTCACTATCTTCTTAACCAGCACCCGGGTGCTGGTGCGAAAGGAAAGAAGGTAGATGCCACTGGAGGCTGCATGTGGATTGCCGGGCATGTCGCTCCATATGATTTCCACTGCTTCTTTTCCCGATGCTTCACGGCTTGAATGGTAGAGCAGTTTCCCCGTGATATCACGTATCTCGATGGATATATGATCGGGCAGGGGAAGTGTATAGCTGATCAGCAGTCGCTCGCTAAAGGGATTTGGACTGACCGAGAATTCCACATCCGGAAAACTCTTTTCGGGCAGGCCCGTTGCATCGATAGCCCCCAGACCTGATAAATAGATGGTTTGTTCCGGGTGCACTGGATCTGAGCTCGCTATATCCAGGCTTTCTTCCAGCAGGCCATCAAACTCGGGTGAAAAAACAATTTCCAGCTTCAGGCTTTTGCCTCCTTCAATCTGCAGGGGCAGGTCCGGCGGGGACTGAATGCTGAAATGATCCGGATCGCTGAAGCTGAAGCCTGTTATGTTCAGGGTTTCGACACCCTTGTTAAGCAGACTCAGAGATTCTGAATGTGAATCGCCTATGATCGACTCAATGAGCAGGAGGGTATCGCTGATGATCAGGCGGGGATTCATATAGATTCCGGCTGCTGCCCAGGCTGCCTCAGTTGACCTTGCCTGCTGCGAATCTTCGCCAAAGAGATCTTCCGCCGCCTGGATGGAGTAAGTGGCCGCATCAAAATATCTGGAATCGGGGAGCAGATACTGTGTCAGATTTCTGTAAGCAATGGCGGCGGCATCATCCAGGCCGATTCCAGTGACCTGGTAGGCGATTCCATCGTCGTTTTCTCCCGAGCCGCCTTCCGTTAGAAGGTAAAACCAGAAATTCTGCACACCACTGTTGGTGTGCACTCCTCCGTTATCATTGGAATTCATGGTATTGTACCAGTACTCTCCCAGGTAGGTATCGGGATCGGAAAGCGCATTTGGGTTTTCCAGGGAGCGGATGGCTCCGAATTCTTTATAAGCATCTTCACCGTTAAGCCAGTCGCCTTTGTCACGGCCCTCGGCAAAAAACTCAACAGCTGCCCCGAAAATATCACTGAAGGACTC
>CAYWGP010000127.1:0-45457 GCA_964458155.1 uncultured Bacteroides sp.
TGTATAAAACATAGGTGAGCAGCGCATCGGCCGGACTCGCAAATACCAGGATTGACAGTAAAATCATAATGATGCCTTTAATCAGCAACATGTACCAATTTGTTGATTTTGAATTTTCCATTTCTTTCGATTTTATGGTTAGTAAAATAAATCTATGAAATTTATGCAACTTCTGAAACTATGCCAATACCGTTTTTTGGGAAAAAAGGAGATTAATGTAGAAGAAAGATCAAAAAGTCATAAATTTAAGGGAGATAAAACCAAGAACATGAAAGAAATCATTCAGGAATTTCTGAACAACAAAAAAGTTGCCATTGTGGGAGCTTCCACTAAAAAAGATAATTTCGGACGCACGCTGCTGCTTGAACTGCGCAAAAAGGATTACGAAGTGTTTCCTGTAAATCCGAAATGTAAGGAAGTGGAAGGTGTGAGCTGTGTTCCCATGGTCAAAGATCTTCCCAATGAGGTGGAAAGTGTGATCCTGGCAGTCCCGCCCTCACTCACCGATGAGATCGTTGAGCAATGTATAGGTACCCCCATTAAACGTATCTGGATGATCCGGGGTGTGGGCAGAGGTGCCTATGCAGAAAAAGCCCATCAGCTTTGCTTAGATAACAACATCAAGGTGGTGTATGGCTTTTGCCCCCTGATGTTTTACGGAGAGGGGATGCATAAATTCCATTTCTGGATGAGGAAAACCTTCGGGAAACTTCCGGCTGAATATCAGCTCTCTATGAATTAATCAGCTTAACGCCTCCAGAACATGGGGGAGAACAGCACCAGCACGGTAAATAGTTCCAGTCGGCCTACCAGCATCAGGAAGGAGAGGAACCATTTGCCGGCCAGATGGATCTCCGAATAGTTCAGGGCCGGGCCTACTTTGCCAATACCCGGACCAATATTTCCCAGGGTGGCTGCCACGGCTCCAATTGAGGTGTCAAGGTCATTTCCCAGAATCGACATGACGACCATGGAGGCCACCGCAATTATCCCGTAAAATGCCATAAATGCCAGCACACTGGTAACCACAGATTCATCTACAGCCATTTTATTCAGCCTGACAGGAATCACGGCATTGGGATGAATCATCCGCTTCAACTCCTGGGTGGAGTTTTTCAACATCACCACAACCCGCATGATCTTTGGACCACCCCCTGTGGATCCAGCCGATCCGCCAAAAAACATAAGGGTGAATATCAATACGATGAGCCAGGGAGCCCATTTCAAATAATCGGCGCTTGCATATCCGGTTGTGGTAATGATGGAGACCACCTGGAAAATGGCATTCCGGAAAGCCAGCTCCAGTCCTCCACCGCCAGTAAAGTAAAGACCCAGGGTTACAAGCACTGTGAATCCACCGATAAAACCAAGGTACCACTTGAACTCCTCATTCTGCCAGATCTTTCTGAATTGTCCATGCATTCCAAAGTAGGCGAGGGTAAAGTTGGTACCTGCCAGGAACATAAAAGCGGTAATCACATAGTGGATGTAGGGTGAGTTCCAGTAGGCTATGGAGGCCTGCTTGGTGGAGTAACCTCCCGTCGCCATGGTGGTCAGCGAATGACACAGGGCATCGAATAACTTCATTTCACCTGCCCACAATAACATGGTCTCCACAAAAGTGAATATCAGGTAGATAAACCAAAGGCGCTTGGCCGTATCCTTCACATGGGGGTGAAGTTTATCCGGAGTTGGACTGGGCACTTCTGCTGAGAAAAGCTGCATGCCTCCAATTCCCAGGAAAGGAAGCAGAAGCAGGGTTAGCAGAATGATTCCCATTCCCCCGAGCCACTGAATCAGGCTCCTCCAGAAAAGTACGCCATGTGAAAGCTCCTCAATATTATTCAGAATGGAGGCCCCGGTTGTGGTAAATCCGGAAATGGTCTCAAAAAACGCATCTGTAAAATTGGGGATGGACCTGCTAAGCAGGAAGGGTAAGGTGCCGAATATGGAAAAGAGTATCCAGGCCCCGGTTACAATCACATAACCATCCCTGCGGTTCAGCTTCAAATCTGTTTTCCTCACAGGAAAATAGGCCAGCATGCCTGTAAATATGGTAATGGCTCCTGACAACAGAAATGGTAAAAAATCCTTCTCCCCGAATATCAGTGACACGGGTATGGCCAGCCACATAAAAAAACCTTCGGTGATCAAGATCACACCTAAGATCCGGATAATGGTTCGGGGATTGAGCATTAACTTCTAGTTAAAAAACTTGCCAATGGTATGTATCACCCCAGGCAGGGCAAACACCACTACTCTGTCATAGGGCTTAATATGTGTTTCGCCATGTGCGATAAGCGCATTCTTCCCCCTGATCACACCTCCGACAATTGCCTCACGTGGAAAGTCGATTTCCGCAAGACATCCTTTGGTGGCAGGTGCATCCGGTTTCACAACAAACTCCATCACCTCTGCTTCTGTTCCGGTCAGGCATTTGATGCTGCTTACCTCTTCTGCCATGGTAAAACGGAAAATCCGGCTGGCAGTGATCAGTTTCTTGTTGATGATGGTATCCACACCTATATTCTCGGCCAGGTGGATGTAGTCCATGTTCTCCACCTCGGCAATGGTTCTCTTTACTCCCATGTGCTTGGCCAGGAGGCAGGAAAGAATATTGGTCTCAGCGTTCCCGGTAACAGCAATGAAAGCATCCATTTTATCCAGACCCTCTTCACGCAGGAGCTCCATGTCGGTTCCATCTCCGTTGATAACCAGGGTATTGTTTAACATATTAGATAATTCAAAGCTGCGCTGCCTGTCCTTTTCAATCAGTTTCACATAGTGCTGACTCCCCAGGGCATCGGCTGTCTTCCTTCCGATCCGGCTGCCTCCCAGGATCATAATATCCCGAACCTCAAACTGCTTCTTCCCGGAGTATTTATAGAGTTGCTTCAGTCCCGACTTACTGCTGATCACGTAAACAAGGTCACCACTTTCGAAGCGGTCATCCCCTGCCGGGACAATGGTTTGTGCGTGCCGGGTAATGGCCACGGCCCTGTATTCCAAACCATTATTCTCGGGTGCCAGTTCACGCAGGCTTTTATTTATAATGGGGGCATCCTCGTCAAGCCTGATCACGTACATATGAAGTTTACCACCACCAAACTCGACCACCTCCGTACTGCCGGTTTCAGAAAGCAGGCCCACTATCTCCCGGGCAGCAATTTTTTCAGGATAAATCATATAATCCACACCCAGATTCTCGAAAATCTCTTTGTTTGCTGGCAGCAGGTACTCCTGGTTATCAATACGGGCAATGGTCTTCTTTGCGCCAAGCCTCTTACTGAGAATGGCAGAATTTATATTCACATCTTCCGAGGAGGTGACACTGATCAGGAGATCGGCCTTGCCGATTTTTGCTTCTTTCAGCTGGGTAATGGAGTTGGCATTTCCCTGAATGGTCAGCACATCCAGTGTGCTTCCAATGGTTTTAAGTCGATCGCCATCGTTGTCAATCACCACCAGATCGTGTTCCTCATGGCTTAACATCTTGGCCAGATGCGATCCGACTTCTCCAGCTCCGGCAATTACAATACGCATAGTTTCAAAAAAAACAACAGGGCAAAATAACAGATAATTGTCCAATACTGGGCACGGAAATCCCTTTTTTTACCATCTTTTCACATACGCCCCCAGGCTATCTGTCAAATAAATACGACCCCACTCTTTCATTATCCGCTCTTTATACCACCTGCGATTGGATCCGTCAATCACAATCTCCACTTCCCCATTCAAATCACTTTTAAGCAGGGCATCCAAAGGAGGCTCACCCGACAGCAGGATGAAATCGGGAAGACCTGGTCCATTTTTCAACGTATCGCCATAAATAATATCCCACTCCTGTTTATTCAAATCCTCTGTAAGAACCAGTCCCCTGTAATGTTTTCCACCCAGCATCCATAGTCCTTCTGCAAGTTGCTCAAAAGTCGAAGTCTTCCCTGTAAGACCTGTCTTCTCGCCAAAAGTATATATATGGTTCTTATATGTTCTTCTGCTCCAGCAAGATTCTCTGTAAGCCTCCATATAATTAAATGAAGTGCTGTCGTGGTACCAGCAGTAGTGATCCACCCTCTCTCCTTCCTGACTAACAAGCATGGATGCACCCCTGAAATGGCTTATAATCATGGAAGATGATGAGCGGCGCATTAATCCTGCTCCGGCATTCCAAAGCAGGGAAAGGGAAATTAAAAACATTAGCAGGTATCGGGGAACCCTCTTATTAACATGAAGAGCGATTAATGTCAGGAAAAAGATCAGGCACCAGAGCAGAATTGTTTCCCGATCCAGATGCAGATCACTCAGCACTGCACCTGGCAGATCTGAAATCTTTTCCATGAAGCGGTTCATCAGTGCGGCCAGACCCACCAGCAGAAAGTTGAAAAAGCTTTCCAGGATACCTGCCGAAACAAAGGGAACCGAGCAGACAAAGATGGCTATCAGCAAACTGAGCAGGGGAATTGCAATCAGACTGGTAAGCAGGGAATAGAGAGGCAACTGATGAAAATAGAAGATCACCAGGGGTGCAGTGGAAAGCTGGGCTGCCAGGCTCACCGAGGTGGCCTCCCATAGCCATCGAAGAAAGCAATTCTTTACCCTGATCAACTTCATACACAGCGGATGCAGGCTTACGATGCCTGAGATGGCTGCATAGGAGAGCTGAAAGCCCACATCCGTCAGTCTCCGGGGATCTATTACTACAAGGAGGAATGCTGATACAAGTATGGCATTCAGAGGGTGAACGCGGTCTCCCATCATCCGGCTGACTGAGAAAAATGAAAACATAGTGACAGATCTGCATACTGAAGAGGAAAAACCAGTAATAAAAGCATAAAACCAGAGCAGCCCAAGCACCACTATGGTCTGCTGTTTCCCCTTCCGGAAAATCAGGTTCAGCCATCCTGTCATATATTGTAATACCCACCAGATTAAGCCCACATGCAAACCTGAAACTGCCAGCAGATGCATTCCCCCGGCATCGGAATAGGCCTGGCGCATATCATCGTCCAGCGATGATCGATCACCCAGGCAGACAGCATTCAACAGGGATAGTTCCCCGGGATCTCCCAGCCAGTGATCAGAAAATTTCTTCCTGATAAGAGCGGGAGTCAGTTTTCTTACTTTCCCGGTAATCTCCCTGCTAAAAGGTCCGCGTCCTGCTCCATCATCAATGTAGAATCGATACCAGCAATTCTTCCTGCCCATGATTGATCTGTAATCGGGTGAGCCAGGATTTCCGCTGTTTCGGATTGGCAGCAACTTTCCTGTGAATTGCCAGGTCTCACCTGTCTCTGGCAGGACTGAGTCTGCCGGCATGCGCATATATGCCTTTAGCACTGTTCTGGTCCGGCAGATGGTATCTGCCGACCTTAGCTTTTGCAGCTCTATATCAAAGCTAAGGGCAAAGTTGCCCGGACTTGGAGCTCCCCTGAGTTCTCCCCTTACTACCACCTGCTGATTTACTGGCAGACCCGGATCAATGGGGCGACAGTAGATTCCGCTCCCCGCACCGGCAAAAAACAGGAGCAAAAAAAGGAGTGGTGAGCTAAGCCATGAAAGCGATCCCGGTTTTTGTCTCTGCCGTCTGAAAATCAACAGAACCAAAATCCAGAGGAGAATCTGCAACACAATTATCTCAGAAAGCTGAATACCCGAGCTCAGCTTCATTCCGCTCACTACTCCGCCAGAGAAAGGAACAAGGACGCGTAAAATGGGGATTTTTCGTAAATCGAACATGATTCCCCTTATTTCATTTTATTTATTTCATGCCTCCAAATGAAAAATATCTGTCATTCTTTATAATTTATTTGAACCTTTACAGCAAGTTGGTAGTTTTATATACTAGATTTATATAAACGATTAAGCAAATTCAAATGGCAACACTTACAACAAAACACATGGGAGTCACCCTGAAGAACCCTCTGATTCTGGGTGCATGCAATCTCTCAAATAATCTTGACAAACTACTGGAGGCTGAAAAGGCTGGTGTGGCAGCGATTGTCTATCGTTCCCTGTTTGAAGAGCAGATACAGCTTGAAGATAACGATCTTAGCAATCAGCTGGAAGCCTACGATGAACGCAATGCCGAAATGATCAACCTGTTTCCCAAAATTGAGCATGGTGGTCCCAAAGAGCACTTATACAACCTGAAACAGGTGGTTGAAGCGCTGTCTATTCCAGTATTTGGCAGCCTCAATGCCGTTTATAAAGAGTCATGGGTCGAGTATGCAAAGCTGCTCCAAGAGACAGGAGTTGCAGGACTGGAACTGAATTTTTTCTCTGTTCCGCGTGATATTACCAAATCCGGGCATGATGTGATCCAGCAGCAGATTGAAAATCTGATAGCGGTAAAAGCATCTGTAGAGATTCCTGTAAGTGTAAAGCTTAGCCCCTTTTATACCAATGTGTTGAAAACCATTAAAGATATGGATAATGCAGGTGCCGACGCCTTTGTATTATTCAACAGACTTTTTGAGCCGGATATTGATGTGGAAGCCGAGAGGCATGTCTCCCCGTGGAACCTCAGCACACACAGCGATCATCGTCTGACTCTGCGGTATATCGGTCTGACCGATGGATATCTGGATGCCAGCGTGGCGGCAAATAATGGGATCTATGAGGGCATCGATATGGTGAAAATGATCCTGGCGGGTGCCAGTGCCATTCAATCGGTCAGCACCTTCTATCACAACGGTGTGGGTTATGCAGCGGAGATGCTGCGGGAGCTTGAAGACTGGATGGATCGTAAAGGCTATGAATCCATCGAAGCCTTCAGGGGTAAACTGAGCAGCAAGGCCATCAACGATCCTTTTGTATACAAGCGCGCTCATTATATTGATATGCTCCTTAAATCGGACGATCATTTCAACGCAGTGATCTAGCAGGTGAATTCAATTTATAAATGCATAAAGAGGGTGCCGTCAGGCATCCTCTTTTTTTTGCAGCCTGTATGCAGCCAAATTGTTTGTCAGTTTAGTAAATAAGCTGAGAAACTCTTCTCTCTCCTCCCCGGTAAAACCCTTGAAGACTTCTTTTACATAGGAATCATTGGTAAAATTAATGCTTGAGCAAACCTCTTTACCTGAGCCTGTAAGCTTAATCAGTGCCAGGCGACGGTTCTCCTTTGGTATGTCCCTGTTTACCAGATTAATATTCACCAGGCCATCTACTGTTCGACTCACCGTACTTTTATCCAGTGACAATTTCTTTGCCAGATCGCTTACTGAAATCTCATTGTTCTTTTCAATTTCCAAAAGCGTATGGCACTGTGCCAGGCTGATTCCATTGCAGCAGGATGCATTATTCTGCAGGAAGATTTCCCGGTCGAAAATCCGGATCATCTCCCTGAACTTCTGTATAAATTCTTTTTTCATGACTGAATTTTCTTAAATAAAAGAGGGGCCTAACAACATGATTCGCCTCCCCCACAATCGCAACTTGGGTCCGTTCCTTTCAGGAATCCATAGATAACTGCCGAAGCACAACCCACACCCTGCTTGACTTTCAGGGCTCCTGTAACACAATTCAACTGGCACGCACCACACTCCATACACTTGTCAGGATTTACTACTTCCGCCTTTTTCCCCGACATATGGAATACATTGTGCGGACATACCTCAATACATAAACGGCACCCTATACATCTGGAAGCATCGTACTCCAGGGTCGCCACATTCTTCAAATATCTCTGAGTATCCATCCTAAATAAATTTTGAAATCAGGAAAAGGGCCAATCCGGCCAGGGTAAATGCAAGCTGAAGCGGGACAAAGATTCCCATCTCTTTCCTGACGCCGCTCAAAGAGGTGTAAGTGCTTGCTCCCGTGAAATTCATGCACAGGTAGGATGAGACAGCGCCTGAAATAAGGAACCACCCCAATATTGAGAGTATCTGCATCCCTGTGTTTCCTATCAGCAAGATTAATCCGAAACCCAGCAGTCCGGCTACCAGCCCCTTTCCCCCAAAATACCGGAAAGGTAAAAAGGGTAGTAGCAAGGGAGACAGGAATGCACCGCTGATATAAGCTACAAGCAGATACAATCCGGCCTTCAGTCCCTCCTTCCACATAAGATCAAATGAATACCCTTCCGAATAAATTCCGGATAAAAGAACAATTAGAATGATAGCTATGATAAAATATTTCCATGAGTTTGCCAGTTCAACTGCAGTCAGGATAAACCGGTCCCTCATATTGAACTGCACTGTACGGGCTGGCGCATCCTTCCTGTACCCTGATGAGATGTATGTTTTTACATCTTCTGCACGTACCGGACCAAATTTCACTGAAAATCCGCTTGCCTCCTTTACTTTCTGAGCGGAAACTCCCGGAGCCCCCAGCTGTGGGACAATCAAACGCCTGTGGGATACATATAAGTCTAACTGGCTTTCCTTTACCTGCCTGATCAGTTCATCACTACCGAAGGTGCCCTTTCCGGCTGCGCACCATACATTAATGCCATAGGTATCTAAAACCAGAATCCAGGCATCCAAACCGCTCAGGTTCTTCCGTAGCAAGTCAAAACTGAGTTTGTAATTAGCTGTAACCAGCACTTCAGAATCCTTTCCTGCCCGGCCAAGTCTGTATAATCCTGGCTTTATTCGGTAACGGTTTCTGCCGATGGAAAACCTCACGCGCAGAGCTCCCAGATAGTCGTCAGCAGTCCAGGAGGAAGATACTTGCGGGGGTCTGATAATACTTAGATTGCTGTAAGCCATGATGGTTTCGTAGATAAACTGTTGCAATATACAACTTTTGTGTTACGAAACAGAATTTAATCTTGTATTTCTTTACAAATGAAGGTGAAATGGGTCTTACTTCTTGGGATAGACCATCCGGTAATCGCAATCGGCACGTCCGTGAGAGATGGAATTCAGTCGGGCCGCCAGCAGCTTACGCCTGATGGGGCTGATCCGGTCCACAAATAACTTTCCGTCAAGGTGGTCATATTCATGCTGAATAACCCTGGCCCGGATCCCGTCATACTCCTCTTCTTTCAGGTTCCAGTTCTCATCGAAGTACTCGATACGAACATGGCCGGGGCGGTTCACCTCTTCCCGGATATTGGGCAGACTCAGGCATCCCTCCTCGAAGGACCATGGATCGCCCCACTCTTCCAGGATATAGGGATTGATAAAGACCTTTCTGAAATCAACTAACTCCGGATTTTTTCCTGAATCAGCCATGGGGCTGGTATCTACAATAAAAATCCGAAGTGATTTTCCTATCTGAGGTGCCGCCAGTCCAACACCATCACTGGCATGCATGGTTTCAAACATGTCTTCAATCAACTGATCCAGATCCTTAAAATCTTCCGGGATCTCAGATGCGATTTTTCGAAGCACCGACATCCCATAAACATATACCGGTAATACCATTCTTATCAGATACTTTTAATACCAGAACAACACTTAAGTCTTTAAATTGTTTCTCCTCTCCAGGAAAGATTGCAGGATCAGGGCAGCACTTATCCTGTCCACATTCCCTTTAAGCTTCCGGTCCGATTTTTTCATCCCACCGCTGATCATGGCATCCATGGCCAGACGGGATGTAAAACGTTCATCCATCCACTCCACCGGGATTTCCTGAAAGCGCTTTTTGAAAGCTTCCACAAAAAACCTGATCTGTTTCATGGACTCAGAATCGGAGTAATCCATTTGCCTGGGGTGGCCCACCACCAGCAGGTCGACCTGCTCCTTTTCAAAATAAGCCTGCAGGTAATTCATCAGTTCATGGGTGGGTACAGTTTCCATGGGCGAGGCTATCATTTGCCCGGGATCGGTGACTGCCAATCCAGTCCGCTTTGTCCCATAGTCGATGGCTATTATTCTTCCCAAATACCTCATTTTGCAGGCAAAGTTAAAAAAAACCGCCCGGTTTCCCGGGCGGCTTCTCTATATCTATATGGTCTCACCGGATCTTTGCAACCATCAGTAGATAGGGATATTGATTGCCGAAACCTCTATCTGGCGAAGCCAGGTTAAGCGAGGCGGGAATTTCCCAAACTACACTTTAGGTGCATAGTCCAGGCTGGCAATGCGCACGTAGCTGTCATAACGCCACTTGGCATTGGTCTCGGCAGCCTTGAACAACTCGGCAGCTTCAGCAGGGAAGGACTTCTGAAGAGAGGTATAACGTACCTCTGATTTCAGGAATCCCTGGAACTGATCCCACTGGGGGTCCTTGGAATCCAGTAAGAATGGATTCTTGCCCTCCTTTTCCAGAAGCGGGTTGTAGCGATAGAGGTGCCAGTAGCCACACTCCACTGCCAGTTTGGCCTCGTGCTGTGTTTTGCCCATTCCTGAACGTAATCCATGGCTGATACAAGGCGAATAAGCGATGATGATGGATGGTCCGGGATAGGCTTCAGCTTCCCTGAGGGTCTTCAGATACTGACTCTGGCTGGCTCCCATGCTTACCTGTGCAACGTAAACATATCCGTAGGTCATGGCCATCATACCCAGGTCTTTCTTACGAATCTTCTTACCGGAAGCGGCAAACTTGGCCACGGCACCCACAGGGGTAGCCTTGGAAGCCTGTCCGCCGGTATTGGAATAAACCTCAGTATCCATCACCAGGATATTTACATCCTCGCCGGAAGCAATCACATGGTCCAGTCCACCATATCCAATGTCATAGGCCCATCCGTCTCCACCAAAGATCCAGACTGACTTTTTAACCAGGTATTGCTTCAGACCTTTGATCTGTTCAGCTATGGCATGCGGCTCACTATCCAGTGCGGTCAATAGTTTTGAACTTGCTTCCTTGGATGCATCCATGTTTGCCATGGAGTCGATCCAGGCAGTGAAGGCCTCTTTGGTAGCTGGCTTCACCTCGTCCATGGAAGCAGTCATCATATTCTTGATACGTTCACGGTTCTTGTTCACGCCCGTGGCCAGACCAAATCCATATTCAGCATTGTCCTCGAACAAGGAATTGGCCCACGCCGGGCCCTGACCATTCACGTTGGCACAATATGGTGTAGATGGTGCAGAACCACCATATATGGAGGAACAACCTGTGGCATTGGCCACGATCATCTGGTCGCCATAAAGTTGGGTAATCAGCTTGATGTAAGGTGTTTCACCACATCCGGCACAGGCTCCCGAAAACTCGAAGAGCGGCTGGGCGAACTGAGAGTTCTTAACAGTCTGCTTCTTATCCACCAGGGTGTCCTTGTAGCTTATCTCGTTAATCAGGTGATTCCACGTTGGAATTTCAGCCTCCTGAGTTTCCAGCGGCTTCATTTCCAGGGCCTTCACCTTGGATGGGCATACGTCAGCACAGTTTCCGCAGCCGGTACAATCCAGTATACTTACCTGGATCTTGAACTCCAGACCTGCAAAGGCTTTTCCGTTGGCCTTGATGGTTTCAGTTCCTTCGGGAAGGGCTCTGGCTTCATCCTCGTCAATAAGGAAAGGACGGATGGCAGCATGGGGACAAACATAGGCGCACTGGTTACACTGGATGCAGTTATCAGCCACCCACTCGGGTACATTGACTGCAATTCCACGCTTCTCCCACTGGGAGGTCCCAGCGGGGAATGTTCCATCTTCACGTCCTGCAAATGCACTTACGGGAAGGTCGTCACCAGCCAGATTGTTGATGGGTTCTACCACATTCTTCACAAAATCGGGCACTCCAACGCGATCATCCTTATCTGCTTCATCCTTAAGGGAAGCCCATTCAGCTTTCACATCAATCTTGGTAACATTTGCACCCTTTTCAATAGCAGCAAAGTTCATGTTGACTACCTCCTCACCCTTGCGGCCAAAGCTCTTAATAGTGAATTTACGCATCTCTTCAACTGCCTGCTTATATGGTATGATTTCGGCAATCTTAAAGAAGGCACTCTGCATAATAGTGTTGGTGCGGTTGCCCAGACCAATTTCCTGTGCCTGCTGGGTGGCATTGATGATATAGAAATTAATCTTGTGTTCGGCCATATAGCGCTTCACACGGTTTGGAAGATGGGTGATAGTCTCCTCATCGCTCCATATGGAATTTAGCAGGAAGGTTCCACCATCCTTCAGTCCCTTCAGCATGTCATACTTCTCCAGATAGGATGGTACGGAACAGGCCACGAAATCCGGGGTTACTACCAGGTAGGGGGATCTGATCGGGTCATCACCAAAGCGAAGGTGAGAAGTGGTGATACCTCCCGATTTCTTGGAATCGTAGGCAAAATAGGCCTGACAATACTTGTCGGTCGATTCACCAATGATCATGATGGAGTTCTTATTGGCACCAACGGTACCATCGGAACCCAGACCATAGAATTTCCCTTCGAAAGTACCCTTGGTTCCCAGGCTGATTTCAGGAAGCAGTGGCAGGGAACTGAAGCTAACATCATCCACGATTCCAACTGTAAAGCGGTTCTTGGGTTCAGCCATCTTCAGGTTTTCGAATACGGAGATCATCATAGCCGGTGTAGTGTCCTTGGAAGAGAGTCCGTAGCGGCCACCCACGATCAGGGGCGCATTCTCCTTTCCATAGAAAAGATCCTTCACATCCAGGTAGAGTGGCTCTCCATTGGCTCCCGGCTCTTTGGTGCGATCCAGAATGGCAATGCGTTTCACCGACTTGGGAAGTACATCCATAAAATATTTGGCTGAGAAAGGTCTGTACAGGTGTACTGAAAGCAATCCGACCTTTTCTCCCTTGGCATTCAGGTGGTCCACCACCTCCTTCAGGGTTTCGGTAATGGATCCCATGGCGATAACAATATTCTCCGCATCCTTGTCGCCATAATAGGTAAAGGGCTTGTAATCGCGGCCCGTAAGCTTTGAGATCTCCTTCATATATGAAGCTACCTCATCGGGTATTACCTCATAATACTTATTGGCTGCTTCACGAGCCTGGAAGTAGATGTCAGGATTCTGAGCCAGTCCGCGAGTTACGGGATGCTCCGGATTCAGTGCATTGTCTCTGAATGCCTTCAGTGCATCCATATCAAGAAGATTTGCCAGGCCATCCTGGTCCGGTGCTTCCACTTTCTGGATTTCGTGCGAAGTACGGAAGCCATCAAAGAAATGCAGGAAGGGAATCCTGGTTTTGATGGATGTCAGGTGGGCGACAGCAGCCAGGTCCATCACCTCCTGAACAGAACCGGTAGCCAGCATGGCAAATCCGGTCTGACGGGTCGACATAACATCACTGTGGTCTCCGAAAATAGAGAGCGCCTGCGCTGCCAGGCTCCTGGCAGAAACGTGGAAAACTGCCGGAAGTAGTTCCCCTGACATTTTGTACATATTAGGGATCATCAGGAGGAGTCCCTGGGATGCAGTAAAGGTTGAGGTGAGGGTGCCACTCTGCAGTGATCCGTGAACAGCGCCGGCGGCACCTGCCTCCGATTGCATCTCAACTACTTTCACAGTTTCACCGAAAATGTTCTTTCTGCCATTGGCCGACCACTCGTCAACATGTTCTGCCATGTTGGAGGAAGGAGTGATAGGATAGATGGCAGCCACCTCACTGAACATGTAGGCAACATGCGCTGCAGCATAATTACCATCACATGTCATGAAATTCTTCTTATTTGCCATGTTATTTTTACTTAAGTATTTAAATTACAACTATTTAACTATTTGAATTGAAGTCACCCAAAATTAGTAAAATAGGCTTAATTTTTATGTGAACATCGTAATATAAAATCATTTCAAATAACCCCCGGACAAGGGGTCCCTAAAGCAAAAAAGTGACGGGGTCTGCCGTCACTTTTTTGATTCTTTTCAGCCGGATCAACCGCTGTTCATTGATATCAGAAACTCTTCGTTGGTGGCTGTTTTGCTGATTCGATCCCGGAGGAACTGCATGGACTCCACCGAGTTCATATCGGAGAGGTAATTTCTGAGGATCCAGATCTTATCAAGCATGGGCTTATCAAGCAGCAGGTCCTCGCGACGGGTACTGGAAGGATTAACATCCACAGAGGGGTAAACCCTTTTGTTGGAGAGTTTCCGGTCGAGCTGAAGTTCCATATTGCCTGTTCCCTTAAACTCTTCAAAAATCACTTCATCCATCTTGGATCCGGTCTCGGTCAGAGCAGTGGCCAGAATGGTCAGTGAGCCCCCATCCTCAATATTCCTGGCTGCACCAAAGAAACGCTTGGGCTTGTGAAGGGCATTGGCATCAACACCACCGGAAAGAACCTTGCCGGATGCAGGGGAGATGGTATTGTAGGCCCTTGCGAGACGTGTAATGGAATCCAGCAGGATCACCACATCATGTCCGCATTCCACCATACGTTTGGCCTTTTCCAGGACAATGTTGGCAATCCTCACATGACGCTCGGCAGGTTCATCAAAGGTGGATGAGATCACCTCTGCATTTACGTTCCTTGCCATATCAGTAACCTCTTCGGGACGTTCATCGATCAACAACACGATCATATAAACTTCAGGATGATTGGCGGCAATGGCATTGGCTATATCCTTCAGAAGTACAGTTTTACCGGTCTTGGGCTGGGCAACTATCAAACCACGTTGTCCCTTGCCAATTGGAGCAAACATATCCACTACTCTCACTGAAAGGTTATGCTGTCCGTTCCCAACCAGGGTAAACTTCTCTTCAGGGAAGAGGGGGGTCAGGTAATCAAAGGGCACACGGTCACGTATGAAATCGGGACTGCGGCCATTGATGGATTCCACCTTGATCAGGGGGAAGTATTTCTCTCCTTCCTTGGGCGGCCGAATGGTTCCGGTAACATTATCTCCGGTTTTCAGTCCAAAAAGTTTAATCTGGCTCTGGGAGACATAAATATCATCTGGAGAATTCAGGTAGTTGTAGTCAGACGAACGGAGGAATCCATAGCCGTCGGGCATAATCTCAAGAACTCCTGAATTGGTAATCAGTCCCTCGAAATCGTATTTATCAACTTCCTTGCGCTCCTGGGGTCTCTTTTGCTGGCGATTGTCACGCTGCTCACCCCTGTCGCCACGTTCTCTTTGATCACCGCGGCTTTGATCACTGCGGCTTTGATCACTGCGGTTTTGATCACCCGGTTTTTGATCCTTACGGTTTTGATCGCCAGGTTTTTGATCCTTACGGTCTCCACGTTCCCTCTGCTCATTGCGATCTTTGCGATCACCCCGATCACCCCGATCACGAAAATCACGCCGGCCACTTTCTTTTCTATGAGGCTTTTCTTCCTTTGCTTCGGTTTTTGGAGCTGCACTTTCAACAGCAGTGGTTTTGCTTTTTTCCGCGATTACCACGGGCTCCTGCTTCTTTTCTTTCTTTGGTCTGCCCGGCCGCTTTCCGGCCTGGGGTCTTGCTTCTTCAGAAGAACCCGAGGGGCTCTCCTTTTTGGCAGCTTTGCTCTCCGAAACCACTATGGCCTGGGTATCCAGAATCTTATAAATAAGATCTTGCTTCTTATAGGACTCTACACGCTTAATTTTAAGCTCTTTAGCAACATCCCGCAATTCAGCAAGAAGCTTTTTGTTCAGTTCAAGTATATCGTACATATAATTGTGATAATTAAATAATGATCCAATGAGGATGTATTAAATCAGGATAAATTGGAATTTTAATCAGAATGGAACTATTGTTCGTCAGAATGGAATTCTATGCAATATTAATGGAAAAATGGTGAACTACCAAAAATAATATATATATTCAAACGCATTAACACCTCTGACCCAGGTCAAATGAGACAACTTAAAATAATCAAGCAGGTCACCAACAGGGAGACTCCTTCTCTGGATAAGTACTTGCATGAAATAGGAAAAGTGGACCTGATTAATGCCGAGGAGGAAGTGGAACTTGCCAGGAGAATCCGCAAAGGGGATGCACCAGCAATGGAGAAACTGATCAAGGCCAACCTTCGCTTTGTGGTTTCTGTATCCAAACAGTACCAGAACCAGGGATTAAGTCTTCCCGACCTGATTAACGAAGGGAATCTTGGTCTGATCAAGGCAGCTCAGCGATTTGATGAAACACGGGGCTTTAAGTTTATCAGCTATGCTGTTTGGTGGATAAGGCAATCGATCCTCCAGGCTCTGGCCGAACAGGCCCGGATTGTCAGGCTTCCGCTGAATAAAATCGGTTCCATCAATAAGATCAACAAGACTTTTGCCGAGCTGGAACAGAAGTTCGAGCGCGAGCCTACCATACAAGAGATTGCACAGGCCCTGGAACTGGCTCCAGAGGATGTGAGAGAGGCCATCCGGAGCTCAGGCAGGCATGTCTCCATGGATGCACCACTTCAGGATGGGGAGGACGGGAACATGTATGATGTTGTTCTCAACGCTGAGACGCCCTCACCCGATCGTGGACTTCTGAACGACTCACTGCGTAAGGAGATTGAAAGGGCATTAAGCACCCTTACCTACCGGGAAGCAAGTATCATCAGGCTTTACTTCGGACTCAACGGGAAACATCCCCATACTCTTGAAGAGATCGGGGAAGAGTTTAACCTGACCCGTGAACGAGTCCGGCAAATTAAGGAAAAGGCCATCAAGCGTTTAAAGCATACCACCCGCAGCAAAATTCTCAAAAGTTACCTGGGCTGATAACCATTAACTATTTCCTGACTATATCCCCTGCACTGGAACTGCGCGAATGAACCACCTGTGCATCACCCTTGTAATAGATATTTCCTGCACTGGATGCATTCATGGAGATTTCCTCCGTGGCATGGACGCTGGCATCGCCGGCACTGGATACATTCACATCCACCCTGGCAGCTATTAAATCAAAGGCATTCAGATCACCAGCACTGCTCAGGTCCACATTAAATACATCAGCACTTCCTGAAATACTGGCATCGCCGCTGGAGCTGATATCCAGATCGATTCTTTCAGCATCCACATCGAGAGTGAGATCACCCGCGCTGGAGATGGAAAGACGCAGATCTTCACAATTAAACGGAGTCTGCCCGTCGCAATCACCGGCACTGCTGATCTTAAGTTCCTTCAATTCCGGAAGCGTAACGTGTACCTTCTTTGATTTGGCTCTCCGGATACTTACACGTTCTGTTTTTACCACCAGCATACTTCCGTTCATCTCAGTGAGAATTACTTCCTGGAGGTTTTCGTCAGCTTCCACCCTCACCTCAAAGCTGTTGCCCTGGCTCAGGTAAACATCTATTCCGGAGCTGATATGGACTCCGGTAAATCCTGAAATATCCCGGGTTTCTTCAACCACATTACCATTGCCGGTAATTCCCTGGTCCCATCCATCAATTATACAGGACGGGAGTGTCAGCAGGAGGACTGCAATTAGAATTGCTACATTTTTCATAGTTGGAAAGTTTGAATTTTTAAAATCTCTTTATAAAGACGCTCAGAACTCCGAAATGTTACTCTACCTCCAAAACCAGACCCTTCAAATACTCTCCTTCAAGGTGGTAAATGCTTATTGGATGATCGGGGGGCTGTGAAAGCTGGTGCAGGACACGCACTTTTCTCCGGGCGTTGGCTGCAGCCACAAATACCGATTTGCGGAAATTCTCCCTGCTAACTGCCTGTGAACAACTGAAGGTAAAGAGGATTCCCCCGGGCGCAATAGACTCTAATGCTCTTTGATTCAGACGCTTGTAACCCTGGAGCGCATTGCTTAATACATTCTGATGCTTGGCAAATGCGGGCGGGTCCAGGATAATCAGATCATAGGGCTCCGGCATATCCTTAAAGTAATCGAAGGCGTCCACGGCAAAGGCCTTGTGACGGGGATCGCCGGGAAAGTTCAGTTCCGCATTTTCCCTGGTAAGATCTGTGGCTTTCCCGCTGCTGTCCACACTGTGTACCAGCCCGGCTCCTCCACCCAGGGCATAGATGCTGAAACCCCCGGTATACCCAAACATATTTAGTACTTTACGATCCCGGGAATAGCTTCCAACCAGCCTGCGGTTTTCTCTCTGGTCGATAAAGAAACCTGTCTTCTGCCCCTCTACCCAGTTTACCATGAATTTGTATCCGTTTTCCAGCACCTCACCCCGCTCCTGTTTTCCCAGGAGGAAACCGGATTTTTCATTAATTCCAGGCTTATCCGGCAGGGTTGATTTACTCTTGTTATAGATGGTATGGAGCTGATCCCCGGCTGCCTTTTTCAGCGATTCCACAATGGCCTCAAGGTTGCGGTACATGCCAATGGAGTGCATCTGGATCACAGCGGTCCCATCGTAATAGTCTACAATCAGTCCGGGCATCCCGTCTCCCTCCGCATTGACCCATCGGAATACATTGGTCCGGGGATCGCCTGCAAGTCCCAGTGTATTCCTGAGCTTCCAGGCACTGGCGACCTTTTCATCCCAGAAAAGCTGGTCCGGTTCCACTTCCTCGAAACTGATCACCCTCACGGCAATGGAACCCTGCTGATAGTGTCCCGAAGCCAGGAATTCATCCTTATTGTCGTAAATGTCAACCAGCTCTCCCTCCCGGGCCGGACCGTGAATTTTTTTAATAGCCCCGGAAAATACCCAGGGGTGATATCTCCTGAGAGACTGGTCCTTGCCCGATTTCAGGACAATTCTGGTGCGTTCTGCCATGATTTTATCTATATGGAAGCTCTTAAGCTATTGTATATCTTCAGACAGATCCATGCATCGGTGGCTGCATACCTTAACTGGGCCTGACTTAAAATATCGGCGTCCCAGTTGGAAACCTGCTGAGATTTGGAAATGCGTCTGTTCAGCACGATTCCGCTAATTTTTTTTAATCCCTTTTCATCAATCCGGAAGGCCTGCACATAGTGCTGCAGATCCAGGAAACCATCCGGTTCAAACTGGAAATCGGACCTGAGCCTTCTCAGATCATCCTGGAGGCCCAGCCCGATTTTCAATGGGATCTCATCCGAAAGTAAATCAAGCAGTGGCCCTGGATAGCCGATCCGGTTGACCCGAATAATCCAGGCATGGTCCATGGAAGCTATCTGTATCAGGGAGGTGGGATAGACTTTACCTTTTTTAAAGGATGGCCTGGTCTCGGTATCAAATCCCAGGACCGGCTGCCGGGCAATTTGATCTATTTCCTGCTCAAAAGACTCCAGGGAATCTATCAGACTAATTGGTCCTTCAAACTGGATCAGTTCCAGTGCTGCTACCTCCTCCTTACTTATCTCGTTCTGATACATCACTCTTCCTCGCTTGGATCAATTCCGCTTACATACAATTCGTGCAATGCCTGCAGGGCACGGAGCAGTTTCGCTCCCCAGTGTTCAGCAAAGCGCTCTTGTAATTCCCAGGCTGCATCATTCATCAACTCCTCAAGGCCCCGGCTATATATTATTGTGAAGTCTTTCAATTCCTGATAGAGATCGGCCAGATCTTCTGAAATGGTATGGTTTACCAGTTCGGAACGGTCAAACTCTCCTTCCCTGGCTATACGCAGAATTTCGTTATGAGGGCCCAGGATCATTGCAATTTTCTGAAACAGAGCCGACCATTCCTGTTCGGTGACTGCAGGCTCTGCAGGAGACTCAAAAACCGGCTCTGTATGACTCGTTGCTAAGATTCTTGCATAAACCAAAGAAAGATGCCTGACCGAATCTTCTATAAAGTTTCTCCCTTCGGTCCCTTTCAGACCTTCCATGAATGCACAGAAGTCATTGGCAGACAGGACAAATTCCACCAAAGCGCTTGAATACACATAATTATGAACCGGCGTGCCTTCTTCTAGCATGGAGCAAAGATAATTAAAAGACGGAAAAACAGCGAAGCCTAGGCCTTCCACCTGAGCGTCAGGTCCTTCTTTCTGCTCAGCCTGCCCTGGTCCACCAGCCACTCGGCCACCCTGGCCAGCTTAATGGGATCCATACCGCTTTGTTTCACCAGCTCATCAAGAGTCATGGAGTGTTCAGAAAGCTGTTGGGAGATGGCCTCAATTATGCTACTGAATTCCTCGCTTCCCGGCAGCACTTGCTCCTCTCCCAGGCACACATCACAACGACCACATCGGGGAGAGTCGAGCTGACCAAAATAGCTTAAGAGGAACTGGTTCCTGCAGATGGTGTCAGAAGAGGCATAGCGGAGCATCTCCCGGATGCGATTCTCATACCTTTCCTTTCTGAAGTTGTAACGATCCGGTGCGATCAGCAAATTCTTATCATCAAGCCGTTCTTCCAGGAAGGTAAGTACCGGAACTTCCTTGCGGGGCAGGTAATAAATAATCTGGCGCCTGGAAAGGGTAAGCAGGTAGTTATTGACCTTTTCCGTAGTCAGACCGGAGCGTTTGGCCACTGCAGACTCGTCGATCTTCACAAACTGTGAAAACAGCCCGCTGTAAGATCTGAGTAAGAGCTTTATAAAGGCATCAAAGTCAGCATTTTTAACCTGAAAGGTATAGAGTGCATCCCTTTCCACCTGAAACTTGATCCGGGTGGGATTGTAAAAAGCCTCAGTGAGAACAATATAGCCCTCCCTTGACAGAATCTGCAGGGAGCTGTGTGCTACCATGGCACTGAAGCGGTAGCGGTGCAGAAACTCACCAAACTCAAAATCGTATTGTTGCCCTCTGCCACTTCCCAGTGGAACCTGAAGGAAGTTGCACAGGGCCCTGTATACTTCCCTGACCTTTGGGATTCCAGGGAAATTAACAGCAATGCGCTGCTCAATGATCCGCTTATCGGGCGGACTGTAAAGGAGTATGGCACTGGAGTGTTTCTCGTCACGACCTGCACGACCGGCCTCCTGAAAATAGGACTCGGGGCCGTCTGGCAGATCCATATGAATCACATAGCGCACATCGGGTTTATCAATCCCCATCCCAAAGGCATTGGTGGCTACCATTACTCTGAAATGATCCTTCATCCACTCCTGTTGTCTCTGGTCTCTCAGATGCTGCTTCAAACCTGCATGATAGTAACTGGCACTAATGCCATTTTCATTTAAGAGCTTTGCCAGATCCCGGCACTTCTGCCGGCTCCTTGTATATACTATCCCGCAACCTTCCATCTGCCCAAGCTGCTGCAGCAACTCCCTGGGCTTATCCTCGGTGGCCGCCACAAGGTAATCCAGGTTCTCCCTGTTAAAACTCATTTGAAAAAGATTCTTCCCCGGGAACTGAAGGCGTTCCTGAATATCATCACTTACCTCGGGGGTAGCCGTAGCCGTAAGAGCCAGAACCGGGACATCCTCAAGAATCTCCCTGAGCGTGCTGATCTCCAGGTAAGATGGTCTGAAATCATATCCCCACTGGGAGATACAATGGGCCTCATCCACGGCAAGCAGGTTTACATTCATATCTCTGACCCTGGAACGGAATATTCTGTTGGCCAGGCGTTCCGGTGAAACATAGAGAAATTTATAAGCGCCGTAAACACAATTGTTCAGTGCAACATCAATCTCGTAAGTGTTCATCCCTGAATGAATGGCCATGGCCTTAATCTTCCTGTGGTTCAACTGATCCACCTGGTCTTTCATCAAGGCTATCAGGGGAGTAATAACAAGGCAAATCCCTTCCATGGCAAGAGCCGGAACCTGGAAGGTGAGAGACTTCCCTCCACCGGTTGGCATCAGGGCCAGAGTATCCTTTCCGGAAAGGACGGAAAGGATGATTTCCTCCTGCAGGGGACGGAATTCATCATAGCCCCAGGTCTCCAATAAAATCCCCTTAATTTCCTGTCGATCTGCTAAGCTTTTTTTTTGTAATTTTGCCACATTTAAAAATAACCAAATTATCATACAATGTCATTTGCCCAGGATAAAATCGCTTCAGAAGGATTGACTTTTGATGATGTACTGCTTCTTCCTGCATTTTCAGAGGTTCTTCCCAGGGAGGTCAGTATCAGATCACTATTCTCCAGGAATATTCAGCTGAATACACCCATAGTATCTGCAGCCATGGATACAGTTACCGAAGAGAAACTGGCCATTACCATTGCCCGTGAAGGAGGTATAGGTGTGATTCATAAAAACATGCCACTTGAGGAACAGACCAGGCAGGTTAAAAGGGTTAAAAGAGCCGAAAGTGTAATGATCCATGAGCCCATTACCATCAGGAAGGAAGGGACTGTCAGCGATGCCCTGAGCCTGATGAAGGAATATAAGATCGGAGGGATCCCTGTGGTAGACAGTAATAATGTACTTATAGGGATAGTAACCAACCGTGATCTCCGCTTCGTACAGGATATGGAACGGGCTATCGAAGAGGTAATGACCATGGAAAATATCATTACCACCAGCCGCAATACCGGACTGGCCGAGGCGGCCATGATCCTGCAGGCACATAAGATTGAGAAACTCCCCGTGGTAGACGGCGATCATAAACTGATCGGACTGATCACCTACAAGGATATCACCAAATCCAAGGATCGTCCAAACTCCTGCAAAGATGAAAAGGGAAGATTAAGGGTGGCAGCGGCAGTCGGTGTTTCCGCAGATATTCTTGAGCGGGTGACCGCCCTTGAGGAAGCAGGAGTAGATGCAGTAGTCATTGACACGGCCCACGGACACTCCATAGCTGTGTTGAATAGCCTGAAAAAGGTGAAAGCAAAGTTCCCTGACCTGGATGTGGTCGTAGGCAATGTAGGCACGGCAGCAGCAGCTAAAGCACTGGTTGAAACTGGAGCCGATGGGGTCAAAGTTGGTATTGGTCCGGGTTCCATCTGTACCACCAGGGTTATTGCAGGAGTGGGTGTCCCCCAGCTGACAGCCATCTACGATGTAGCCAATGCCATAAAAGGATCAGGAGTTCCTGTAATCGCCGATGGCGGTATCAGGTACTCCGGGGATATAGTGAAAGCCCTGGCAGCGGGTGCCAGCTCCATCATGGCCGGTTCTCTGTTTGCCGGCGTTGAGGAGTCTCCCGGTGAAACCATAATCTACAACGGCCGGAAGTATAAATCCTACCGGGGCATGGGCTCGCTGGAAGCCATGCAGCATGGCTCCAAGGACCGTTACTTTCAGGATATGGAAGACGATATTAAGAAGCTGGTTCCTGAAGGCATTGCCGCGCGGGTCCCTTTTAAAGGAGATCTTACCGAGGTGATCTACCAGATGATCGGAGGCCTTAGGGCAGGCATGGGATACTGTGGTGCAGCTGATATCCCTGCCTTACAAAAGGCACAATTTGTTCGTGTTACCAATGCAGGGGTTCAGGAGAGCCATCCGCACGATGTAACTATTACCAGGGAGGCCCCCAATTACAGCAGGTAATATATAGATTCATTAATCGTTCTATTTAAAATTAGCGTGAACATATGAAAAATAGAGTACTCTTAATAGTCCTTGCTACCATTCTGGCAACTGGACTTTCCGGACAGGAATCTCAGGTTCTTTTGACCATTGGGGATGAGAATGTAACACTTGCAGAGTTTGAACGGATCTACCGGAAAAATAACAATGAGGCCTCACTTAACCGGCAAAGCCCTGAAGAATACCTGAAGCTCTTTATCAACTTCAAAATCAAAGTAAAAGAAGCTGAAGCACTGGGTATGGACACCACTGCTAAATTCATCCAGGAGCTGGAGGGTTACCGGAAACAGCTGGCCAAACCTTACCTGCTCGATGAAGAGGCCAAAGAAAGCATGATGAAGGAAGCCTACGAGTGGTCCAAATATGACATCCATGCCAGCCATATCCTGATCAGGCTTCCCGAAAGCCCCACTCCGGAGGATACGCTGGCAGCTTATGAAAAGATCATGGAAATCAGGAGCCGGATTGCAGGTGGTGAAGCATTTGAAGTCGTGGCCCGGGCCACTTCAGAGGATGCCTCGGTTCAGCAAAATGGTGGAGACCTGAACTACTTCACTGCTTTTTCCATGGTCTACCCCTTCGAAAAAGCAGCCTATAACACCCCCGTGGGGCAATTGAGCATGCCATTTCGAACCAACTATGGATACCATATTGTCATGGTCACTGATATAAGACCCGCCCGGGGAAGTGTGAAGGTGGCCCATATTTTTGTCCGGACCCCCCAGGGAATAAGTGAAGATCAGAAAAAAGAGGCCTACAAAAGAATCCAGATGGTCTATGACAGTCTCCAGATGGGAGCCGATTTCGGATTACTGGCCATGCATAACTCAGATGACGGAAACTCTGCCAGAGCAGGTGGAGAGATCCCATGGTTCGGGACCGGAAGAATGATTCCCGAGTTTGAAGATGCCTGTTTTTCCATTGAAACAAAGGGAGACTATACCAAACCCTTTAAAACTTTCTATGGATGGCACATTGTTAAATTAATTGACAAAAGGGAGATTGGCAGCTACGAGGAAATGAAACCGGAGCTGCAGCAGAAGATCGACCGTAGTGACCGTAACAGCGCCCGGACCGATAACTTCATCACCAAACTTAAAGCTGAGTATGCATACAGTGAGAACAGGGAAGCTCTTCAGCCCATCTACATGGCTGCTGATTCAAGTCTCCGGCTGGGCTCCTGGAAAGCAGGAGAATTGAAGAACCTGGACACCCAGTTAATTAAGATTGGAGAAAAGGTAGTCTTATGTGGCGAGTTTGCCTCCTATATGGAAGAGAATCCCTATCGTGGAAAAGTAAGAAATCTCAAGGTAATTGTCGATCAGCTTTATAAGAGCTTTTCTGATGAAATCGTAATTGCCTATGAAGAAGTCCGGCTGCCAGAAAAATATCCTGAATTCAAGTATATATATAAAGAGTATCACGACGGGATACTGCTATTTGATATTATGGATCAGAAAGTCTGGTCCGCAGCCCTGGCCGATACTGCAGGACTTGAGGCATTTTACAAAGAACACAAAAAATCCTATATGTGGGGTGAGCGATGCGATGCATATATTGTTTCATGCGACAAGGGAGCCAGTGTGGCAGGAGTACGCAAAGCCTATAAAAAGATTAGGAAAGGTAAACTGGATCAGGAAGATCTGAATGTCTTATACTGCAATAACGATACCCTCCCCTGCATTACCCTGACTCACGACCTGGTTGAAAAAGGTGAGAATGATCTCATAGATGAGCGCTTTGGTGTTTCGGGACCCGGACCGGTGATTGAGGACGAAGGAATAAGCACCTTTGTTATTGTAAAGGGAATACGGTCGCCCGAACCTAAAAAACTGGATGAAGCCCGGGGCCAGATTACTTCGGACTACCAGGAGTCGCTGGAATCGGAATGGCTGATGGCACTGAGGGAGAAATATCCGGTGACTGTCAACCAGGACATGCTCAACAGTATTAAACCATAAGGATGAGGAGCATCATATTACTTTTTTCGCTTTTTCTGTTCCTGGTTCAGGCTTGCTCTCTGTTCAGGGAAGATGTTCAGGAAGAACCTGTAGCCCGTGTATTTGAGACCTATCTCTACCCTTCCGATCTGGAAAAGGTTATCCCTTCAGGGGCAAATCCGGAAGACAGTGCCTTATTCGCCAAACGCTATATTGATACCTGGGTAAAAGATCTGCTTATGCAGCACCGGGCAGAACAGGCCCTGACTGAAGAGCAAATGGATTTTGAGACTCAGATTGAGGAATACCACCGCTCCCTGCTGATCTATACCTATCGCCAGAACCTCCTCCAGCAGAAGATGGACACATTGGTAAACGAAGGTGAAATCAAGGCCTATTACGAAGAAAACAGCAAAAACTTCGTGCTTAGCCAGAATGTGATCAAAGGCACCTTTATCAAGGTTCCCCTTTCGGCCCCGGACCTGGACCAGTTAAGTCGCTGGTCGTGGAGCAATCGTGAGCAGGATCTGGACCAGATGGAGAAATATTGTATCACCTATGCCGAAAAGTACAGTGATTTCAATGATACCTGGGTTGACTTTTTATCCATTAAGGATCAGCTTCCCGTTCGGATTTCAAATCCGGTCAGGTACCTTAACAGCTACCGCAATATAAACACAAGCGATTCGATGTTCAGGTACCTGGTACATATCAGCGAATTCCTCACCGAAGGAAAGGTGGCACCCCTGGAATTGGTTAGTGAAGATATTACCAATATAATTTTGAATAAGCGCAAGATTAATTTTATTATAGATCTGGAGCGTCGTGTGTATACCGATGGGGTGTCCCGGAACCAGTTTGAAATTTATTAATAATGAACATGAAAATGAGATTCATATATATTTTGCTCGGAGCACTGCTGTCATTAAACATGGTGGCCCAGCCCCTGGTTATAGACAAGGTCATTGGAGTTGTGGGTGATTTTGATATTCTCCAGTCAGATATAGAACAGGAATACCTTCAGATGAAAATGTCCGGACAGTATGTGAGTTCAGATATACGCTGTAATATATACAACAGCTTTATTGAACGGAAACTTCTGATGACCCAGGCCAAAATAGATAGTATTGAAGTGGCCCCCGATATGGTTGAGATGCAAATGGAGTCGCGCCTTAACTATTTTATTGGTCAGTTTGGAAGCGAAGAGGAAATGGAAGACTATTTCAGCAAATCGATCTTCGACATCAAAGACGATCTGCGTGAAGCCATCCAGGAACAGATGATAACCGACCAGGTAAGAAATACCATCGTTGAAGATGTGACTACCACTCCTTCCGATGTAAAAAGCTTTTACCGTTCGATGGATCCCGACAGCATCCCATATATCAATACAGAAGTGGAGCTGGCACAGATAGTGGCCTATCCCCAATACAGTGAAGAAGCTGTTTTTGTGATAAAAGAGCGCCTGCTCGAACTACGTAAACGGGTCCAGGAGGGTGAGGATTTTGGAACACTGGCCATACTCTATTCTGAGGCTCCTGAAGCCTCAAGAAGGGGCGAAATAGGCTTCATGATGCGCTCCCAGCTGGATAAAGCTTATGCCGATGCGGCGTGGTCACTGCAAGAAGGACAGGTATCCAAAATTGTTGAAAGTTCTTTTGGATTTCACATTATTCAGCTAATAGAACGTCGCGGCGACATGTGCAATACCAGGCACATCCTTATGAACCCGAAAGCAGATGCCAACGCCAAGCAAAAAGCAATCTATAAACTTGATAGTCTTAAAACAGTAGTCGAAGCTGACTCAATTTCATTCGATTGGGCAGCCAAGCGTTATTCTGAAGACATGCAGACAAACATGAATGGAGGAATGCTGGTAAATCCACAAACCCAGGCCTCAACCTTTCAGCTGGATCAGTTGCCAACCAAAGATTATTATATGATCCGGAACATGAAGGTAAAGGACCTTTCGGAACCATACGAATCGACCGATCATAACCACAAACTCTGCTATAAGATAATCTATCTGAAAACCAGGACTGAACCTCATCGTGCCAACCTTAAGCAAGATTACATGCTCCTGCAGAACATGGCACTGGTCAACAAAAATAACGAGGTACTGAAAGAGTGGTATGAGGAGAAGAAAAAGTCCACTTACATCCGCAGGGATATGGTATACAGGAATTGTGGAAATCCGGACCAGCAGACCAGCCAGAAATGATCCTGAGCAGGCATAAGCAATTTATCCGCCCGGGACTGCTTATGTTGTGCTTGCTGGCTCCATTGCAGTTGGCTACCGGCCAGCGGGTCACCACACTTGACATCCTCAATGCCGATTTAACTGCTTTTGACGTGCAAATCGGGGATGATGCCAGGAAACTTATTGGCAATGTCAGGCTGAAGCACGAGGATGTGCTCATGACCTGTGACTCGGCCTACTTCTACCCTTCCACCTCTTCGGTGGATGCCTTTAGCAATGTAAAAATACGACAGGGTGACACCCTCAATCTCTCTGGCGACCTGGCATATTATAATGGTGTCAGCAAGCTGGCCCGTGTCAGGAACAATGTGGTGCTGGTTAATAATGACATTACTCTGCTGACAGACTCCCTTAATTACAACCGCTCAGCCGGCGTTGCCTACTATCTGGGTGGGGGGATCCTGACCCAGGCCGACAGCCGTCTTACCAGCGGCAGGGGCCGCTATATTCTCGATACAGAAAATTTCTATTTCATGGATAGTGTGGTGATCGTTAATCCCGATTATACCATCCATACCGACAGCATGAGGTACAATACAAGGGAAGAGATCTCCTACTTCAGCGGTCCCACCGAAATCCTGGGCCATGAACGCTACATCTATTGCGAGAACGGATGGTACGATATGCAAAATGATATCTCCTATGTGACCGATCATGCCTACATGGAAGAGGGAGGCAGAATACTTAAAGGTGACAGTCTGTACTATGAAGCCGAACAGGGATTTGGCAGGGCAATATCCAATGTGGAACTGATTGATACGGCTCAAAATATGACACTGAAAGGGAATTATGGGCTCTATTACAGCGAACAGGAGACCGCCATGGTCACCGACAGTGCCCTGATGATCCAGGTAGATGGGCCCGATACCATGTATGTACATGCCGATACGCTGCACTCCATACAGAATCCGGATACGGAGGAACAAAGCAGAATTCTGAGGGCTTACTACAAGGTGAAAATTTTCCGGACCGATCTGCAGGTCATGTGCGATTCCCTGGTATATGTGGAGGCCGACAGTGCCTTTGATTTCTATGGCGAACCAGTGATCTGGTCCGACGAAAACCAGTTAACTGCCAGCCATATAAGAATTTATATGGTGGATCAACAACTGGAAAGAATGGATCTCATGGGGGTGGCTTTTGTTGCCTCCCAGAAAGATTCGGCGAGTTTCGATCAAATGAGGGGCAAGGAGATGACCGGCTTCTTCAAAGAGAATAAACTGGACAGAATCCTGGTTACGGGAAACGGACAAACCATCTACTATGCCACGGATCAGGATATCATTGTGGGTGCCAATAAAACAGTATGCTCCGATCTGATCATCTACCTGAGGGATAATAAGATTTCCAGAGTCGTATACACCACACAACCAGATGGTACCTATTATCCTCTCTCCATGTTTCCTGCCGAAGAGGCACTCTTGAGTGATTTTAAGTGGCTGGAGGCGTGGCGCCCCCTTAAATGGGAAGATATTTTTATATGGAAATAGCCTGCCTGGCTAAGCCGGATTAATACTCATCCTCGTTGAAGAAAAAATCGTCCTTGCTGGGATAGTCGGGCCAGATATCTTCTATACTTTCATAGACATCTCCTTCATCCTCAATCTCCTGTAAGTTTTCAATAACTTCCATGGGAGCACCTGAGCGGATCGCAAAGTCTATCAACTCATCTTTTGTGGCAGGCCACGGTGCATCTTCTAGTTTCGAAGCTAATTCCAGGGTCCAGTACATCTACGTAATCAAATTAATTTTAAACTGCCTTTAAGTGCGGCAAATTTAAAAAAAAAATCAATTCCTACAACCCCGGTTTCCAAGGTTCCTGTCTGACCCCTTTAATGTGCGCAATTTTTCGTGAGAGTACGAAAAAATAATCAGATAACCTGTTATAAAAACGGAGTATATCTTCTTGAATATTAACATCTTGAGCGAGTTTAAGTATACATCGCTCTGTTCGCCTGCAAACAGTCCTTGCAATGTGGGCCTGGGAGACGGCCTGGTCTCCCCCAGGTATTACAAAGGATGTGAGCGGCTCCAGGGAAGCATCCATTTCATCTATTCTTACTTCAAGAAAGGAGACCTGTTCTTCACCCACAACGGGAATCTCCACCGGGCAATCATCGCAATCTGCTGCCAGAACCGAGGCAGTGGCCATCTGAATATTCAGAATTTTCAATAGTTCTTCTTTGATTTCCTCGTCATTAAGCAGATCTCTTAACATGGTGGTATGGGCCATAAGCTCATCCACCGTGCCATAGGCTTCGATGCGGGCATGGTATTTGGGTACACGCCTGCCACCAATAAGGGAAGTTTTGCCCTTATCTCCTCCTTTGGTATAGATACCCGATTTCTTTATTTCTCTGGATTTTTATTGATCTCAATCTTATCGATCTCCCCATCCAGTAGCCTGATGATCCGGTGTGCATAGCGGGCAATGGACTCTTCGTGTGTTACCAGGATAATGGTATTTCCCCTTTCGTGGATGTGCCCGAACAGCTTCATAATATCCACGGAGGTTTTGGAATCAAGGTTACCCGTGGGCTCGTCGGCCAGAATAATGGATGGATCATTTACCAGTGCCCGTGCCACTGCAACACGCTGCCTCTGTCCACCCGATAACTCATTGGGCTTGTGATCCATGCGATCTGCCAATCCTACTTCACCAAGCGTGGTTGTCGCCCGTTTGGCGCGATCTGCTTTCGAAGCACCGGCATAGATCAGAGGCAACATGACATTTTCCAGCGCTGTATACCTGGGCAGAAGGTTAAATGTCTGGAAAATGAATCCGATCTCGCTGTTGCGAATCTCAGCCAACCTGTTATCATCCATCTTACTCACATCTGTTCCGTTCAGGATATACTCACCACTTGTGGGAGTATCCAGTGCTCCCACCAGGTTCATCAGCGTGGATTTGCCAGAACCGGATGGCCCCATGATGGCAACATACTCATTTGTCTTGATATCAATACTAACAGAACGAAGGGCTTCAACGGTGATTGAACCTATGTAATAGTTTTTGACGATTTTATCCAGACTTATAACTGTTTCCATATTCAAATTTCTTGTAGACGAAAATACATATTAATAAGAAGACTTAATTCATAAAAGGTTTAAAACTTGATTTTAATTTCTGTATTAGGGAGGTCCTTCCTGAGCAGAAGAACTCCCAGATGAAACAGATCGATATTCACCCTTATCTCCGGCCATGTAATGATCTCCTTCCAGGCCTTCTGCATTCCCCTGGACCAGTAGATATCATCCATAATGATTAAGGCCTCATTACCTGCCCTCTCCACCAGTTTCCTAACATAATCCATCGTAGGTTCATAATGGTGGTTTCCATCCACAAAAGCCACAAAGCGCTGAGGAAGCAAGGGTATAATATCTTCCAGCTTCTCCTCCATCCGGCCCCAGTGGATGGATACCGGTCCCGGAGAGCACCTGCATATCAATTGCGCTGCAAGAGCAGCCCTGTCCTTGTCTCCCTCAATGGAGTGCAAAGGAGTTTCCGGCGATCCCGATGAGAGGTACATCGTACTGACACCCAATCCTGTACCCAGCTCTATGATCATCTCTGGCCGGAACCACCTGGTAATTCTGAATAACAAAAGGCCATATTTCTCTGAAACCGAAGATCGCTTCACAAACGCATTCGCAGATCGCAGCTTCCGGTGCTCCGCAATAACAGCCGGGGGTGGAATAAATCCTTTCGAATTAAAAAGCACCCCGTTTATAAACTCAAAAAGGTAGGGTGAGTGGATCCCGTGACCATACCGGTGCCTGGTATGGAACAGATGCTTAATGTAAGAGAATATTCGCCAGACCATATGGAAGGTTTCTGCAATAGGCTAATTTTACATAAATTGCTTCACGCATGCAACAATATCTTCAACAGGACATTCAATTTCTTCCGGGGGTGGGGCCCAAACGGGCCGACCTGCTAAGGGAAGAACTGAATATTAACACTGTTGAGGATCTTCTTACCTACTATCCCTACCGCTATGTGGACAGGAGCAGATTCTATAAAATCTCTGAGGTTAGTTCTGATATGCCCTTTATTCAGATCAAAGGAAAAATAGAGAGCTTCGCTTCAATGGGTAAAGGAAGGGGAAAGCGCCTGGTGGCCCATTTCACCGATGGGAGTGGACGACTGGAGCTGGTCTGGTTCAGGGGGGCCAAATGGATCCCTGAAAACTACCCGGTGGGGAAAGAGCTGGTGGTTTTCGGAAGGCCATCGGTTTACCAGCGAAAACTGAATGTGGTCCACCCCGAGCTGGAGGATCCTGAAAAGAAACATGTGGTCAGCTCCCAACTGCAGGCCGTCTATTCCACCACCGAAAAACTGAAGGACAACTATCTCACTTCCAAAGCAATCAGCAAGCTGGAGGCAAACCTGATCAAGGGCCTGCCCAGGAAATTTGAAGAAACCTTGCCGGCCTGGCTATTGCAAAAACTGAATCTGGTCAACCTGGATAGTGCCATGAGGCAGATCCACTTCCCGGATTCAAGCAATGAATATAAGAGAGCAGAACTTCGCCTCAAATTTGAAGAGTTGTTTTATATCCAGCTTAATATCCTGCAGGGGAAGACAGAGCGAAACAAGCGCTTTCGGGGAAATATATTCGAAACCGTAGGAGAAAGCTTCAACACCTTCTATAAGGAACACCTGCCCTTTGAACTGACCGGGGCCCAGAAAAAGGTAATGAAGGAGATCCGAAGGGATATGGGGTCGGGGCGGCAGATGAACCGCCTGCTCCAGGGAGATGTGGGAAGCGGGAAAACCCTGGTGGCACTTATGTCTATGCTGATAGCCATCGATAATGGATTTCAGGCCTGTATCATGGCACCTACAGAGATTCTGGCGCAGCAGCACTACAAGAGTATCAGTACATTTCTGGATGGAATGGATATTCGTGTGGAACTGCTCACCGGCTCGGTGAAGAAGGCGGTGCGCGTACCCATCCATGAAGGATTAATTGATGGGACCCTTCATATTCTTATTGGAACACATGCCGTAATTGAGGATGTTGTTCAGTTCAACAGACTGGGCCTGGTTGTAATTGACGAACAACACCGTTTTGGAGTGGCCCAGCGGGCCAGGCTCTGGAAGAAGGCCGATGTGCTGCCCCATGTGCTGGTAATGACCGCAACACCCATCCCACGTACCCTGGCCATGACCCTGTACGGCGACCTGGATGTATCCGTAATAGATGAGCTTCCACCGGGCAGGAAAGCCATTATCACACGCCATTCTTTCGATTCCAAACGACTGATGGTATTTGGCTTTCTGAAAAAACAACTGGCCCTGGGCAGGCAGGCTTATATTGTGTACCCCCTGATTAAGGAATCAGAGACCATGGACTATAAGGACCTGGAAGACGGACTTGAAAGCATTTCCCGGGCCTTCCCACCGCCAAAGTACCAGGTGAGTGTTGTTCACGGGAAAATGAAACCAGAGGAGAAGGAAGCCTCCATGGCTCATTTCGTGGCCGGTCGCACACATATTATGGTGGCCACCACCGTGATCGAGGTGGGTGTGGATGTCCCCAATGCCTCCATTATGATTATCGAAAGTGCTGAACGCTTCGGACTATCCCAGCTTCACCAGCTTCGTGGCCGGGTGGGCAGGGGAGCCGATCAAAGCTACTGCATCCTGATGACGGGATATAAACTCTCGGATGAGGGTAAAAAACGGATCGAGACCATGGTCGGGACCAACGATGGTTTTGAAATTGCAGAGGTGGATCTGAAGCTGCGCGGACCTGGCGATATTGAGGGAACCCAGCAAAGTGGAGTGCCTTTCAATCTGAAGATCGCCCACCTGGGCCGGGATAGTCAGATCCTGCAGCTGGCAAGGGATACCGCCGAACTGATCATTTCAGAAGATCCGGATCTGAAACTTGACAAGAACTTCATTTTTGTCAAGCACATCAAAAAGGGAAATCCACAGCGAATCGACTGGGGGAAGATAAGTTAGTGCTTAGTCTTGTACACAACGGACCGAGAAACCCATGCTCCTGGTATTGTATTGCCGGTATACCTGTTCGTTGTCAAATTTGAGCGACCTGAGATAGGCCTTTTCAGTATCAGGCTGTGCAGTAGCTGTCCAGAACGCTGCATATTGATTGTAATTATAGAAGGTGCCTGTGGCACTGCGGAAACCTCCCGGAACTGCCGTAAAACCACTTGTATTGGAGCCTCCGGCAGGGGCCTCTGCCCATTTTGAATAGCCGGTCTCTTTCAACTGGACTCCCTCGTCGCTGCCTCGCCATTCGGTCTTAGCTGCATCAGCTAAAGTCATTCCAAGAAAAATTTCAAGCTCCATCCATTCGGCATCCGAAGGTAAATGCCAGCCATCGGGACAAACACCCTGAATACCACCGATTGTATCACTGCCTGTCATCCCCTGCATTGCCGCTGCCCAGGTGTACAATACACTTGCAGTATCTTCATTGTCCGGGAGATTGGCGTACCAGCAATATACCTGTGCATCTGCTGTTAACGCTCCCCATTCACTTTCATCCTGCAGCTCCGTAATAGGAGTCCCGTCGGCATACTGGGTCACCCGAAGGTTTTCTGCCATCCAGACCTGTGTACCAATATCAATGGTCGCATAAGTGTTCCCTTCAATATCGCTCACGGAGCCATAGGTGAGATCGGGGTTAAATCCTCCCGGATTATCCAGCAAAATGGTGATATTATCAGAAACGTATTTATTATCATTATCAATGGCCAGTGCACTCAGAACATATTCTCCTACTTCGATATCGGCGGTGTTCCAAAAATATACGTATGTGGATTCCTCCGAAGATGCCACTTCTTCACCCTCTATAAAAATTATAACTTCAACTATGGTCCCATCCTCATCCTCGGCAATTGCCTTTATGGGTATGTTATCTCCCTGCAAAAGGGTCTCCCCATTCTTCGGGCTTACAATTTCAACTGTGGGAGCTGCATCCGGCACTTCTTCCTCACACGCTGCAAGAAATAAGAAAGGAAGTATATATATAACTTTCTTCAGCATTTTCATTTTTCTCATATTTCAAGATCTTTCTTCGCAAAAACTGCGCCAAATTAGCAAGAATTATTGACTCTCCTTTCTGTAACCTATTTATATCGTTTATAAATAACTGTGAAAAATAATTAATATGACCTTCAGCAGGTGAGAATCATACAACATCAATAATTTTGTGCTCATGATTGAGCACGAGGGGATCATAGAACAGATAGACGGGGATATGGCACATGTGAAAATTGACAATGTCTCGGCATGTGCGTCCTGTCATGCAAAAGGGGCTTGCAGTGCTGCCGATCAGGAAGAGAAGTACCTGGATGTTCCCGTACATGGCTCTATGTACCGGCAGGGGGAAACAGTAAAGGTGCAGGTTGAAAAGCGCCTTGGATTCAAAGCAGTGGGCCTGGGTTATTTTTATCCCTTTGTCCTGGTGATGCTGGTTCTGATTGCTATGATTGCCATGGGTGCATCAGAGTTAAGAGCTGGTTCTTTTGCTTTACTTTCCCTTATTCCCTATTACCTGGGGCTCTACTTGTTCCGGAAACGTATTGAATCCACATTTACATTCAGCATAAAGAAAACATTTACTGCGCAATGAGCCAGATTATTATTTATACCATTATCACACTGGTTGCTATTGGTGCCACCGCGGCCATCATTCTATACTTTGTCGCCCAGAAATTCAAAGTATATGAAGACCCGCGCATCGACGAGGTTGAAGAGGCACTCCCTGCAGCCAATTGTGGCGGATGCGGATTTCCCGGCTGCCGCAATTTTGCAGAAACACTGGTAAAGTCTGAGTCCTGGGATGCTCTGTTCTGTCCGGTGGGCGGAAACGAAACCATGGCGAATGTAGCTTCCATTCTGGGAAGAGAAGCCATCGTACAGGCCCCAAAAGTGGCCGTTGTCAGATGTAACGGTACTCCCGAATTCAGACCCAGGCTTACAGAATACGATGGTGCACCCACCTGTGCCATTGCTCACAGCCTGTACTCGGGTGAAGGCGGATGTCCGCATGGTTGCCTCGGAGAAGGCGATTGTGTGGTGGTATGTGATTTTGATGCCATCCATATGGACCCGGATACCGGACTCCCTGTAGTGATTGACGATAAATGCACTGCCTGTGGTGCTTGCGTGACCGCCTGTCCCAGGGACATCATCGAGCTCAGAAAAAAGAACAAAAAGGATCGGAAAATTTTCGTGAGTTGTATCAACGAGGAGAAGGGTGCTGTTGCGAAAAAGAACTGCGGCGTTGCCTGTATCGGGTGCTCCAAGTGCTTTAAGGTATGTCCCTACGAAGCCATTACCATGGAGAACAACCTGGCATTTATCGATTCCGAAAAATGCAAATTATGCCGCAAATGTGTGGCAGAATGCCCGACCAGTGCCATTTTGGAGCTGAATTTCCCTCCTCCAAGGATTAAAGAGCCGGTTGAAGCCAGTGAAACTGAAAGCAAATAGAGACATTATAAGCATACGATTCCATGAGTCTTAAAACATTTTCAAGGGGCGGGGTTCATCCTCCCGAACACAAGCTCTCTTCGGGTAATGCAATCGTTGAACTGCCCCCGCCTGAAGTAGCAGTCATACCCATAGCACAGCACCTGGGAGCCCCGGCAAAAGTACTTGTAAATCGAAGCGACCAGGTGAAAGTGGGACAGTTGATTGCCGAGAACGCAGGTTTTATATCTACCAACATCCACTCTTCGGTTTCGGGTAAGGTACTTAAGGTGGACCAGTTTATGGACAGCTCGGGTTATCGCAAAATGGCTGTACAAATCCAGGTGGAAGGCGATCAGTGGCTGGAAACCATCGACCGTTCTGACGACCTGGTTCGTAATACCGTGCTTCCCGCTGAAGATATCCGGAAAAAGATGCTGGAAGCAGGGATCGTCGGACTGGGCGGGGCCACCTTCCCCAGCCATGTAAAACTGATGGTTCCCAAGGGGAAAACTGCCGAGTACCTGATAATAAATGGCGCGGAGTGCGAGCCTTATCTTACGGCCGACCATGCCCTGATGATGGAAAATACGGCAGAGATCTTCTCCGGGATACAGATTCTTATGAAAGGACTTGGAGTTGAGAAAGCCATTGTGGGAATCGAGAATAACAAGCCGGATGCCATAAAGAAGATGAAAGAGATGGTTGCCGGCAGTAGCGTTTCTGTGCAGGGATTAAGGGTGAAATATCCCCAGGGTGGAGAGAAGCAACTTGTGCAGGCCCTGCTTAAAAGGGAGGTACCTTCGGGCGGATTACCCGTTGATGTGGGTGTGGTGGTATTTAATGTGGGTACAGCGTTTGCTGCTTACCAGGCAGTGATGAAAAACCGGCCCCTTATCGACCGGGTGGTCACAGTCACCGGAAAGTCGCTTGAGAAACCCTCCAATTTCAGGGTCAGGATCGGTACCCCCGTTTCCTATCTGGTGGAACAGGCCGGCGGGCTACCAGGGGATACCGCCAAAGTAATAAATGGCGGCCCCATGATGGGCAAGGCCCTGCCACTACTTGACATCCCGGTTGTGAAAGGAAGCTCGGGAATCCTGTTAATCAATGACAAAGAGTCCAGGCGAAAAGATGTCTTACCCTGTATTCGCTGTACAAAATGTGTGACCGTATGCCCCATGGGACTGGAGCCTTATCTGCTGATGAACCTGTCCGAAAAGAGTCTTTTTGAACGAATGAAAGCAGAAAGGGTTCTGGATTGCATCGAATGCGGAAGCTGTAGTTATACCTGTCCCTCTTCACGACCCCTGCTGGATTATATCAGACTGGGAAAAGCTGAAGTTGCTAAAATCATGAGAGCTGAAAAAGCTGTTTAAGAAAGATAAGCTGAGATGAATAAATTCATTGTATCACCATCACCACATACCTATACGGACGAAACGGTCCCGAAACTGATGTATGGGGTGATAATATCCTTACTTCCGGCCCTGGCTGTTTCGGTCTGGTTTTTCGGGTTAGGAATGATTATCGTAACTACCGTTTCGGTGGCATCTGCCATTCTGTTCGAATACCTGATCCAGCGATATATGATGAAGGTGAAGCCTACCCACCTGGATGGCTCTGCCCTGCTCACAGGCTTGCTGCTGGCCTTCTGTCTGCCCTCAAACATGCCCTTCATATTGGTGATGATTGGTGCACTGGCCGCTGTTGGGATCGGTAAGATGACCTTTGGAGGTCTGGGAAACAATATTTTTAACCCGGCACTGGTGGGAAGGGTCTTTCTTTTTATCTCCTTCCCCGTGGCCATGACAGCCTGGCCCGAACCGGGACAGTGGATGAGCTATACCGATGCAGTTACCGGTGCCACTCCCCTGGGACTTATGAAAGAGGGACTGGCCACCAGGACCGTGGCAGAGATTATGCCGGAAGTTCCATCCTTTCTCCATCTCCTGATGGGAAAAACAGCGGGTTCGGCCGGTGAGGTTTCAGCCCTGGCCCTGCTGCTTGGGATGCTTTACATGATGTACCGGAAGATTATCTCCTGGCACATACCCTTCTCCATACTGGCTACGGTGGCCATTTTTACCGGAACTCTCTGGCTTGCCAATCCCGATCGTTTTGCCGATCCATTGTTTCACCTGCTTACCGGCGGACTCATGCTGGGAGCCATATACATGGCCACCGACTATGTAACCTCTCCCATGACAGGCAAGGGCATGATCATTTACGGAGTGGGGATCGGGATTGTGACGGTCCTGATCCGGATCTTCGGGGCCTACCCCGAAGGAGTTCAGTTTGCCATTCTGATCTTTAATGGTTTCACTCCCCTTATTAATAAGTTTGTTAAACCTAAACGTTTTGGAAAGGAGGTGAAGCATGGCTAAAAAGGAATCCACATTTTTGAGCATGGTAGCTACCCTGATATTGGTTACGCTTGTGGCAGCAGGACTTCTTGGATCGGTATATGAGCTCACCAAAGAACCCATACGCCTTGCCGAATTGAAGAAAAAGAATGAAGCCATCCGGGTAGTCGCACCCGGCTTTGACAACGAACCCTCCCAGGAAGTGGAGCGCATGTTCGTGGATGGGGACAGTATCTATCTTTACACTGCCAGAAAAGGAGAAGAGCTTTTGGGAACTGCTGTGGAGACCTTTACAAACAAGGGATTCAGCGGTGAATTTAAACTCATGGTTGGATTTGCCCCCGATGGCTCCATTATCGATATTGCTGTAATCAAACATGCCGAGACACCCGGACTGGGAGATAAGATGGAGAAGGGTAAAAGTGATTTCAGTGTGCAGTTTATGGGCAAGCATCCTGATACTTTTAACCTGGCTGTAAAGAAGGACCGTGGCGATGTGGATGCCATTACAGCCTCTACAATCACCTCCAGGGCATACTGCGATGCAGTAATACGTGCCTATGGAGCTTTTATGGAAAGTCAAAAAGCCAATTGATATGAATCAATGGAAGAACTTTAGCAAGGGGTTTATTAAGGAGAACGCGGTATTCGCCTTATTTCTCGGATTATGCCCCACCCTGGGGGTTACCTCCTCGGCCATAAACGGACTGGGAATGGGGCTGGCAACCACCTTCGTACTGGTGATGTCAAACCTGGTGGTCTCACTGGTGAAGAGTTTTATCCCTGACAAGGTGCGGATTCCTGCCTTTATCGTAATCATCGCCTCTTTTGTAACTGTGGTAGAACTGGTGATGAAAGGCTATGTACCTGCCCTGTTCGACGCACTGGGCCTGTTTATCCCTTTGATTGTTGTTAACTGCCTGGTACTGGGAAGAGCCGAGGCCTTTGCCTCAAAAAACACCATCTGGTCCTCCCTGGTGGACGGGGCCGGCATGGGACTGGGATTTACCATGGCGCTCACCGTACTGGGAGCTGTCAGGGAACTCCTGGGCAGTGGTGCATTCTTTGGGATGAAGCTAATCAGCGGAGATGGCATGCTGCTGTTTATCCTCCCTCCTGGCGCATTTATTGCTCTTGGCTACCTGATTGTACTTGCCAATATGGTTAAAGAAAAAACCTCCTGATCATGGAATATATCCTGATAATAATAGCTGCTGTATTTGTCAGCAATATCGTACTGAACCAGTTCCTGGGGATCTGTCCCTTTATCGGGGTTTCCAGTAAGGTGGAAACTGCTATCGGGATGACCGGTGCGGTCACCTTTGTGATGGTGATCGCCACCCTGGTCACCTACCTGATTTATTATTCAGTACTGGTACCTCTGGACATTGTTTACATGAGGACCATCACCTTTATCCTTGTCATCGCATCCCTGGTTCAGCTGGTTGAGATCATCCTTAAAAAGATCTCTCCCCCTCTCTACCAGGCACTGGGTATCTTCCTCCCCCTTATAACCACCAACTGTGCTGTGCTGGGTGTGGCTGTACTGGCTGTTCAAAAAGACTTCAACCTCCTGGAAAGCACTGTTTATGCCATTGGGAACGCCATAGGTTTCGGGCTTGCTCTGATAACCTTCTCCGGGATCCGCGAGCAGTTGGATCTCTTGAATGTTCCCAGGCGTCTGAAGGGGGTTCCCATTGCCTTTATTGTGGCCGGTCTGATGGCTCTGGCCTTTATGGGATTTGCGGGGATTGTTTAGCTCCCTGCGCGAACAGTTAGGAAGCTTAGCTTCGCTAAGCGTTAATGAGTTAGTGAGTTAGCGATTCGTATGGATTCCGGGAATATCATTACAAACACCATCTTCTTTGTGAAAGAAACCCTGGCGGGAGCCGAGGGCGGGCATGACTGGTACCATATTGAAAGAGTCCTGAATACGGCCCGGTATATCAGGGAAAAGGAAGGATCGGGCGATTTAGTGACCATTGAACTGGCTGCCCTGCTTCATGATATTTCGGACGCTAAGTTCAACGGCGGGGATGAGGAGGAAGGAAGCCGGATGGCCCGTGAATTTTTAGAGAAACTTGGTTTGGAGCAGGCAAAGCTGGAGCATATACAGAACATTATTAAACATGTCTCCTACAAAGGGGGATTCGCCCAGGATCAGATTTCTAGCATTGAGTTTCAGATCGTTCAGGATGCAGACCGGCTCGATGCCATAGGTGCCATCGGCATTGCACGGGCCTTTAATTACGGGGGGTTTAAGAACAGGCCCATCCACAATCCGGAGATGCCCCTTCAGGAATACAAGGATTCAAAGGCCTATCACAGGAGTGATGCACCTACCATTAATCATTTCTATGAAAAGCTGCTGAAGCTGAAGGACCTGATGAATACCGCAACCGGCAAAGAACTGGCAGAAGAGCGCCATGCATATATGCTCCAATTTCTGGATCAGTTCTACAAGGAGTGGGATCCGGAGTAAGTTTAAAAGAGATAATTCAGGTTTATATACACGCCGGAATCTCCATCTTCCTTTTTCACTGCCATACCATAGTCCACCGTCACAATGAAGTTCTGGTTCAGGACAAAGTGAATCCCTCCACCAAAACCTACGTGGGGAACCTCCCTGGCATCCAGGTCAATAATCTGATCCGGGTAATCGGCCGGCAGATCATCAGGCATCCCCGAATAATCAAAGTCATATTTCTGGGTAACCATCCCTGCATCCACAAAGGCAGAAAGAGCAACATAGAAATTTTGCTTAAAGAGGGAAGTTTTCAGGATTTTTCCGCGCAATTCGAGATTTCCAAAGGCAAAGCCATCACCAACAATCCGGTTGCGTCTTACACCCCTCACAGTTTTAGATCCACCCACACCGTCCTTGGTAAGCTTCGGAGCTGTCTGGAACATAAAGGGCAACATATAAAATGGAGTCTCTCCGCCGATTCTACCCTGGTAGGAGAGCCTGTATGCCAGGTTCATCCACGCGGGTATCAGGGTGAAATACTGGCGATGGGTCAGTACGATCCTCCCATATCCATAGTCCGTACTGCTAAGGAAGGAAGGTGCGTAATGTAATTGCATCTCCGACCAGATTCCGGTAAATGGATTTGGTTCATTATCCCTGGTATCGTATACCAGGCCTCCCTTCAGGATGGTATGGTTCCCGCCACTGGCCTGGTCCTCCTTTATCATTCCCCAATCCACGTAGCTGTTATACAGCGAATTAGGCGAAAGCATATCTTCCGCATCTTTGCCTTCGTTCAGATCCTCGATATCAACTGCATCAATCTGAGTACCATAAAAATTAATCCCGCCGAGCCACTTCAACTTATCGCCGATTAAATCTCCCTGGAAATCGGCCGTTAAACGTAGAAGATTCCTGGAATACCTGTAAAATAAGCGATTGGCATCTCCTTCCGAATCATAAGTATCCTCAAAATCCATGTCGTAGACCGCCTTGTAACCATTAAATCCGTAAAAATCAAGGGCCTTATCTATCCGGTAGGTAACTTCAAAAAAGGTTCTGATGCCCGGGATCAGTTTATCTGAATCGTAGGTAATCTGATTAATCCCTTTTCCTTTGGTTGTTCTCGACCATTCCATGTACACGGAATGATCGTACTTGGGGTAACGCGTCCCATCTCCATACCAGTACAAGTTTACAATAGCCCCGTAAAGGAAGCCAATGTCAGAGTCATAGGCTAGCGCAGGAACCGCTCCAAAGTTAAATCCGGTCTTAATTTTCTCTTCCTTTTTATTGGTTATTGTATCGCTTTCCTGCGCGAACAAAGGGATAGAGAAAAACACGAAAAGTGCAAGGGAAAATAGTCGGGGTTTCATTGAAGACGGTTTAGGGTAGACAATTTAGGAATAATTTCCAACCTGCCATCTCCATAAAAACAGATTATTATGTACATTTAATCTGCCAAGTCGTTAAACATGAAGATTATCCGCCCTGTTTTATATGTGCTCCTCATTCTCGTGGGAGCATTTTTATTGTTCCTTATATACGCCTCCATTGATGATTATAAACCTGAGGAGATAATAGATCAGGGCATTGAATGCGAGGCTGCTATCCTTGCTGACTCGCTCCAGCTGGATCTGCTGATCTGGAACATTGCTTATGCGGGCCTGGATGCTTCCATGGATTTCTTTTACGATGGCGGAGAGCAGATGAGACCTGAAAGAGAGGGAGTCCTGGCCAATATGGAAGGGATCAGCAACACGCTGACTCCCTTCGGAGAGTATGATTTCATCCTGCTGCAGGAGGTGGATCAGGATTCTAAAAGAAGTTATCATGTTAATGAGTTTCAGCAATTAAAGGATCAATTTGCGGGCTATCACAGTAGTTTTGGGATGAATTACAATGTAGGATTTATCCCCATCCCACTAAGCGAACCCATGGGAAAGGTAAGATCCGGACTTATGACCCTTTCAATGCAATGCCCGGCCAGTGTGGAGCGCCACAGCTTTCCCGGCAATTTTAGCTGGCCCATAAAGCTCTTTATGCTGGACCGATGCTTCCTGGTGAACCGTTACCTGTTAATGAACCGGAAAGAACTCATTGTTATAAATACCCACAATTCAGCTTATGACGATGGTTCCCTGAGGTCTCAACAGATGAGCTATCTCAGCACATATCTTCTTTCTGAATATGAGAAGGGAAACTATGTAATTGTTGGGGGCGACTGGAACCAGACCCCCTTTGGTCTTGAACCTGAGCTTCCCTCCCATCATTTCGATACCGAGGATCTGATCTATATTGAGGAAAATTACCCCGCTCCCGGATGGCAATGGGCCTACGATCCAGGCATGCCCACCAACAGGCGTCTTGCTTTTCCCTACGACCGGAGTAGCTCCCCTACCACTATTATCGATTTTTTTCTCCTGTCCCCAAACATTGAACTGAATCATGTGGAAACCATCGATCTTGGTTTTAAATACAGCGACCACCAGCCTGTTAAACTGCAAGTCAGACTTTCCAATTACCGTTAAGACACCCCGAAAAATGAAAATTCTAAAACGCATTCTTACCATCATCCTGGTAGTGCTTGTGCTGGCTGCTGCCGGCGGAATGATTTTTCTGAGTCATTTGAAATCCAGGGCCGTCCCCGACTACGACGAGAATGTGGACCTGGAGGGACTGAGCAATCGGGTTACAGTATACAGGGATTCTCTTGGTATCCCTCATATCTATGCCACGAATGAACTGGATCTGTATCGGACTGTGGGTTACCTAATGGCCCAGGACCGCCTGTGGCAGATGGACCTGATACGAAGGATCACCACAGGACGTCTTTCAGAAGTACTGGATCCTGGCCTGGTAGATACAGACCAGTTGTTTAGAGCTCTTCGCCTGTCGAAGAAATCTGAAATGCTCATTGAGCGTACAGATCCCGAGCTTATTCACTGCCTGGAAGCATATGCAGATGGTGTGAATCAGTACATTGTAAGGTATTGGAAGAAGCTTCCTTTTGAATTTGCCTTACTGGGATACAAACCTGAACCATGGACCCTGGAACATAGCTTTAACCTGATCGGGTACATGCACTGGACCCTGGCTTCAGGGTGGACCGAAGAGATCGCGCTATTCAAAATGCAACAACTGGTGGATTCTGCGCTTTATGAAGAGTTGTTGCCTGATGTGGATCTGCAACACAGTTTGGTTTACCCCGAGTTCAGGACATCCGACCCTGGCCTTGAAATTCAATCCCACATGGATGGGGCCATTCAACTTGTTGAGGAACTGGGCCTGGAATTGTTCCGTGGATCCAACAACTGGGCTGTTTCGGGAAACCGGAGCGAAACCGGTAAACCTCTGCTATCCAATGATATGCACCTGGGCCTAATGGCCCCTGGAATCTTTTACCAGATGCATCAGGTGGTGGAAGGCTCTCTAAATGTTACCGGCACAGCATTCCCATGCGCACCTCTTATTATTGCAGGACATAATGAAAATATTGCATGGGGATGGACCAATGCGATGGTGGATGAAACAGACTTCTACCTGGAGACCATTAATCCGGAAGACAGCAACCAGTATCTGCTTGATGGGAAATGGATGGACATGGAGCTGGTTGAAGAGTCCATTCCAGTAAAAGGAATGGATGAACCAGTGATCAGGATCAACAGGTTTACACACAGGGGTCCTGTCGTCAGCCGTTTCAAGGGAGTTCACGACAAGGTTATCTCCATGCGTTGGCAGGGCAACGAATTCAGCGATGAATTCGGGGCCATTTACCGTCTCAACCGTGCGGGGAACTGGGATGAGTTCAGAGATGCTGTAAGTACCTTCTATGTGGGTCAGAACTGTGCCTATGCGGATAGGTTTGGAAATATCGGGCTGCAATTGGTAGCGGGCGTGCCCATCCGTAAAGGAGGTGGCAACCTGATCTATCCGGGCGATACTTCCCTGTTCGACTGGACCGGTCAGGTTCCTTTTGAAGAACTGCCCTATTCATTAAATCCCGATTACGGCTATGTTTCAAGTGCTAACAACCGGACCATTGGTGATGATTACCCCTATTACATCGGGACATGGTTCGCACAACCCAGCCGGGTGGAACGGATCAGGGAAATGCTAGAATCAAAAAGCAGGCACAATATTGAGGATTTTAAAGCTATGCTCAAAGACCAAAGCTCACACTTGGCTATGAAATTCACACCAGTGTACCTTGATGCACTGAAAGGGCAAACGGAAGGCATCTATAAGCTGGCATACGATGAGCTTAACCACTGGGATTACAAACTGGGGGCAGGCTCATCTGCTGCAATGATCTATGAATTCATGTGGATCGAACTGAAGAAGGCCATCTTCCTTGATGAACTTGGAGAACAGGCAGACATCCTGATTCGTGGCGGCAGCCTTAGTGCTAACCTGCTTGAAAAGATCAGGATCACCGGGAAATCGGCCTGGTGTGATGATGTGACTACTCCTCAGGTGGTGGAGAATTTTGATGATAACATCAGGACAGCCTTTGTGGCCGCTGTAGATACCATTTCAATTATGTTCGGGGATGACCCGGGATCCTGGGCATGGGGAGCACTGCATAAGTTCGCTTTAGTACATCCCCTGGGTAATGTAAGTATTGTCGACAGGTTGTTCAAGGTAAACAAAGGACCCTATCCTGTTGGAGGCAGCTTCCATACCGTATGTCCTTACAGCTATCCCACTGGATTTTCATTTATTGCAAATCATGGAGCTGCCCAAAGACATATTTTCGATACCTCTGACTGGGATAATTCACTTTCGGTAATTCCTACAGGGAACTCGGGAGTTCCGGCTTCTCCTCACTACCTTGATCA